>CAZJGG010000148.1:0-2545 GCA_964545475.1 uncultured Eubacteriales bacterium | reverse complement strand
CAAAAAATAATATTAAAAAAATTATAGCAAAATAATCTATTTTCTGAAGCTTTAAAACTTTCATTCTAGTACGTTTAATATCACCACGATAACATCTTGCTTCCATTGCAAGAGCCAGTTCGTCTGCACGGCGAAATGCCGAAACGAAAAGAGGTACTAAAAGTGGTATAAGGCTTTTTGCTTTTTTAATAAGCCCACCTGTATCAAAATCCGCCCCTCTTGCCATTTGCGCTTGCATTATTTTATGAGTTTCTTCCAGCAGTGTTGGAATAAACCTTAAAGCAATTGTCATCATCATAGCAATTTCGTGAGCAGGAACTCCAATGGCTTTCAGCGGTTTAAGTAAATATTCAATGGCATCTGTTAGTGCTATTGGCGTTGTTGTTAGAGTCATTAGTGATGAAAACAACACTAAAAGCACAAGCCTTATTGCCATTTTAGAAGCAATTTCCACGCCCTCCATAGTTATTGTAAAAATTCCTGCCTTATACAATACTGTCTCTCCGGTTGTTAAAAAAACGTTTAGTACAACGGAAAAAAGCATTATAAAAAGAATTCCTCTTACTCCCCTAAATATAAATGAAAATGGCACTTTAGACATAATCACGGCGACGGCTAAAAACAAAATTGTTAATAAATAACTTATGGGGCTTGAAATAACAAAAAGCAGCGCAATAAAGCATATTGTTGAAACAAGCTTAACCCTTGGGTCAAGGCTGTGTACATAAGACTTTACCGGGAAATACTGACCTATTGCAATATTTGTCATTTCTGCCCCTCCTTGCCGGAAATCAAAGCGTAAATTGCCTCTGTCGCTTGTTCCGTTGTATAAATATAAGGGCTTAAGTCAAACCCTTTTTGTCTTAACGCTTCAATTAAATAACTTGTTTCCGGGGCAGCAAGACCAACGCTTTCAAGCTTTTTAGCATGAGAGAAAACCTCCGCCGGAGTTCCGGACAATATAATTTCCCCTTTTTCCATAACAAAAATTCTGTCTGCAAAGCGAGCAATGTCCTCCATGCTATGGGAAACAAGCATAATTGTAAGCCCGTTTTCTTTCATATTTTTAAGCACATTTAAAAGGCTTTCCCGTCCGTATGGGTCAAGCCCTGCTGTTGGTTCATCTAAAATTAAAACAGATGGTTTCATAGCCAAAACCCCGGCAATTGCCACACGTCTTTTTTGCCCTCCGGAAAGCTCAAAAGGAGATTTTTCATAATCCTCCTCAGAAACTCCAACAAGCTTCAAAGCTTCTTTAGCAACTTTTTGTGCTTCTTCTTCTGAAAACCCCATGTTTAAAGGACCAAAGCAAACATCTTTTAAAACCGTCATTTCAAATAGCTGATGCTCTGGGTATTGAAAAACAAGCCCCACTTTTTGTCTAATTGTTTTTTTGCTTATTTCCTGGGAAAAAATATTTTTTCCCTCAAATTTTATTACGCCGCTTGTAGGCTTAAAAAGAGCGTTTAATTGCTTTATAAGCGTAGACTTTCCAGAACCTGTATGCCCGATAAGCCCTATAAACTCCCCCTCGTAAACTGTCATTGATATATTTGACAAAGCCTTTTTTTCAAAAGGAGACCCAGCGTTATAAACAAAAGAAACATTGTCAACTTCTATTTTTGCGTGATTCGGCATATTGCACCAACCATTTCATCAATAGTCAATATTCCGTCATCTATGGGAATACCAAGACGATTTAAGTTATAGGCAATTTCTGTTACATGAGGCACAGTAAGATCCAGCTCATTAAGCCGTTCCACATTTTTAAAAACCTCACGTGGTTCACCGTCCATAACTATTTTGCCCTTTTCCATAACAACTACCCGTTTTGCAAGGACAGCCTCATCCATAAAATGGGTAATTAAAATAACGGTAATATTTTCTTCTTTATTAAGCCTTAAAACAGTGTCTATAACTTCTTTGCGTCCTAATGGGTCAAGCATTGCGGTTGGTTCGTCTAATATTATACAGTCCGGCTTCATTGCTAAAATTCCGGCGATAGCTATACGCTGTTTTTGCCCTCCGGATAAAAAATGGGGAGGTTCAAGAGCAAATTCTTCCATATGAACAGCTTTAAGGGCGTTATTAACCCTTTGCCTTATTTCATCAGATTCAAGCCCTAAATTTTCACATCCAAAAGCAACATCTTCCTCAACAATTGTGGCAATAATTTGATTATCCGGGTTTTGGAAAACCATACCCGCCGCCTGCCGTATATACCATACATTCTCTTCTTTAGACGTATCCATACCCAATACAAAAGCTTTACCTCCAGATGGCAGCAATAAAGCGTTAAGATGCTTAGCAAGCGTTGACTTCCCTGAGCCGTTATGCCCCAAAACAGCAACAAATTCGCCTTTTTTAATAGAGATGTCTACATTACTTAAAGCGTCTCTCAAAACTATCTCTACGCCGTCCGCCCCAGTTTTTTTATATTGATAACATAAATTGTCTGTTTTAATAATTTCCATAACAGCTTCCCTTTTTTAAAGAATTACGTATATTGTAGCATAAGATAGAAACTTGTCAACAAAAAAGATTT
>CAZJGG010000147.1:0-2549 GCA_964545475.1 uncultured Eubacteriales bacterium | reverse complement strand
AGACATATGAATACGACAGCGGAAGCAACCGAAGCCTTATGAAGGTGTTGCAAACAGGCAAACCGGACAAAACGACAGAATATGTATACAACGATGGCAACCAATTGCTTATGGAAATGACATATGGAAGCAATAAAGCGTTTACCGATATAAGCAAATATGATTATGACAACAACGGAAACCAATTGAGCAAAACTGCATACACAATAAAACAGGCAACAAACGATAAAATAGCAGTTGGCTTGTCTGTTTTGGGGGTTGCGTCGAATAGCGCTTCGCCCCAGCATGTATCGTTAACGGAAATTAACGAATACAACAGGTTTAACCAGCTAGTTAAGACAGAAACAGGGCAAACCACCGTAACATACAACTACCGGGCAGACGGGTTGCGCCTTTCCAAAACAACAAATGGGCAAACAACAACACACGTTTGGGACGGCAGCAATATCGTGGCAGATCTAAACGGCTCTAGGCAAGTTATAAGCAAGTACATACGTGGGGTTAACTTAATAAAAAGCATTGACAAAAGCGGAAATTCGGCGCACTATGTTTACAACGCCCATGGCGACGTGGTACACTTGGCAAAACAAGATGGGTCAGTAACTAACTATAACTACGATGCGTTTGGTGTGGAGGTAAACCCTAATCCTAATGATGCAAATCCGTTTCGTTATTGTGGGGAGTATTTTGATAAGGAAACTGGCTCAATTTATCTCCGTGCGAGGTATTATAATCCTACGACAGCAAGAATGTTATCGCCTGATACCCACTGGAATGTATCAAACATGATATATGGGGATAATCCAGTTAAATGGAATTACCGAGAAGAAGATGAGAATGATCCTTTGGCCTTAAACTCATATACATACAAGCCTGATTTGGCTGCGATTACGCAAAGTGGAAATCTATATGTCTATGCGATGAATAACCCTCTGATGTTTGCTGACCCAACAGGTAAGGCGGCTATCAATGCCGTATTCGCCGCAATAGGGGCTATTGGCGGTGCTTTCTTCGGAAACTACATGGCGAAGGGGCTAGGTTATGACGCCGATAATTGGCAGTATTGGGCTATAACAGCAGGCGTAACCGTAGGTGGCGCTGTAATTGGATGGTTTGCTGGAGCGGTACTATGTAAATTGGCGACTGATTTCTTACTAGCCAATCCAGCAATTATGGCAAAAATGCCGGGATTTGTCTTATCATTTTTGGGTTTACAGCAGGGCATAAGTATAGCCGATAAAGCTAACTTTTTCACGCAAAGCATCATTAATATTAATAAATTATATTCAACTGGAAAAGATGCATATAATTCTATTTCAAGCATAATAAATGCTGCTTCATATTACGATAACAGATATGATCAAGTAGCATCCGTAGTTCGAGGGATTGCTAGTCACGCTTTTCTGGATGGAAATAAACGAACAGCAGTTGATTCTCTATTTATGCTGTTAAAGGAAATGGGATTAAAATACAGTATTACGTATGATCAGGCATGGAAACTTGTAAATGATATTGCGACAGGGGCGATAAAAAATGTTTCAGAGATATCAGCAATACTTCAAAGATGAAAAATATAAGTTTTTGCTAAAATATGACGGAAAGCGAAACGCAAAAAGATATACAGTCAGAGTTTTTGACAGTACCGACCCCGAAAAAGTATATGGAAAAGACACAGATTCCCCACAGAAAGAATTTTTGGAGATTCTTGATAGCATAAGTATTAATATAAACCCGGAGGAAAATGTGATGCTAACTGACTTTTCAGATCTTAGAGATTTATTGATTCGAAAATATGGTGTTGATGTAATCTACTCTACATTTTTCTGTGATATTGATTCGGAATTATTTATTAACTTGGATATAGTTGTGAATGAATCAAATATTAACTACCAATGCAAAAGCATTAGTGATATTAAGTCGTATATTCTTAATCTCCAACCTTTTGATAAAAGGGATGTAAATACGATCTACTAGTTCCACCTCTTGGCATGCATTTCAAAATCATATTGCTAATTATTATCAATTATTTTGGCATTATTATACAAAGCCAAAGAATGAAATAAGCGATAACCAGTCGTTGATTTCTGGGTTTAAGGTCAAAGTGGTTGATAAAGAAGGTGATGCATATTTCAATCCAATTCATTGTGCAGAAGGTGATGAGACAAGTTTTTATGACAAAACGCAAAAAGAAACAGAACTTTATAATATATTAATAAAATAGGTTGAGTATATTCCAAAAAACTAATAAATCTGAGCCAAAGCCGTCTATCAAATCTGAAAGGCGGCTTTTTATGCGACTCATTATACATACGATTATTATTTAGACGGAAACCAGCTTTTTAAGAAAAACGAAACTTCTGGTTTGAGTACAAATTATACGTATGATGGTCTTGGGCGGCTTAAAACTGAAATCGAAACAGGGGTCGGCGTTACCACCTCAAAGACATATGAATACGACAGCGGAAGCAACCGAAGCCTTATGAAGGTGTTGCAAACAGGCAAACCGGACAAAACGACTGAATATGTATACAACGACGGCAACCAATTGC
>CAZJGG010000146.1:0-2597 GCA_964545475.1 uncultured Eubacteriales bacterium | reverse complement strand
GGTATAAAAAGCATGGCTTCAGAAGCTTCAAACGCCGCAAACAACATTGTTAAAAACGTGTCCGATTTTCTCGGTTTTAACTCTCCATCAAAAAAAGGCGAAGGCAGATTTATTACCCACTGGGGTTACAACATGATTGACGGCTTTCTTGATGGTGTTAAAAACTCCGTACCGCTTGTTAATCAGACTATGAATAAAGTTATACCCAACCTTGACAACGCAATTGAGCAAATAAACGTTTCCGGCGGCAATGTTTCTGCTACTGAAATGGGAAGCGGTCTTCCGATGGGCGGCGACATTAACAACAATACTGAAATAATCATTAACACAGAGGGATTGTTTAAAGGTGCTGTTCTTAATGTGCGGGATGATTCTGACATTGATAAAATAGTAAGGCTGGTTGTTATAAAGCTTGCTGATTTTATAGCGCAAAAGAATAGAAATTCCGGCTTACAATTAATCTAGGAGGATTTATGGATTGGCTAGTAGAAGTTTATGATAAATCAAGAAAAAGAATTGCAATACTTGAAAATGCTTATAATGTAGGTTATGAAAAGGAAATAAACAGGCTTACAACTGCAGAATTTACGCTAAAAATTGATGATGAAAAGAATAAGTACTGCAGTCCCTTTAACTACATAAAGCTTTATGAAAATGGCGAATATATTGACATGTTTCGTATTATGCCGATGGAGCTTACAAAAACCGCAACTACGAGGGAAATTACTTACCGTTGTGAGCATGTGCTTGGTAGGCTGCTTGATACTTGCCTGTTCCAATACCACGAAATAGGCGGCGTTGGAACAAATACCACTGCTATAATTAATTACATCCTAGGCAGGCAATCGGACTGGAGGCTTGGGCGGTGCGATTTTTCAAGACAATTTCAGTATTCTTGGGAAAATGAAACTCTGCTAAGTGCGCTTTTCAGTATTCCGAATCCTTTTGAAGAGGAATTCTTGTTTACTTGGGACACTACAGTTTACCCTTGGGTTGTTAACCTCATTAAGCCGACTACAATTGTTAAGGCGTATTTGCGGTATGAACGTAACATGAAAGGCATTAAAAAGCGTGAGGACGGCGCAGTTGTTTGCACAAGGCTTTATGCTCTTGGTTACGGTGAAGGCGTAAATCAGCTTGGAATAACAGGTATAAACCCCACAAAGAAACCATATATTGATGCGGATACCATAGGCACATACGGCGTTATTGAAAAAATATGGACTGACTTACGCTATCAGCTTGAAGAAAATCTTTATTACGCCGCTAAATCAAAGCTTGAAAAGCTTAAGCAGCCAAAAATTACTTATGAAATAGAAGCCGCTGAATTGTGGGGGCTTACAGGCATACCTATTGATAAGTTTGATTGCGGTGATGTTGTTCGGGTTATTGATGATGATATAGGCGTAGACGTAACGACACGAATAATTAAGAAAAGCAAGAGGGAAATTGAAAAAGACTATATTTCGGCAGTTATTGAAGTTTCGTCCGACAGCGGGGAAAGCTCTAGTGGGCTTGCTGGGCTTTACGAGAGGGCAAAAATAAACGAAACCTACGCTCAAGGCGCAACAAATATAAATAATTACAATTATTACGGTAATTGCGACACTCGTTACCCTGCTAAAATCCGCTTCCGCATTCCTGAGGAAGCGGTACATATAAACAAAGTTGAATTAAGTTTTCAAACTGACGCATTTAGGTCTTACAGTAAAGCGAATAAGTCTGCTCCAGCAACGTCTTCTGGTGCAAGTAGCTCAACAACATCAGGTGCGAGCAGTTCAACAAGTACAGGGGCTAGTAGTTCAACAACATCAGGGGCAAGCAGCTCAACAAGTACCGGGGCTAGTAGTTCAACAACATCAGGGGCAAGCAGTTCAACAAGTACCGGGGCAAGTAGCTCAACTTCATCAGGTGCAAGCAGCCAACAAACAACATCGAATGGACAAGAAAATGTAGTAATTAACACAGTGCGTGTATACCCAAACGGGCAACCCGTCTTAGCCACAACTAGATCCTTGTCAGGTGAAAATGAACATAATCATACAGCCCCAGACCATGGACATGCAGTAGAAATTTCTGGACACAGCCATAGCATGGAACATAACCACAATATAGCGCATACCCATGGGATAAACCACACCCATGATATTCACCATACGCATAATATTGAGCATAATCATGATACAGCGCATACCCATGGGATAAACCACACCCATAATATAGGACATACACATCAAATAGCCGCACATAACCATGAAATCGAGTACGGAATATACGAAGGCCCCACGGCAAGCAAATTTGTAGTGACTGTAGACGGTGAAAACACGACAATGACTGCTGCTGGAGATGGGTTTAATATAGTACCTTATCTTTCGAAGGACGGCGGAGGTAAAATTATAAGAGGGTGGCATGAGGTTCTCATAAACCCTGACAACTTATGCATGATTAATGCTGATGTAATGGTTCAAGTTTTTGTTAACAGCCGTGGTGGTGGAAACTATTGATTTTTCCAATTTTTTCATATATAATTTACTAAATGATAAATAAGCAACCTGGTGATATGTCAATAGGGAAAAAGAAAAGATTTAACAATTGAT
>CAZJGG010000145.1:0-2656 GCA_964545475.1 uncultured Eubacteriales bacterium | reverse complement strand
CTTTTCAAGCAGTATTATCATTAAACAACAAAGATGCTGGGCGGTTGTACATTACTTATTTTGAAGAAACTTTCGATGGGGTTGAATGGCAAGCAACAGGGCAGTTGCGTGAAGTGGAAGAAATTACGTTCAGGATTGAGTGATAATCTGTTTATTATAGCGGCCAATTTTATAAGCATTATGACAAACACTTTTCATGTTAAAGTGTTTGTCATAATCAACTCACTTTTTGATATTACAATTTGAATATAGATAATCTCCCCTAAAAAACAAGTACGCAGGCCGTGCTTGTTTTTTTATTAATGGAAAAAGAATGCTTGACTTTTATATATTACATGCGTAATATATAATTATTACGCATGTAATATTTTTATACATATATGCTGTTTACAGGAATCTAAAACACAAATACTTGAATTTTACAACCATTGGGCTTAGTTTGAGGGAGTTCAAATTAAAGAGAACCCGTTGGAAGAACACATAAAGTTGTATGGTGTTCCTCATACTAACAAATAATACTGGCTAATGACAAAATTGCGAAGAATGAAGGTGATAGCTTTGGAAAATAAGGAATTTGAAGAGATTATGGATATGCTTATAACGAAATTGACAGAATACGGCATACATGAACAGCGAAACCATACCCCTGAGATTGACGCGCTGATAGAAGATAATGTTCTTCTAAGCGTTCAAGTAAAAAACGTCTTAAGGAAACTTGACGAAGGTTCAAGAGAAATTTTAGAAAGGTACTATGAGCAAAGCGAAAAAATCGCAGACGAGCAGATAAAGTATTTGTATATACAGGGTGCAAAAGATTGTGTTCAACTGCTTAAAAAATTGGGCGCATTATAAAATTGAGTGTTGATAAGGGAGTTATCCATTGTTAAACCAATAAATAGCTCACCTTATCTTTACAAATTATTTCCTGCCGGCCAGTAATACATCAAGCATTGCAATGAACGCCCGAACTTCTTGCTCTGTACACTGCGATAACATTCGGTATAGCTTGTCTTTATCCGAGCTTGATATAGTTTTTTCGGGATAAACGATAGTATCAGCCGAAATGCCCAATGCTCGAATTATACGGAACAATACAAATATGCTTGGAGCCTTGTTCTCATTTTCAATACCCATAAGATGGCGGTATCCAATACCAGCTCTTTCGGAAAGCTGGTCACGCGTTATATCAGTTTCGATTCTGGCGGCTTTTATGATATTTCCAAAATTATGTACGTCTGAATCGATATGCACTAATTACTCACCTCCAATAACAGTGTACAGGGTATAAGGCGAATTTGTAATTACCTAATAATTCGATTATATAAGAATTAATTATATACATAACAATAATCAGCATTAAAAAGAACTTGATAGAACTGCCAAGACCCAACAAAAAAAAACCGTGGGCTTGGCTGGTCTTTGTTATGTTCTAAATAAATTAGAGCCTTTCCAAACCACGATTTGGAGGGCGCTTTTTACGTATAATCATTATCTTGCGTTCTATTACATACAACCGTTTTTTAATAATGGACGGAAGCAAAAAACCCTAAATAGGACTTATTTTATTTATCATATTGGTACACAATTAAAAAAAGCACAGGTAATTCACAGGATAGATGCAGCCATAAAGAGGAAGTAAAAACTCAAGATAATAGGAGCCATTTTTATATAAGCACTCAGCAAGGCAATTCTGCTCTGTTGGGTGTTTTTGTTTTGCCCTGTTGTCGTTCGCCATCGCCCTCCGATTAGTTTGATTCCAAAAACTGATTGGAGGAACGGATATGTTCGAGAGTAATAATCCTTATACCCTGCGGACGGAGATTATTGAGGGTATACCACGATATTTTGTTTCTTTTGAGGATGGACAGACTATACAGCGTGAAACAGAGGTTTCAAGACCTGTCTATCTGGAGTTTCTTAGATTTGTTAAGGTTGAGCGCAATTTACGGCGGTCTGATGAGCGAAACATTGAGCAATTAGATTTATCGGATGAAGTACTTTATAACCGGGCGCTAATTCAGCCAAAGAGTGTTGAGGAAACAACCTTTGACAGCTTGCGTAGCGAGAACTTGCGGCTTGCAATTCAGCAGTTGCCAGAAACTCAACGACGGCGGTTTGTTTTATATCACGAATTTGGGCTTACATATGAGCAAATAGCTGAGATTGAGGGCTGTACAAAAATGCCTGTCAAGAGGTCAATTGACAGAGCTGAGGAAAAAATCCGCGACCAAATAAAATATTTTAAAAAATAGGGGCTACTTTTGGCCTCTAAGTGTGGAAATAGGTGAGGGAGTAATTTTCCCTCACCTATTTTCCGTTTAAAGCGGTCATAGGGCGCACCTTGACAACAGAATATTCATTTCATCAAACACGTTCCCATTGCTATTGCCAAAAGCATAAGCCACGTTAGCGGTTGCGCCATGATGTCGATGTGAAGCGCACAGGAAACAGGGTCACACTCTATATCAGCCTGTTTGTCCGTTGCTTCACTCGATGAGCGAGAAACTTCCGGCTATAAATATCGAATTACCATCGATACGGCGATAACAGGCAATGGGGTTAAAGATACTCCTGTCCGGCCATAAAGTCGAGCGCGATAATACCGTCGCAACAAGTGGGGGCAGCTTGGAGAGAACCTCGGAGGGGTTAGATGCCC
>CAZJGG010000144.1:0-2696 GCA_964545475.1 uncultured Eubacteriales bacterium | reverse complement strand
ATGTTTTAATAAACTCTACAATAAATTTAGCGGTTATACCCCAAATTACCCCAAACTCCGTTTTATAAACGTATACTTTGTTTTTGTGGCTTCCCCAAGGTTTGTAATATGTTTCCGGCAACCCTAATTCCTTTGCAGGAAGCAAAACCGTCTCTTTATTTGTTTTATTATCTATTGTTGTAGGATGAACTTTCACCATTGTAAAATATTGCTCAGGCTCATTATTTAAAAAATATGAAATTGGAATTGTAAAAAAGCGTTCAACCTCTTTTGGGTTTATATTTATCTCATTTTTGTCTATATCTGCAAATCCCACAAAACCGTGAATTATCGCCCCCATAGGTGCAATAACAGTATTCAGCCTGCCGAATATATTGATTTTATTTTTAGGTATACCAAGTTCCTCTTCTGTTTCCCTTAATGCGGTTTCTTGCAGAGAATCATCGTATTTATCAATTCTCCCTCCGGGAAAACAAATTTCATTACCCTGCCTAATATCAGCGCATCGTTTTTCAAAAACTATATGATAATCATTGTCTATTTTTATTAACAATAATAAAACAACAGACTGAAAATATTCATCAATTTCACTTATATCAGCATCGAAATTAAAATTTCTTTTTATGTCGTCAAAATTCATTTATTTATGTTCACGCCCTATTTTACTATTGAATTTTTATCTCAACAATATACAACAATTAAGGCGAACAAGCAATCATTTTGCTTCTTGTTCGCCTTAACTATTATTTAATTAAATTTTCAGTATATTATGTTTTTTAAAGCTAAAATTAGTTTGTAACTTTAACTTTAACAGTTACCGGAACAGGCTTACAGAAGCTGCTGCTAAACGGAACACCGTTTTCATCAACAGTACCTTCCGGGTAAACTAAGAACTTAATTGAATAAGACTTTTTAACGTTTGCATCTTCGCTAATCGTTCCGTCTCTAAAACCGAACTGATAGTGGGTAGCATCGTTTTCAATAAGTTCAAACAAGTTATCTTTATTTGATTTCGGATCGATAATTACTTTGCTTATTGCTGCACCAATAGGTGAAGTAATGCTAAACGAAACGTTGCTAACGTTTATTGGCTCTTCTTTGCTTAAAACCAATTCTTTTGTGTTTGCAAAAGCTTTAGCAGAACCTTGCACAGGCGTTACAGTAATTGGTTTAGAAGTAATCACATTACCGCTTGACATTTTAGCCTCAACAAACATAGTTCTCTTAATTTTTGGTAAAATATACCTAGTCTTTGCCTGCATTAAGAAAGTGTTAGAAGCCTTGTTTATTGTTGAAACAAAGATTTCTTGGCTTTCAAAAGCGTTTTCAAGCAATCTGATACTTTCAACAGTATCACTTGTATCTTTAAATTTAAGAGTACCTGTTACTGCTGAATTCGGGTTAATAATGTCAATCTTATTTTTAAGTGAAACAGTCAGTGAAGGTTCGTTGCTGGAAATTGTCATGTTAATATCAAGAGATATTTTCTTTTCCCCTTCATGGACTACGCTGATTTTATATTTCCCACTTCTTGGTAACGTTTTACCATCCTTCACTTTAATACTTAAGCTATTGGATTCAATGTCACAGTCTAAAACGTCACTAATATCTGGAGTAATTGTAATTTGGCTGTCATATAAATTCAAATTTGTAGGTGTTGTAATAAGATTTACTTTAGCTAATTCGCCTTTTTGCTTGTAGTTAACAGTAAAATTCTTAATTCTTGCCGTAATCTTAGGTGTCACAGTTTTTGGTTTAGTAATGTTAATCGGTAATACTATTGTCTTTTTACTGTTATTAAAGTTTACAGTAATAGAACCGTTTCCGACTTGTGATGTAGAATAAATCTGAACAATACCTTTTTCAACATCATAACCACCAATATCAACGCCTTCACTACCTGTTACAGAACTTACTTTCATATCTTGCAATGCAAAATTTTTATCAGTAGAGTAAAGTTCAACAAATGCATTTCCTTCAGTGCCTTCTTCAAAAATAACTTTAGACGGGTTAAGTTTAAGTTTTATCTTTGTCTCAGTTATTTTGTAAGAAAGCTTAACGCTTGAAAGATCATCAAACCCATTAACTCTTACCTTAGCATTAATTGTTTTGCTTCCTGCAGTAGCTGTTTCTAACAACTGCAATTTACCGTTTGAAAGAACAACATCACTGTTTGCGTCAATAGAAACAACTTCACCGCCGCTAGCAGTAATAACCATAATCGCAGCCTGTTTGTCGAAGTAGAATATGTCAAGAGGTTCTGACTGCAAAGTAACTGATGGAGCAGCGTTAATTACAGCTACTTCAAGCTTACCTTCAGCTTCTTGGAATGTTGCGCTATCTACATCGCCTTTTAACAAGTACTTAACAGAAATATCTTTAGTTGTTTTAGCTGTTGTATTTGCTAATTCAATTAAAATGTTGCTGTCATCATATGGAGAAGCTGTAAAATCTGTAGATTCTGTAGCTCCATTATACAACTTAACTGCTTTGATTGAATATTGTGGATCTACCTCAGACATCGCAATTTCCATGTCTTCACCTATAGCCATACTTGCATTTTTAGCAATAAATTTAATAGGAACTAAAATGCCCACTGTAGATTTCTTGTTAAGGCTCACTTTGTCATTTAGCAATTTAACTTTGTAATTATCTTGGGTTAATTCCGCAGCTAATACTTTGATTGATGCAGTTGC
>CAZJGG010000143.1:0-2721 GCA_964545475.1 uncultured Eubacteriales bacterium | reverse complement strand
GGTTTTCACAAAATACAGAACGCCCTCTTGCCGTTGGACTACAGCCAAAACCGCCGCCACTTGCACACCATAGCAATTGGTCGGGTCTTTGGTATTCATCTTTCAGGACTTCTTTTTTCAACACGAGAATCCTCTGTTCATAGTCTAAGTAGTGGTTGCTTTTAGGAATTACATGGCTTTCATCAAACATAGGTAGGTTACTGAGATGTTCTCTTTTACCTTCATGCCGCCATTTGTTCAAGTAGACGTAATCCCTGTCATTAACATCTGCAAACTTTGGATATGTTCCATCTTTGCCAAATTGTGAATCAAAAAATTCTGTTTCCCCAAGCAAGGTAGTGTAACCCCTGTTGAAAAGTTCTTTCAGACTAAATATAGAAGAACTATCCCATTTTTCAGCTTTATCGGCTCTATTATAAAGCTCCATTGATATATCATATTTACCATGACCATCAAGATACGGGCATAGCTCCTTTGCATAGTATATTTCATCATAAATTGACGGAGGTATCATGCCCAAGGATTTATATAAATCTTTGGCAATAATGTCTATCTCATTCAAAGCTCCGTAACAATAAGACTTTTCACGCTCATATTCTCCAACACGGTCTTGTTCTTTATCTATTGTGAGATTGGGGATTTTGACATTTTCAATCTCTCCAATTCTCATTTTGTGATATGAAGCTCGTGCATTAAAGTAATCTTGCAAATCAAGTGGGTTAGCGTCCCAAGTAACACCGTACTGCTTTATGTTTTTGCAGAACATCAACTCGTCATTTTTTTCAAACAAGCTCCAAGCTATTTGCCTTGCCTCAAACTGGTTTTCAGCCTCAACCTTGAAAGGCATATCTTCAAAATTTCCGTTGTTTTCGGAATAATAGGAAAAGAAAACTCTATATTCTTTCATTACTGCACCTCCAATGGTTTAATATTTGAACCCCGAAATCATATGTGCAAGCATTTCAGACTGACTGCTTAACTCCTGTGCTGAAGCTGCAAATTCCTCTGATGTTGATGAATTAAGTTGGACAATATCGGAAATCTGATTAATTCCAATATTTATTTGTGATATGCCCTCCATTTGCTCAACAGTAGACTTGTCAATTTCATCAACAATAACCGAGATAGAATTAATGTCCTCAACCATAGCTTTAAGGGAATCAGCAGTCTTTACAGCTATTTCAGCACCGTCCTTAACCTTTAATACAACGTCCTCAATAAGCAAAGATGTGTCTTGTGCTGCCTTTTGGCTTCGTCCGGCAAGGGACCGCACTTCTTCGGCAACAACAGCAAAACCCTTGCCATGCAATCCGGCACGGGCGGCTTCAACGGCGGCATTTAATGCTAAGATATTAGTCTGAAAGGCTATATCGTCAATAACCTTGATGATTTTTGCAACGTCACCTGAAACAGTTTTAATTTCCTCCATAGCCGTAAGCATATGTTCCATATCAACATTGCCATCTTGCGCACTAATAATTGATTTTTCGGATAGCTCTGTTGCTGTTTTGGTTTTTTGAGCATTTTGCTTTATCTGCTCGTTTATAGCACATATTGAAGCATTAAGTTCCTCAACGGCACTTGCTTGATTTGCAGAACCATTAGCTAAATCCATTGATGTATCGGAAATTTGCCTTGAACCTAAGTGAACATTTTCGGCTGATGATTGGATATTTATTATAGTAAGAGTAAGTGTGTCGTTGATACGATTAATGGCTTTTTTGATTGATTCAAACTGCCCAACATATTCACGGTTGATTGAAACACGCAAGTCATTGTTTGAAATTGCCTGCAAAATGTCGGTTATCTCTGTAATGTAAGAACCCGTTGAATTAACCATTATTTCTAATGATGTCATCATCTCTGCAAACAAGCCTTTATAATGATTGTTTACTTCAATATTAAAGTTTCCAACAGAAAGCAGACTTAGGACACTATTTACTTCGTTTATTGGCTCGCTTACAACACTCAAAAGATTATTCAGTGAAGCAGTAAGTCTGTTCCAGCCTCCTTTATAAAGTTCTGTATCTATCCTCGTTTCGAGATTACCGTCCACAGCACCGTCAATCAGCCTCATAACATCAGAATTTAAGGAATAAATGCTTTTCTTTAAGGCTTCAAATTGGGAGTTTGCAATAGACTTCATGCCGACAAACTGCTTCATTTCCTTATCAAAATTACCGTTGCCAAGTTCTCCGAATGCGTCAAGGATAACCAAAATATCCTCAACCATGCCGTCCGCAAGTGAATTTATGCCCCTTGCTACGTTTTTATAGTCACCTACGAATAAACTCTCGTCTATCCGTGAATCAATTATTCCTACTTTAAAATCATCTGTCATTTTGTTTATGTCATTTGTAAGCAGGGTTATAGTTTCAATCATGGATTTAACCGAGTTTGTAAGCTCACCGATTTCATCACGGCTTTTTGTTTCTAAGCTTATGTCAAAGTTCCCATTAGAAATTTCATTAACCGCACAAACAAGTCTTTTCAGTGGCTTAGTTATGGACTTTGTTGTAACCAGAGCTAAGATAATAGCTAAAGTCATGCAAAAAACGGTGAAGATAATAAAGAATATTGCCGTTGCATTAAGCCTTCTGCTTACCTTTTCAATGTTGCTATTCGCTTGTGATGAAATATCTCTACCCATTTCATCAAGCTTTTCAGTGAGTTGTTTAAATGCAGGGTCATAGCTGTTTTTAAGCAGACTATAAGCTTTGG
>CAZJGG010000142.1:0-2724 GCA_964545475.1 uncultured Eubacteriales bacterium | reverse complement strand
ATCCGCTCCTTTTTGGTTAGTATTACCAATTACACGTAAGTCTAAACGTTCTCTTTTATTTGGAAACCTTATATATCAATATTATTTGGTAAAGACCACGTTTTAGAAAAAACTTTATTATAATATGTTTTTCTTAAATCTTCATCATCTTTATTTTCATATAAATTAAACAAATCATTAAGAGATAATCCGTAAGTTTTTGTTTTAAACAAGGAAGTATCGCCATTTCCTCCGCCGATTAAAGATAATACATAGGATTTAAGCAATTCGTTAATATCCTTAAGGAGATAAGAGCGCATTTTATTATCATTTTCATTAAAGTCTTTAATTTGATTAAGTTCTGGAGGTAATCTCCTAATTATTACCATACCATTTACAATTTCTGTTCCAATAATTGCTTCCTGCAATCTAGCAGATGATAGGAATATAATTGTATCAAATGTGTCGTCTAACAAAGGCATATATGTATCTCTTATACTTTCATGTGAGGAATTGAATAATTTTTTTATCTCTTTATATTCGTTTGAAACTTCTTTAATGAATTCTTCGTTTACTTTTACACGATTAACTCCAAAATCACTGTACATTGTCCGCATTAGTTCCTGCATTTTATCTAAGCGCTCTAAAACATCACCATCAATTAACGCACGTATGGGTGTGCCATCATCATTTAAGCCACATCTTAACTGCTCAGTAAGGTTTGTGTTGTCTGCTTTATTTACTACAATATCATTAGGTCTGTGTTGTAATTCCCAATAGCTGCTATAGTCTGAATTTGTTATTTTCATATTCACACATCCTTCCGAAAACTTATGTAATAATAAGGGTATTTAGCATACAATAATTAAAACTTATTATACTTTACGCAACAATAAGTTATCTTGCTGTAAACGACGCTTTGTGACCGCCATAATAATAAGGATAGTTAAATTTCATTTCGTCTATAACTTTACCTGTTACTGGATTTATTATGAGCCATGCGTCACTTTTTGTATATCCGATAAAGTTACCGTATGTTCCAGATGCATATCTTCTTACCGTGAAATCTGTATTTGTAAGATATACTCTCATAACATTACTATTAGAAGACGACCCGCTCCATGTTGTAGTATATGAACCGAATCTAACATCCATAACTATTTTTGTAGGCATGTCATAATGATAGCAACCTAAGTTATAATGACCATAGCTTGCTGAATAAGAATCAGTATAACTGTAATTCCAATCTATTGGCGTATTGTTTACATAATATGAGCCATCAGAAATTTTCTGTTGAAATTTATATCGTCCATCACTAGATACAGCCCAAACCTTGTACATTTTAGCTTGTGAGCTCATCCTCAAAGTATACGGACTTGTGCTAGACTGACCGTTACTTGAATATACAACGAATCCATAAGATCCTGGTTGCAATTCTATTTCCTGATCCCATGGAATATTATAATATTGATTATTCATAATTAGCAATGTATCAATGCCGCTAATAGGTTTAGTCATAGAAAAAGTAACTATTCTGCTCTCTGTAAGAGATGTTCTGAAATAGTCAAAATCGTAACGACTGTTTATACTATCTTGTATTGAGAAATTATTAGAAGCTAGTGAAGTAGCCGTTTCAATAGTATCATTTAATTCATTCTGAATATACTGATTAGTACCATTCATTTTAAGTGTATAATTACCAGGTCCTTCAAATCCAATAATTCTTATATAATAAGTACCTTGGCCAACAATGATATCAAACCATTCAGTTGTGTTATATGTTTCAGAACTTGAAATTAAATGCAAAGTCATTGTTGATTCATTAAGCCAGAATAAATACAAGTCATAGTCTGATGCTTCTGGCATTGTTAATTCTGGGGTAAGACGTGTACGACCTGTAACAGTTGTAGAAAACCATCTTTGGTCGCCGTTAAATGTTATATCGCCATATTCAGTTGCATTAATAGCAATAGATTTAGCTGTTGCAGGGGATGTATTAGCACTTAAAAGAGAAATTTGTGATCTTGCTTTTTTAGTATTCGCATTTTTACTACTATCAATTTTTAATTCCATATCTGATTTATTCAACTTTGTAGTTGTAATACCTTCGCTTACCTTTTGCAAATCTTGTTTACCATCAAACTCAATAAATGTTTCTTTTTCTAAGTCTAAATCTCCTTCAAATTTAACAAGTTCAACTTCAGTCTCTTCTAAAATAGATGAATCGTCATTATCTAGAGACAATGAATTTATATCAATATAATCTAAAGTATTAGTTTCGTTAGTTAGAGATGAAGTGTTCGGTGTTTCAGGGCCGCTGTATGTATGAATATCTTCCATTTGCTCTATTAAGTCATTTAAGGCTGCGTTTTCATCGTTTTGATATTCATTAGCAAATACTGACTGAACTCCTAGCGATAACACTATAACAGCAGTACATATAGATATGAATTTCTTAAATCTTTTCATTAGTTTTCCTCTTAAGTTTAAGTTTTCTAAGAAATTTTAGTAAAAGATTAATGGATCGATGATGTTATCAAAATGTCGTTATTGGGTCATAAGATTGATTTAAAGATGAGTGTATGCTAAATACTAATTAAATAATAACATTATGTCACAAAATTGTCAATACCTATAGGGTAAAATACCACGACAAACGCATGAAAAGTTACCACGGAATAAGGTTGTGAATATTCTTTAGTGTAAATGGAATTAACCACCATTATTTTGTTAATACTATATATA
>CAZJGG010000141.1:0-2780 GCA_964545475.1 uncultured Eubacteriales bacterium | reverse complement strand
GGCGTTAAAGCTTGCTATACCATTTTCGTATACATAAATATGGTACCCCAAGTTGTATGCATCAACAGCGGTATGCAGTACGCAAATGTCGCTGCATACTCCCACTAAATAGATATGGCTAATATTGCGCTCACGTAGCTTTAAATCCAAATTTGTTCCGGCAAATGCTGAATATCTTAATTTTTCAATTTTAATAAGCTTCTTTGGGTTAGCTTTATTTACCGCCGACAAAACGTTTTTGTATAAATTACACCCCGGCGTACCAGAAATGCAGTGAGTGGGAAATAAATTATGTTCAGGGTTATATATATCATTTTCATCATGGTTATCCGACGCAACAACAATAAAATCATCACTTTTGCTAAATTCCTCTATGATTTGCGAAATATTATTTTCTATGTCCTGAGCAGGTGGACCACATGTAAGCTTACCGTCTGTTTCAACAAAATCGTTTACATAATCAATTATAATTAAAGCTTTCTTCAAAATTAACTCTCCTTTTACCATCTATTCATTAACATAAATATAGCAGGAATAAACGCTGCAAAAATGCCCTCAGTTATTGATAAATACGGAAATATCTTTGCAAGCTTCATGTTCATAACAAGCTCTAAAAATCCCTCTAGCCATAAAACTGCCCATGCGCCCCATAAGAAGCAAAAACGTATATCTCCGGCTAAACAAGAAGAAACAGACATTATTACAGCATAAACGGCAACAAACAGAGAGAACCAGCCGAACGGACGAAGGTCAAGCTTAAATAAATAATTGGAAGCGACAAATAGATATGTAAAACCAAACAAAAAACCAGAAGCGATATTTTGGTATTCTATTATATCAGATGCCTTTGCCAGCATAATAAAATTACCTAAAACAATAATTAACCCCGTTACAACATTCATAAACGCCGTAGACTTAGCATCTATACCACAAAGCCTGTTTACACCGTTTAAAACCAACACAATTCCTACAAAAAGCAAAGAAATCCCTAACATGCCCAAAACTATTACCTCCTATAAGTGTCAAGTCAACTGTCTTGACACTTATATTAACCCAATATGTTAATTAAGTCAAGAGGATTTTTAATTCTTCTAAGGCTGTCTTTATCCTTTGTGCACTTTCCTCATCTTTACACGATATGGTATGCAGATGTATACCTTCTGTCAGCTTACTAAGCAAATTTATATGTTCATTTTCGACTTTATTTAAAAAAATTTCGGCATCGTATCGAGAGCATATATTTAATTGACCCACCAATTGCCCATATAAAGAATGTTCAACGATAACATCAATTAACTTTCCGCCATTATCTACGATTGAATATATTTCTTCTTTAGTTAAATCCCCATTATGCATACAAGCAATCTTAAAAACAATATCACCATTTGATACTATAGGGTTTATTGTATAACCTTTTGGAGTCGATAAAATTTCAAACCCCTTTGCCCGTAAGAGAGCAATGTCTGAAACAATTACCTGCCTGCTAACTTGCATTTGCTCTGCCAGAGCAGAAGCGCTAACAGTTTTACTGCTTTCTTTCAAAATAGAGACGATTTTTTCTCGCCGTATATCAGAATGCACGATTTTATCTCCTGTTCCATGAAATCTGTTTATCTTAGAAGCTGTTCACAATCTCGATTTTACTGGGTTTTTGAGCAAATTTTGCGAAGTTGAAAGAAGCGGCGGCGACGCTGAGGCAACAATTCGGAAGATTCACCCAAAAGACGCCAAAATGAAAATTCTCAACAGGCTCTTAGAAGCTACAACACGCCCTTAAATATGCAAAGATTTCGTAGGGCATTCATTAACGCAATTAAAGCACAAAACACATTCTGTACCATTAACTCTCTTGCGGGATGTATTTTGAACTTCCACATTCATAGGGCATATTTTATTACACCTACCACATGATATACACTTATCCGTATCATTTTTTATGCGTACAATTGAGTAATAACTTGCAGGCTTTAAAAGCACTGTGATAGGACATATATATTTACAAAAAGCTCTATTATCTTTAAAAGCGAAAGCTAGCCATATACCTACGGCATAATACAATATATTACCAATAATCAAGCTCAAATACATAATTTGTTCAATATTGGGTATATGAAGAATATATAATGCGCCAACAAATAGAAACGATACAATAAAAACAATATATCGTATAACCCCGATTTTCTTTCGTGGCTGCTGCGGAATTTTATAAGGAAGCAGGTCAAGAACCATTGCTGTCCAACAGGCATGTCCACACCACCCTCGTCCAAAAATTAAAGGCCCAAAGATTTTTGCTACAACATAATGGATGACAGCCGCTTCAAATACACCTAAAAATAAGTAATGCCAAAAGCCCTCAATTTGCATATTCTCCTTTTGCAAAACACCTAAAAATACAAGCATATAAAGCCCAACGGCAATTTGCAAAATATTTCTGGCATACTTAAATTTATTAGCTAAAAGAGTCATGCACACAGCAATGCATGTGCCTATGTATGAAAAATTAAATAAGTAAAAGGCATTATCTGATGTCAACCACAGTGTTATAGCGATAGCCTCAAATATCAGCCACATAGCAATAGGAAAAACATATTTATTCATGAATTAACACCTCATATAAATTATTGGCATCCGCAATAACCTAGAGCAATTTAAAAATTATCACAAGTTTCGGAAAAAAAACACTTGAGGCATTAATCAGTGTTTTTTTCAAAACAATTAATTGAGTTGTTTTATAAGTTACCATATAATTAATAAAAATACAATATAATCTAGCCGTAACT
>CAZJGG010000140.1:0-2890 GCA_964545475.1 uncultured Eubacteriales bacterium | reverse complement strand
TCTGTTGCCGAAGAAAAACAACGACAAGGTATAGGCAGCGCAATGGTGACTGCTTTGAAAGAAATGTATAGCTTGCCACTTGAAGCCGAAACAGTCGATGAAGCGGTCGGATTTTATCATAATTACGGTTTTGAAATAGCAGAGTTTCAAGACCCTACATGGGGTACGAAATATACTTGCGTGTTGGGAAAAGGCAAGGCGAATATAAAGATTAGGGAAGCAAAGAGTGAGGATATATGGCAATTACTTGAACTGTACGCAGAATTACAGCCGCATGACCCGCCGATAGATATGGACACAGCAATCAATGTTTTCAAGCAATCGGCAAATTGCGGCGTGACATACTTCGTTGCTGATAATGACGGAAAAATCGTTGGGTCTTGTTATATAGCAATTATCCCGAATATCACAAAACAATGCTCGCCGATTGGTTTCATCGAAAATGTCGTTACCGCCTCCGCTTACCGCCGTCATGGTATTGGGCGTAAGTTGATGAACCGGGCGATAGAACACGCAAAAGAACAAGGCTGTTATAAGGTCACGCTCCAAAGCGGAACAAAACGTACAGAAGCTCATAAATTTTACGAATCCGTAGGTTTCGATGGCGGTTCCAAGAGGGCATTTGAAATCAGATTTTGAGGTGAACAGCAATGACCACTAACACCCCCGAAAAAATCGAATGGCAAGGCATAATCGTGTCGGTTCAGCCGCGAACGACTGTGTGGCGATATAAGCTCGACAACCGCACTCATTATCATCGCGGATATAATTTATTTCTTAACGGTGAAGCGAATGGTGTGAACACTCCGTTCTCCGTTGCGATTTCTGAGAAACAGCAGCATAAGCTCGAATTTCGTATCGGTGATGAAGCTAAAGGCACGGCTTGGTCGAAGATGTACGATGTCAGTGATTATGCCGACTACTACCGCGCCGGAGGGTTGAAAGTCATTAGCCGTTCTGTGCCGAAAGAAACTGTACCGCCGCCATACTTAATCCCGCCGCCGGATATGGCGACCTACGAATGGCGCGGTGCGAGAATGTTGAGCCTTGGCTGTTACAAAGGCAAGTGTTTTCAATGTGCATGGGCATCTATGTCGGCGGTTGAAATTGAGTATAACTGGGGCGTAAGCAAGAAATACCGTTTTGAGAGTTACTGTTACGGCCCGAAATCATGCAAGCTGTACAAAATGGGTAGACCGCGCGCCGTGCCATACAAAGACGAAGGCTCAACATACGATGAGGGTTGGATGGACGACCTTTGCACGGAAAGACGTGGATGGGATGATTAAAAAATGAGTTTATTTTATGCGTATATTGCCGTAATAAGTTTACTTGCGGTCATCATAACTATTTGCGATAAAAACGCCGCCCGAAAGAATGCTTGGCGTGTAAAAGAACGGACGTTATTTGTGATTTCCGTGTTCGGTGGTTCGGCGGCAATGCTTTTAACGATGCTTGCGATTCGGCACAAGACGCGTCATGCCAAATTTATGGTAGGAATACCGCTTTTATTGTCGGCACAGATTTTGTTATGTGTGTTAGCGCTTAACCAGAGTTTGATGGTCAGTTATCACAATATAGCAACCAACAAAATAACAGGACAAATAAGGCTTGCACTTGTAACAGATCTTCATTCTTGCGATTATGGCAACGAGCAAAACAAGCTGATAAATTCGATTACAGCAGAACAGCCAGACGTGATTTTGTTGGTCGGTGATATATTTGACGACATACTCCCTAATGACAACACCATTCAATTTTTAGAACGCATAACGGTTAAGTACCCCTGCTACTACGTTTCCGGCAACCACGAATTTTGGAGCGGGAAAGCAGATGATTTTAAGGATATTCTTGCTTCATACGATGTGAACATTTTGGAGGGAACCAGCGATATTTTAACGATAAGAGGTGAATCCGTCAGAATAAGCGGCATCGACGACCCCGATACCGACAGATACCGAAGCCGCACTCTACCGTATGCAGAGCAGTTAAAGCAATTGGAAGAATCAAACGATACTACGTTGTTCACGATATTACTCTCCCATCGCCCTGAACGCATTGATGAGTTTTTACCGCTCGAACCAGACCTTGTACTGTCGGGTCACGCCCACGGCGGGCAATGGCGCATACCGCTAATCCTTGAAAACGGCTTGCTTTCACCTAATCAGGGATTGCTGCCAAAGTATACGAACGGTCTGTATTCGTTCCAAGAAATAGATTTAATTGTTAGCCGTGGGTTGGCGCGAGAATCTACTGCTGTGCCGCGGGTGTTCAATAGGCCGGAAATCATAGTTATCACTTTGGAGGGAAATAATGATTGAAATTATTGGAGCGCACAATACGGCAATTTGCTACACGGGCGAACTCGAACCCGCCGCCGAAACGCAAATTAAAATGGTTTGTGACCGTGCCGAGTTTGCCGATTGTAAAATACGCATAATGCCTGATGTTCACGCGGGGATGGGCTGTACAATCGGCACAACCATGACGATTACCGATAAGATTGTGCCGGGCATGGTCGGTGTAGACATCGGGTGCGGCATGGAAACGGTAAAACTCGCCCAGCGGGATATTGACTTTGCCGTACTTGATAATCTTATTCGCCGGGAAATCCCTTGCGGACGAGAGATTCGCGGCAAAGAACATGCGTTGAACATATTAATTGACCTTACATCTTTGCGATGTGTACATGAAGTCAATCTTGTTCGAGCAAGACGCAGCATCGGAACACTTGGCGGCGGTAATCATTTTATAGAAGTCGCCCGAAACGAAAACGGCGAATTATACCTTGTCGTTCATTCCGGTAGCCGTCATATCGGCAATGAAGTCGCAAAATGGTATCAAGATGAAGCCTATCGTGCGTTAAGCGGCGGCTCTAAAAAACAGATAG
>CAZJGG010000139.1:0-2936 GCA_964545475.1 uncultured Eubacteriales bacterium | reverse complement strand
GTAATGTACAACCGCCCAGCATCTTTGTTGTTTAATGATAATACTGCTTGAAAAGGCGCTTCATTCGAGAAACTGCCGCTTGCACCATCTGAAAGCCTCCAAGTCACAGGGTACCATCTAAAACGCTGGTCTTTCGGTGTTTCAAGATTCATATTATAGCCCTTCGCCGTGATGGTCAATTTCTGCCCGGCAGAAAGGTAACTTCCTTCTTCTATGCCTTGAATATCACCCCTGTGCGCCCTCGGCCAGATACCTCCGGGACCTGCATATTTCCACTTAGCGCAAAGGGATGTATCTTGATAAATAGGCGTGTCTTTAGTGTACGGACTCCCTTTGCATTCCCAGTTATCATACCAACCAACAAACGTATAACCATCCCAAGCCGGGTCGTTAGGCCATTGTTTTTCTCCAATTCCATTACCGTGAAGTGCGGCAAACTGTTCGCCATACGACTGGCTTTTAAGAAAAAAAGAAACATCGTAAACAGTACCCTCGCCCTCCGGCTCAATCCTCCTAATAGGGTTTTTCCAGTCAACGATAGGATAATCAATCGGTTGCACTTCTCCGCGTGAATTAAATTGTGCCGATTCGGAGCGTTGAATAGCATATACTAACCCTCTATTTGGCTGTATAAACATTGTATACAGTTGGCCAACACCAAACTCATATGCTTTAGGAAATTCCCAAGTATCTAGGCTAAAAGCATATTGCTGCCCTGTCATTGATTCTACATCAACCATTACCCACGTTTCTCCGTGAAGGTAACTTTGCTTTTGCCACAAATTCTTTACTATAAAATCAGCATATACAATTTCGGAATGTTTTTCCGTGTCCCAATATGGCACATCTAAAAAACTGTCGTCTTGAGGGTTTATTAACTCCTTGCATTGCTGTAGGTTAATAGTACCGCGCCATAATTGTCTTATCGCCCTTACGTTCACTCCAAATTTTGACTCAAAATACGGTGTGCGAACAAATACATGCGGATTTGTATATCGCGCTTGGATTTGGTATCCGCCTATATCCTGCGGCATTGAATAGCCGTCCGTAGAAATCGTATCGTCCTGTTTTAATGCAAGGCGCTCCGCTTCCTCAAAACTTAAGTCGGGGGATATATACTTAATAACCAATGTTAAAACGGTTATCATATCCTGCGAGTTGTCATGGTCTTTGAAAGCTATTGTGAAAGACGGATTCTCACGCCCGTCGAGAGTTTCCTCATAACCATAATCAAGATATTTATTGACAAAAGAAATGACACACATGTTTTCATTGCCGTCAGTAAAAGTAATTTTAATTTGTGTGCATTCCTTGTCTTCAAACTCTATCTTTTCTACATTGCTTATTTCCATAGGAATCCCACGTATATTCTTATCACTTTCAAATGCAATCCTAAGCTGTTCGGCTGGGTTTTCAGGGTATGGATAATCTCCAATAACTTCACTGCGTTTCCCATTTGTCAACATATCCAAGTTTTTTTCATTCACGCTAGAAATCATATTGTTTTCAACACTGGGTTCGTTACGCTCACTATTTTCTTTTTCTGCCCCTGAATATTTACAAGATGCTAAAATCAAAATCAAAGCAAGTGCCGCAACGAACGCTGCCACTCTTTTTAACTCGTCCATTTTAAAACCCCCATAGAATAACTTTTTGGTTTTTTTATATTATTACAGTTGTAATATTTATATATTATACCTGTAAGAGCAAAAAAGCAAGTTGAATTTCAAATTCCTCAAGCACATTTATTTATCGAATGAAATAAAAAAGCACCCTAACGTAAGTGTGTCAAGGTGTTTTATTTCAATACCTATTAAGTATTTTTATCATTTAGTAGTTAGAATTCAAAGAGCCGTCAGAATCGTACAAGGGGGTGATGTCACCGGTTTGTGCATCAACTCGGAACCAATTATATGTGACTGTATGCCCCCAACCGGTTTTGGGGTTATCCACAACATATTCATACTCATGAATTAAATAATATGTACCATTTGCATCACTGTGCGAAGAATCATATTGAATCAAAATATTTGATCCTTGGAAGTAGTACGCTGGTGGATTAACATTACTGTCTAGGCTACTGAAAATATCTGAGCTGTCACTCTGGTTTTCTATATAACTTTTAACAGCATCAAGTGCAGCCTGCGGAGAGGCAATGTTCATTTCCATAGCCGTACTGTTGTTCGATGTGTCCAAGCTTGGTGATGCGTTTGTTCCGGTATTGGACGTGGGCGCACTGTTTGCAGCGACTGTTGACGTGGATTCGCTGCTTGTGGGCGCGGTATTCGTTGAGCTTGATATTTCACTGCTTGTCCCACTTGAACCCGGGGCTCTGGTTGTCACATCCGGTGATGGCGAAGTACTCGTGGGGGGCACGCTGTCAGCGTTTTGTCCGCATGAGCAGAGCGTAGCCATCAGCAAGATGGTGAGAGAGATGGCGGCAATTTTATATAGGCGTTTCATTCGCGGAACCTCCTATGAAAGCATGATTTTATCACAATATATAAATTTTCTGCATGATATACATACACCGGATTAACTCGGATAATGCTTGTTATCTATGCCTTTACGAAAATTACTTTATCGCCATCCCCAGTGGAAACACCCTTTAAGTTCTGCGTCCGGCGGTGAGACCGCATATCCATCATCAATAATAACGGTGTAACCAATCCCGTGATATATATCAGCATCAGAGGCATTAATCCTTTGGGCAAACACGGGAGCCTCTGCCTTTACAGAAAGCAGATAATCAGTAGTAACCATGCTCACCCATAATATACCCATTAAAATTGATAAAATGATGAGTAATTTTATTTTTTTATTCAATATATCCACCTACCAATCGTTCAAAATATAAATTGGACTAAAAAATGGCGTGATTACCGCGATGGTAATAAACAAAAACTCATGACATTAGCTGTAGATGAATTTATAAG
>CAZJGG010000138.1:0-2987 GCA_964545475.1 uncultured Eubacteriales bacterium | reverse complement strand
ATCTTAAATTTTCCAAATAAGGATTATTCAATATGGCATTCTTATGTTCCTTTATGACATTTTTAAAATGATTTAAAGTGAATGCATTGTATAAGTTCCGCATTCCAAATGGCATTTCGCAAAATAAAAGAACGATTGTACCAAAAAGTAAGCTGCCTTCAAAAGTTGTCGACATTCTGAAACTAAATATAAGAATAAATAAAATTATATTATAAAATTTTAAAATTCTATTGCATAATTACCATAATATGGTATAATATTTCCATATACTGGAATCGTTTCCGGAAACGTTACCAATGTATTTTATTATCAAAACATGACAAAATATGATATAAACTGGGAGGGATTTTTATTAAAAAGTTGAATATTAGGGATATTGCCAGGATGGCAGGAGTCAGCATTTCAACTACCTCCAGAGTTTTAAATGAACATCCAGATGTTGGAAGCGAAACTCGCTCTAAAGTTTTGGATATAATTAAGCATTATAACTATACCCCTAATGGTAATGCCAAAAACTTAAAGCAATCAAAATCTAAAAGTATTGCTTGTATTGTTAAAGGGAGCAACAATATTTTATTTCACTATGCAATTCGCAATATTCAAAAAAAAATTGAAAAAACCAATTATAGCCCAATAATAAGCTATATTGAGCAAAATGATAATGAATTGTTGTTTGCCGAACAGGTTTATGCCGAAAAAAAGCCAAAGGGAATAATTTTTTTAGGCGCAGATATTAAAAACTTTGAATATTACTTTGCAATTGAGGACATACCATGCGTAATCATAACTACGTCAGCTGAAGGGATTGGATATGCAAATTTATCAAGCCTTAGTGTTAACGACTTTTTAGGCGGATATATTGCCGCTGATTATTTAATTAAGATGGGGCATAAAAAAATTGCTATAATAGGCGCTGATTTTTCTAGCCTTGTTGAGGAACGCTTTGAGGGCGCATTAAAACGCATGAGTGAGGACAATATAACATTTGACAAGCAATTATATGTAAACGGGAAGTTTGCCATAGATACTGCTTTTGAGGAAACGAAAAAGCTAATTGATTCCAAAACTGATTTTACCGCTGTTTTTGCAATGTCGGACTTAATGGCGGCTGGTGCGGCTAAAGCTATATTTAATTATGGTTTAAAAATACCAGACGATATATCATTAATCGGCTTTGACGGCACTTTTATGGCAAAATATTATAACCCTACAATTACTACAATAAAACAGCCTATTAGAAAAATGTGTGACGACGCTATAAGGATTTTACTTGATGCTATTGCCCATCAACGAGAGATACAGCCTCCCAGACATATTCTCTATAATTTAGAGATTATTGAAGGGGGTTCTATAAAAAATATTAATATATAGGAGGAAATTAAATGAAATTTAAAAAAATCACTTCAATTCTAATTGCTTCATTGCTAGCATTTTCTGTTTCTGCCTGCAGCAGCGGTAATCAACCTGCTCCACAGCCTGAAACGGCGGGCTCTCAGCCCCCACCTTCTCAAGGACAGGAAGCCCAGCCACCTTCCGGCGCACAAGTACTTAAAATTTACAATTCTAAAGGCGAAAATGCGGCTCAGTTTACCGAAATGACTAATGCTTACGGCCAGGAAAAAGGTATAACTGTTGAGGCATTTTCAGTTGGTTCAGGCACTGACCATATGGAGCCTCTCCGTGCAGAAATGGCTTCTAAAACTCCGCCTGTAATTTTTTCTATCCAAGGGCTTAAAGAGCTTATTGAATGGAAAGAGGGTGGCTTTGTTCTTGATTTTAACTCTGTGTCTGACCCTGACTTTAAACAATTTGCCGAGTCTATACCTCAAGGTCTGCGTTTAACAGATGACGGCGTTAACAGCTTTGGTGTGCCATACAATGTTGAGGGTTACGGTTATATAGTTGATACTCAAATGCTTTCAGACATTTTTGGACCTGGCGATAAAGACAAAGTTCTTGAAGCAATAAAAGAAGCTTCTTATGATGAATGGGAGAAATTAGTTCAAGCTCTTGACACTTATATTAAAACTCCTACAGCTATGATTGTTACGCTTAATGGACAAAAATTCACTTTTGAGCCGACAAAAACTGGGCTTGCCCAAAATTTAACAGGTGTTTTTGCAGTTATGGGCTCTCAAAAATGGACTTATGGCGACCACTTTGTAAACGTTGCGTTAAATGCAGCATTTGCTAACCCAGCCGCTGCCAATGCTGCTACAAGCGAACAGCTTGATAAACTAGAAAGTTTATTCATAACATACGCTAAAGCACTTGATATGAAGACAAGCCATTTAGCTGGTGCAGACGGCTCTGAAGTTAGGGGACCAAAATTCGTTTCTGAAACTAATTTTGGTTATGACCAAGCGATTCAAATTTTTGCAGACGGCAAGGCAGTATTTTTAAAACAAGGTAACTGGGCTTATGAAAACATTAAAAACGTTAACCCGGAAGTTGCCGCAAGGCTTGAGTTCCTTCCTGTTAAAATGCCTTACTCACCAGCTGATATTCATGTTGATGGGCTTTCAATTGAACACTTAAACAGATCTATTCCTGTTTTTGTTCCTAACTACTACGCAATTAACGCTAAGGCTACACCGGAAGAACAAAAGCTTGCTATGGATTTCTTAATTTGGCTTAACACTACAGACGAAGGCAAGAGCTTTGTAGTTGATTCATTTAACTTTATTCCTTACAATGCTGACCCAGCTTCTACTTCTCTTCCTAACTCTCTTGGCAACTCTATATTGTCTTACCTTAAAACAGACAGCACCCTTGCGGCACCTTACTTGGGCGCACCTGCTTCATGGAGCGGCGACACTTTAGGACTTAAACTTATGGAGAGTTATATGACTAAAGAAAAATGGACAGAAGCGGATTATAAAGATATTGCAAACTATGCAATTAACTCTTGGAAAGAACTTAAAAATCAATAAGAACCTGTATTCAATAATGGGTTGCCCGAATTTGAAACAGCGATTTTTCGCCAT
>CAZJGG010000137.1:0-3000 GCA_964545475.1 uncultured Eubacteriales bacterium | reverse complement strand
TATAAAAAAGCAGCTTCTCCAAAGGTTTAAGTGGAGAGGCTGCTTTTTTTATACCTTGAAATTATCAATAAGATTGTTTAATGTTTCTGCCTGGGCAAACAATTCCTCACTTGAAGCAGCGGCAGATTCTGCTGTTGCCGAATTGGACTGTACAACGTCAAGAATTTGTTCAATACCGCTGTTAATGGCATTAGTTCCGGAAAGCTGCTCGTTAGTAGCCTGAACAATTTCGTTAACTAAGTCTCCTGTTTTTTGGGTTTTTGCCAAAACCTCTGTTAAGGATAATGCTGTTTCTTGTGTTAATTGATTGCCATGTTTAACGGCTCTCAAGGATTTTTCTATTAACTGTGTAGTATCTTTAGCCGCTGCACTTGAGTTATTTGCAAGGGCACGAACTTTTTCTGCAACAACTGAAAATCCTTTTCCGGCTTCACCGGCTTTTGTGGCCTCAATAGAAGCGTTAAGGGAAAGAAGATTAGTTTGGAAAGCAATGTTTTGAATTGCCCTTATAATGGTAGAAATTTGCCCTGATGTCGTATTTATTTCACTCATGGCCTCTACAAGATTATGCATCTTTTCATTGCTGCTCTTAACTTCCATAGTTGCTTCTTCGCTCATTTTAACAGCGGTTTTTGCGTTTTCTGAGCTTATTTTAGCTTTACTAACTATATCCATAGTTGTGTTTGATAAATCTTTTAATAAATCGTTTTGTTGTATTGCCCCATATGATAATTCCTGGGAGCCGCTTGATATTTGGTTTGAACCTGAAGTAACCAGCGAGGCAGCGCCTTTAATTTCTTTAAGGGTTTGGTTAAGTGCAATAACAATTTTATCTAAAGATTCTTCTAAAACTTTAAAGTCACCCTTAAATTTCATATTAAGCTTGCATGTTAAGTCTTTATTAGCAAGTAAACCTAAAATACGAGTTATGTCGTTAATATAAGATTTTAGGAATTCTATAGTTTCATTAACAGATGTTTTAATAGGCTCGAAGTCACCGTGGAAGTCGGTATCAATGGAAACATCTAATTTGCCTTCTTTCATCTCGCCCATAACTCTGGATATTTCAGAAATATAAGACCTCTGAGAATTTATCATATCATTAACAGATGTTTTAAGAGTATTAAAATCCCCAGCAAAATCACCTTTAAGATGTTCAGTAAGTATGCCTTCTTTTAGCTGATAAAGTATTTTTGATATTTCTTCGACATAACCCTTTGTTTGGGTCATAGTATTATTAATAGATTTCTTAATCGGTGCAAAGTCTCCTCCGTATTCCATATCAATTTTTGCTGAAAGATTTCCGCTGGAAAACTCCGACATAACTTTTGATATATTATGAATATAACTTTTATTGCTCTCAATCATCAAGTTGATATTATTTGAAAATTCGTCTTTATCAGAACGTTTTACAATGTTTATAGAAAAATCCCCAAGAGCAACTTTTTTCATTATGTCATTCCATTCATTCATCATATCCGTAAGTTTGATAAATGAAGTTGTAACAAGACCGACTTCATCGTTAGATATATCGTTTGCACTTAAATTAACAGACATATCACCGGTTTCAACCATTCTGGAGACAATTCCTGCAATTCTGTTAAGAGGTTTAATCTTCTTCCCTATAATATAAATTAATGCAAAAAATGATAAAACCGCAGCTATAACACCAAGTAAAACTCCGGTTAAAATGCCGAGATTTATGGCGTAATTAGCTTCCGAGGGAATTACCGCTGCCCCAATAACCCAAGGTTTATCAGAGTCCGCAAAGTAGTAGGGGATATAATAACAAATTAAGTTATCTTCGCCAATATCCTCATCCCAGGATTTAATAGTCTGAACTTTTTTTGTATTAATAGCGTCTTCAACTGCCTTAATATCCTGAGGATAATTCTTCCATGAAGACTCTGTTATCAACTTGCCAATGTCATCGTCAGTATTGGGATAATATGCCAAATATTTATTGGGGCTTATTAAATAAACAAATCCGCTATCAAAAATTCTTATATTCGATAAGTTCTCGTTGAAGAACCTTACATCAATATCATGTCCTATTGTACCAGCGAATTTGCCGTTATAGAAGATAGGAACACTAATGGTAATCATTAAAGTTTTTTCGCCGTTAACATTAAAAAAATATGGGTCGGTTATGTATAACTTTCCTGTTTGTTTAGGAATTTTAAAATAATCTTCTTTTATGTATTCATTGTATGAACCAACACTTTCAAAATAAAATTGATCATTAGATTTATAAATATAAGGGTGAAATAAATTGTCATCGAAATTATACCCATCTTCCTCTGGGAAAATATCCTGTTCCATCATAATGCCTATGCCAGTAAATTCATCTTGAGACAATACGACTTTACCCAAAATATTAATTATTTCGCTTCTTTGAATATGCTCATCAGAAAGCATAGTTTCTATTATTTTAGCGTTAGTAGATGCTGTTGCGGAAAGGCGCTCTATTTTTTTAGACATAATACCAACAGAATTAGATGCCATCTCAATTGTATAGTTCTTTGAAAGGTTGGTTGAGGTTATGTAAAAAATTGTTAATACTACCGTTAGGATAACTGTAATTGATACGAAAAATAAAGCAATAGTTGGTAAAGATATTTTCCATTTTAACGAAATTTTTTTAGAAGATTTCATTTACACAAGCCCCCATTTATGAATGATAAACAGTAATTGATAGTTTTAAACCTAAGAGATACTCTATGGGCGTATTGAATATTGAATAAAAAATTTCAAAACGATGTAAAAACGCCCCTAAACCCGGTCGTTTTTAAATCTGAAATTTTCCCAATAAGGATTATTCAACACGCCCACTATTTGTATTTTATACTGGAAATTGGTGGAATGTCAATGTTTAATTTACATTCACCATATATAAGCTGTTTATGTTTTGTCAAATTGCTCTAAGGGCAAAACTTACGTAAGAATTAATTTACAAATAAGTTTTTGCGGCAAAATTAAGTAAACACTGATTGTTTATAC
>CAZJGG010000136.1:0-3053 GCA_964545475.1 uncultured Eubacteriales bacterium | reverse complement strand
ATCTGAAATTTTCCAAATAAGGATTGTTCAACACGCCCTATATGACAGAATAGCAGTTGACCTATATTTTATAATGCCTAAGAGTATTCGTGTGACGATTATAATATGTAGGGAACGCATTGTATGCGTTCCGTACGGTTTGGCAATCTCATTTTTATGGTCGAGCTGTCCGAAACGAAGAGGAATACCAAAAAATATGGTAATATGTTGATGCTAGTTCAAATCAAAAGTTTTTTCGGAGGTGGTATTATGGATATATTGTGGTTTACTGTTATCATTCTTTGTCCTTTTATGTTTTTTTACCTGCTATATATTAATGGGTATTGTCAGCTTAGCTGTAAACGGGCACTTCTGTTTTTGGGTTCTAGGGGTAACTCATACAAAAGCCATCATAAGGCAACGTTTGCAGCGTGCAGCGGTTATATTAAAAGGATATTGAAATTAAAAGAAAACGGAGAGTATATGTTTGTTTTAGATTCGGCAATATCAAAAGGAAATATGACGATTGATATATTAAATTCAAAAAAGGATATTGTTTTAACATTAAATAATAACAGAAAAGAGGGTGTTATAAAACCTATTCAAAGTGAGAGACATTATCTCGTTTTAAGATTTGACAAAGCCGAGGGCAACTATGAACTCAATTGGAAAGAAAAACACATATATATAACATAATGTTGACACAGTCCTCACGAGAGTTTGACGGAATGAAAGGGAATGTTTTATGTCAAAAGTTGATGAAATACTAAAATTTAATAAATTATTTGTGGAAAACAAAAGCTATGAGAGATATAACACAACAAAATATCCTAATAAAAATATTGCCATACTTTCATGTATGGACACTAGGCTTACGGAGCTTTTGCCGGCAGCTCTTAATATCCAAAACGGCGATGTAAAGATGATTAAAAATGCGGGGGCTTTAATTAGCAACCCATTTGGGAGCGTTATGAGAAGCCTTATTGTTGCTATTTATGACTTGGGTGTAGACGAGATAATGGTTATTAATCATTATGATTGCGGTATGCAAAGTTTAAACCCTAAATTGATTATTGATAAAATGATAGCTCGGGGAGTTGACCCAAGGAAGTTAGAATTTATTAATTATTTAGGGATTGATATTAACCATTGGATGAAAGGGTTTGAAGACCCTTGTGCTTCTGTTAAAGAAACGGTAAAAATTATTAAAACCCATCCGCTCATTCCTAAAGATATATTAGTTTCAGGTTTTCTTATGGACCCTGTAACAGGCAAGCTTGATATTGTAGAGTAAGAGCCTGTTTGGAATCTCCATTTCAGTGTCTTTTCGGCAAATTTTCAGAATCGCTGCGTCAGTGGCAAACGCCCATACTTCTTTTAGTAGAGCAATTTGACAAAACATTAACAGGTGTGGAGCGGAAACAGCAAACGTTTTCGCTGTTTCTGCGAACATAGGGGCGTGTTGAATATTGATTAAAAAATTTCAGATGTAAAAACGCCCCTAAACCCGGTCGTTTTTACATCTGAAATTTTCCCAATAAGGATTATTCAACACGCCCCATAGCTGTTTATGCTTTTGCAAATAGCCCTATGAACGTTCACCACTTCCTTTCGATTCAAAAAACTTGCTCAAAAACTCACTAAAAGCGAGATTCCAAACAGGCTCTAATTTGGGAGGTTTATATGAAACTTGAGCAAGCACTAAAATTGATTAAGCCCGTTGATTATAACATAATAAAACAATCCCAGGAGAAATGGGACAAAATAGCAAAACCTCTGCAAAGTTTAGGGGCTTTAGAGACGACAGTTACAAAAATGGCTGCTATAGCCGGAACGGCAGATTTTGATATAGATAAACGGTGTGTTGTTATAATGTGTGCAGACCATGGTGTTGTTGCTCAGGGCGTTACCCAGGCAGACAGTATAGTTACTACCATTATGGCGGAAAACTTTGCAAAAGGCACAACTACTGTGTGTGTAATGGCGAAATCTATCGGGGTGGACGTTATACCAGTAGATATTGGCATAAACTCAAATATCTCCGCAACCGGCTTAATTAATAAAAAAATAATGTATGGAAGCAATGACATTTCTCTAGGACCAGCAATGACAAGATTGCAAGCTGTTCAGGCAATTGAAGTGGGTATTGAAATTGCTTTAAGCTTAAAAGATAAGGGGTACAAGCTTATTGCAACGGGGGAAATGGGAATAGGCAACACTACACCAAGCGCAGCAATTGCATCGGTTTTGTTTGGGAGAGAAGTAAACACAGTTTGCGGCAGTGGCGCAGGGCTTGATAAAGAAGGATTTGAAAGAAAAATAAATGCGGTAAAAAGAGCAATTGAAATAAATAAGCCGGACAGAGAAGACCCTATTGACGTTATTGGCAAAGTGGGGGGGCTTGATATTGCCGGGATGGTAGGTCTGTTTTTAGGAGGGGCAGCTGTTTCGCTTCCTGTTATGGTGGACGGGCTTATTTCTGGAATTGCGGCGGTTTTGGCAAGCAGAATATGCCCGGCTTGTAAGGAATATATGATTGCAACTCATATGTCCGCAGAGCCGGCCGGAAAGCTTGTTCTTAAAAAACTTGATTTTATGCCGATTATTACGGCTGGCATGAGGCTTGGAGAGGGCACAGGGGCAATGGCTGCATTAACTGTTATTGATATGGCTGTTGAAGTCTATAAAAAAACCATAACATTCCCAGAGATAGATATGGAGAAATACATACATTTTAAGAATTAATCATACTGGTTCCTAACGTAGGTTCGGAGAAGTCAAAAAGCCGCTTTAGCGGCTTAAATGTAAAAACTGTCATTCGTAACTTCTTTCAATAGTAAAATAATTCTGTTTGCAACTAATTAAGTTAATGAATGAATAAAACTTTTCGGCTAATTCACCTGCATTACCGGAATCAGATTCAAAATTCTTAACATCTGCCATTGTTTCAAAAGTTATAAAGTCCACCCAAGTATCACCATCAACAAGTTGCTTCCATGATATATAGCCTTTTTGCTTTGATATGTACTCATTATTCAATTTTTCTGCTGCAAGCAAAAAATCTGGCACAGAAG
>CAZJGG010000135.1:0-3216 GCA_964545475.1 uncultured Eubacteriales bacterium | reverse complement strand
ATTAATATCTTCCAGTTCGCCATAATTATAACAGAACTTACATTCTAAATTACATCTGTTCGTTTTCCTAATTGCGCCCAAACCAGTACCCAGAAGACAGGATTGGCATCCTTTTGGGAACTTGCTTTCATTTCCCACAAAATTAGTTCTACTCTTTAAAGTTTTTAAATTTCTAATTTCCGACATTAACATTTCATTTCTATGGTTAATTGCTGCCTCAATCTGAGCAAATGTAGCGTAAATAATTTCTTCATGTTTTACACTAATTTCTTCTTCCTCAGGTAATTGTGAAAAATAGTCAAACCATAACAACGCATCGCACTTTGAAATTTTAATAACGCATCCACCTATCTAGGGCTATTTATGTTTTTGAAATAGCTTTAATTTTCCATCTGCTTTTTATTTTTTATATCAATTCACTGATAATTCAGTAGTTAACACAGGTTCTGATGCAGTTGTTTTTGAAACTTTAGCACGCCTTAATGCAACAATATAATTTCCGGGTGCTAGTTTCTGTTTAACTGTAAAACTATCTTTAGTAATGCTTCTCCATTTCGCCTTTAAAATAGCAGTTGAACTATCACCTTCAAAAGCGTCTTTATTTATAAAAGCATACTGGAACTTGGTTTTTACTGTTTCTCCGCTATCTTTATAATCCATTGTCAATTCGTAAACGTCCGTATCAACTGTGTTTATTCTTATTTCTGATTTCGGTTTTTCACTTGAAGAAACTATAGGTTTGGAAATGGAAACTGATTCTGGAAGGTTTTCAGTGCGCTTCTTTCTTACCAATAAAGAATCTTCTGGTGAAACTGGCTTGTTTTTAACTGTTAAGTTAGCTTTGTCCCCCAGAAGTGCAGGGCAGTTTTCCCAGTTCTCCGTGGTTGAAATTGTGTATTCATAGTTAAGTTTAATATCGTTATAGTCTTTAGAAAACACAATGTTTGTATAGCCGGCAAAACCAGTTTCTGTTGTTTTAACGCTTACAGACGGTTTAGCCAAAAGCTGAATATCATCAACAGTTATTTTATATACAAATAAATGTTCGGAAGCAGGGGTTGATCCCACTTTTTTAGTTCTAACATAAAGACTATTACTAGCATCTGTTTTAATATTGTCTATAAAATGAGTTTTGCTCTTTTTAAAAGCTTTCCATTTTGTAAGTTTAGTATCGTTAATATCCGGAGTTAAGGCGTATTCCAACAAATTGTTTTGATAATTAGCCTCATTAGTATCAATTATTGATATTTTAACTGTTTGCGCCCTTGTTCCCTTTTCAAGTTTTAAATTTTCAGCAATAGCAGAAGGCCCTCCAGGCTCTTCAGGCTCATCAGGCTCATCAGTACTGCCATCTTTCCATGTGTAAAACACCTGTAAACCGCTTACTTTTTGCCCGTAGGTTGAGGCAAACAAGTATGCCTTTTTGCCGTTTGTAAATATGTCTAGTGCTTTTCCGCTTGTAAGTTCGTAAACGTCTGCCCCTTCGTCGTAGCTGGCTTTAGGAACGAGAACATATAATTTTACATTGCCAAAATTGCCTGCGTTATAACTGATATTTAAATAATTGCCTGTTCCATTAAGGCTAAAGGTTTGTTCTAAAGTAACATCAGTTGGGGCTGAACCATATTTATCGTATACATCAAGGTTTATTGCTCCGCCGCTGTTAACCACGGGGTAATTTTCCCTCTCTAGCCTTGAATACCAAAGGTTTTTGTAATTATCGCCACCGCTTATATACGATAAGCCGCTTGGAAGCTTAGCTGTATTGTAAGTTTGGTGATTGCCGCTTGGATAGCTATTTATTGTACCACCATCTGCTGCGATTGCTTCCATATATGCATAATAATAAGCCTGAAATGCCTTTTCATTGCTTAATGTGCTTCCGGAAATGTCTTTAATAACTTTTCCAAGAAGTTCTTTATAATTTATATTATCGAGCCTGTTTGCACTATTAAATGCGGAATATATTGCTCGTGGTAAACGTCCGTTTAAAGTGTTATTAGAAAAAGCTGAAAACATATATCCCATGGAGTAATTTTTTAAGTTATTAGAAAAACGTAAAAAGTCACTGTTAGGATTATTTATAACTTTACCTGGCTCAACACCATAGTTATTAATTACCGCATATCTTGGTCTGTCATAAGAGAAAATTATACTGTTTGGCAATGTGTAAAAAATATCAGCGTAACCGCTTAAAGCCTCATTAAGCCAAAGTGTGTTATCTGCAATACCTTTTATTGACCCATAAGAATAATAGAGCATATGCTGAAATTCATGGGACAAAGTTCCGTAAAAAGAAGCCTTGTTTGCGGTTGAACTGCTGTCTAGTAGTTTGTATCCCTGGTTTATGCCTACGTCAATGTGAACAACATCTAATAGGTTGGTGTAAGGCCAATTTGTTAAATAATCATTTGCAGCAAAAAAACCTGCTATATAAGTGTTAGATGTATCGTTGTAATTGATATCGTATAAAAGGATGTTAACTTTGCCGTCCCCGTCCATATCCCCTACGAATGGCGCATTACTGTAAGGTGTAGATATTTGTTTAAATTCTCCAAATCCTGAGTCGCTATTTGTCATACTTGAATAAATATTTTCAAAATTTTCTACAAGATCCTCTGTTAATCCCACGTTATTATTTATCATTTGCAGGGCGCAGTCGCTGTCACTGTGGGTTGTGCCGGTTTGTGCATGGAAATCCGCATCATCGACAAGCCATACGTTAACATGTTCTCCTACAGACTTATTTATCGTTTTAACGCTTACATATTTGTTGCTTCCAACTAATATATAGGACTGGCGAACAGAGCCTTGATTATAGCTGAAATTTTGGTAAGGTGTAATAGGCTCTATGCCGTTTTCATCTGCCGGAATAAGCTCTGGTGACTCAAAGGGCATGTGGATTATATTAGATTTATCCACAAAAATAAGCTCTTTTTCCTCTTCTGGTAATACGCTTCTGGTAGATGTTTCACCTTGGGAGAAAATGAGCTCTCTAAAATCATTAAGTTCTTGTGTTGTAAGCGAACTACTGTCGTCCTCAAGAGATGCTCCATAAATATTTGGCGTTAATGACAGTACAATGGAAACTGACAGCAATAGGCATAAAATCTTCTTTTTCATTTTCGGGTCTCCTTCTTTGATGTTCTAGTTCTAGATTAATATATAGATTATATAGTATATAATCTAAAAATAAAAGCATTTTATTCTATAAGC
>CAZJGG010000134.1:0-3279 GCA_964545475.1 uncultured Eubacteriales bacterium | reverse complement strand
GTCTGAAAAATATCATCGTAAGAGGTGAGGTTGATTTTGGCGGCGCTACTCTTTGCCATGCTCAAGCACCTCCTTTGTCAGTGCTTCATACGCCGCCGCCACTTTGCCATTAGGATCGTGAGCGAATATGCTCTTACCCTCTGCACTAATTTCGGCGGCACGTACAGACATGGGGATATGGTTTTCGTAGATGTGTAGCTTGCCGCCGTAGGCTTGTTTGAGAAGCGCAATGATTTCTTTGGCGTAGTTTGTGCGGTTATCCACCATAGTGAGCAAGATACCGTCTATACTCAGCTTCGGATTTATCTGCCGCCGTACCTTTGTGATAGTCTGTAAAAGCTGTTCCAGTCCCTTGACCGGCAGATATTGCGCTTGCACGGGAATTATCACGCTATCAGCGGCGGCAAGGGCGTTTACGGTCAGCATACCGAGTGAGGGCATACAGTCGAGCAGAATATAGTCGAAGTCACCTTTCACGGTTTCTATGTACTGCCGTAAAATGGTTTCTCTGCTCATGGCGTTTACAAGGGTCACGTCCATGCCGGACAGTTCGAGATTAGCCGGTAGAAGGTTTACGCCCTCATCATGGCCAATGATTCCCTCCTGCGGTATAATGGGTGTGTCGGTTAAGATTTTGCCCATCACCGTTGATAGCGTTGTTGGTATCTTGTCCGGCTGCGGATGACCCAAGCTCACCGTCAATGAACCTTGGGCATCCGCATCTATTAACAAAACTCTCTGTCCGCTTCGGACAAGTCCGATACCGAGATTAGCGCAGGTGGTGGTTTTACCTACACCACCTTTTTGATTGCAAATTGCGATTACTTTACCCATATAGACTCCTTCCTCTCTTTTGCTGTGGGTCAGAATTTTTAGCGTTAATGAAACATCGGCGTTTTTACGACCCAAAAGCCGCTCTGATTTCACTTGGAAAAAGAGTGAAAAAGAATAACGCCAAACCCGCAAACCCTTGATTTAACAAGGTTTTTGAGTTTAGCGTTATTATACTATACGGGCATACGTATGCTACACACGCACATAATAGCGGTATGCCAGTTAAACATCTGTCAATGTCATTGGGTCATTCGACTGCCGCTATAACTGTGGAGAATTATGTTCATGTAAAAGAAAGGCACTCATTTTGACTGGAGGGTTCAAATGTATATTTTGGAAGTTGAACGAAATAAATTAAAGTCTCTTTATATGAAATCGGATGTAATAAAAGAAATTAAACCTAATTTAAATGAGGATAATCCTAATCTAAATGATAATTATAATAATAATGACTATTTAATGCCTTTTATAAAGGTTCTATATAAAGTATTTTTGGGAAGCAGTAAATAGAACAGAAAATCTATATCTGTTTCTTGTTATGGCTTCAAGTGGTGAAATATAGCTAATTTTGAAAATGAGTATATTTCATCTGTTTGACGGATATAGCAAATATTGGCTAAAATACGGCAATAACAAGGAACAGAAAGAATTTTCTGTCACGCTTCCAAAACGTACAGAAATAAATTTAAAAAATAAAGCCAGGGCTTATATGCTACATAGCTGCCCTAGCCTTTCCAAAGATGAAGATTATCCGGCTTTAATACAATCTTAAAAGCCATAATATAAATTTGAATAAAAAATATGGAGGGATTGTATGAAGAATAAATCAATAGTAGGTTCAGAAAAGGTAGCGGTTATATATGCCAGATATTCAAGCAATAACCAGAGGGAAGAGTCTATTGATGCCCAAGTTAGAGCTTGTAAGGCGTATGCGGAAAGTAAAGGTTACAATATAATAAAAATATATACTGATTCTGCTATGTCTGCCACCAACGATAACCGCCCTGAATTTCAAAGCATGATAGCCGACGCTAAGAAAAAACTATTTCAATTTGTTATTATTCATAAGTTAGACAGATTCTCACGTGATAAATACGATGCTGTTACATACAAAAGAGAACTAAAAATATCCGGTGTTACACTATTGTCAGTTACTGAAAATATTGATGGAAGTCCAGAAAGCATGATTTTTGAATCATTACTGGAAGGACTGGCTCAATATTATTCTGCCAACCTCGCTCGTGAAGTAATGAAGGGATTAAAGGAAAATGCTTATCAATGTAAGCATACAGGAGGTTTTGCAGCTCTTGGATATGATGTTGACCCTGTTACCAAAAAGTATGTAATAAACGAGGAAGAAGCCAAAATAATAAGAATAATTTTTGATATGTACTCTAAAGATGTAGGATATAACCAAATCCTAGAATATTTAAATTCAATGGGGTACAAAACAAAGTTTGGTAATTCGTTTGCTAAAAACAGCTTAAACACTATTTTGAAAAATCCTAAATATATTGGCACATACATCTACAATCAAAAGAAAGAAAAAGATGCAACCGGAAAGAGAAATGCCAAGATCAAACCTAGAGATGAATGGATTGTTATTGAAGGCGGAATACCTGCCATCATTGATAAGGACACTTTTAACACTGTTCAGCTTAAAATAGCCCACAATGCGGACAAAGGCGGTCGATACAAAGCTAAAGAAATATACTTATTAAGCGGACTAATTTACTGCGGTGAATGCGGCTCTTCTATGTACGGAAATAGCCGCATGTGTGGTCGAAACAAAAGCAAATATACTTCTTATAGATGCTCTAGTCGACAAAATCATCAAGGTTGTAAGAATAAGGAGTTGCGCAAAGAGTATTTAGAAAACTTCGTACTTGATGAGTTGTATAATAATCTCTTTTCAGTAAGTTCAATACAGAAACTTTCAAAAATGCTTGCTGAATATCACAACAAGCAAGCAGATAACAACAGGGAAGAGTTGAATACTGCAACTATAGAGCTGAAAAATGTAATAACGAAAATACGTTCAGTTATAAGGCTTGTCTCTGAAACTGAAATATCAATTGATACAGTAAAGGAAGAGCTGAAAGAGCTTGAAGATAAAAAACTCTTTTTAGAAAAACACATTAAAGAACTATCATTATATGACAGAGAGTCTAAAATTTCAGAAGAAATGATTATAAACTTAATAAATCAGTCAAAGGATTTTGTTAAAACTAAAAACCTTGCTGAATGTAGGCATTTTATCAACACTTACATCAACAAAGTTCTGGTATATAACGATAAAGTGGAAGTTTTATTTAACATTAATATTCCTAATGAAAATGTAAATGCAGTCGAACAGCTGAAAAGTGTTGAGACTATTCCTGTGCTACAACGGGATTATAAAGCTATATAAATGCTGCAATGATGACAATTTCATTTTGACAGGAA
>CAZJGG010000133.1:0-3420 GCA_964545475.1 uncultured Eubacteriales bacterium | reverse complement strand
GCTTTTATTTCGTCATTTATTGTGGATTTATTAAGTTATTTAAATGGTGTTGGGGCTGGCGTCATCGACAGCCCGGGGACTCTTGATGCAAGGGTGATCGGGACGTCGAGGACGCCGTCCCCTACAGATAGACTCAGCGATGAATCGTTTGCTGTTCCTGCTCCACACCTGTCAATGTTTTGTCAAATTGCTCTTGCGGCTTAATTGCGGAGCAAATCTCATGTTATGAGCGACAATTTACGGCGGTTTTTGCTGCAAATTGTGTGAATATCATTAGCTTAAACCGATAATCTCGTAGGGGCTGGCGTCCTCGACAGCCCGGGGACTCTTGATGCAAGGGTGAACGGGACGTCGAGGACGCCGTCCCCTACAGATAGACTCAGCGATGAATCGTTTGCTGTTCCTGCTCCACACCTGTCAATGTTTTGTCAAATTGCTCTTGAGGCTTAATTGCGGAGCAATTCTCATGTTATGAGCGACAATTTAATCAATTACTTTGATAGCTGAATAAATGTTCTCAATAGACAGCCTACTTTTCATAATATCCTCCCGCACAGACTAAAGCATTGGTTAAAATGTATATATTATAGATTGAAAATTATCAAAAACAGCATATTAACTGTTATTATATTTAAGGTATTTAACTTTGTTAATGCAATTTAAACAAAATATATTCCGTTGTTTACTTTATATTGACTGTACAATGTGTTTGTGCTAACATCGTAATTATAGCAATTCATAAAATAATTGAGTAAGCTGGATGACCGCATGGTTTTGCCATGAGGAAAGTCCGAGCTCCATAGGGCAAGGTGCCGGGTAACCCCCGGTGGAGGCGACTCCAAGGAAAGTGCAACAGAAATAAACCGCCTGCTTTGCAGGTAAGGGTGGAAAGGCGAGGTAAAAGCTCACCGCTTTTCCGGCGACGGAAAAGGCTCTGTAAACCCCGCCCGGAGCAAGACCAAATAAAAGCAAATGGACCTGCCCGGTCCGCTTTAGGTAAGGTCGCATGAGTGCATTGGCAACGATGCGCCTAGATAGATGGTCATCTAAGACAGAACTCGGCTTACAGGTTTGCTCAATTAGTTGAAAAAACAAGGGATACTGGCACATTAAACCAGTATCCCTTTTCTATTTCTTTATTTGTGAATATACTAATAGAGTCTCTTCTTTATCCCCGGCATTAAAGATATATGTGCTGTCATTTGCATTAATTACAATAAATGGCGAAGATTCCGGGTTTAAAAGTAGCCGGCAAGAGCCGTAGGAGCTAACGTTAAAACCGCCTTTAAGCAGGGCTTTAAAGCCTGAACCGGATACTTTGTATGTTGATGGCAATGCTTCAATTAGCTCAACAGATTGGATATCCGCTAATTTAATCTCCAATGACTTATTTGTGTGATATCCTGTAATAGAGCCATTATCAACTTGGATTTTTATTGGAGTAAATTCCTCTGCAATTGTCCATATGCCAACAAAAGGCATAGCTATAATGCAAAGGGCTGAAAACCCAATCAAAACTTTTCCCCAAGTTTTTGCAAGGTTAATTGAAGTTCCGAAGCCTACACGGTTATTTACCATTAAATGAACATCATTTGGGTTGTAATAGAAGATGCCGTTTATCCAGTAATCATCGTCGTCGGCATAAAATGTTTTGCCGCTTTCACTTGTTAAGGCCTGCTGGGCGCTGCGTGTGGAAAATTCAGTTTTTAAAGCAATAAATAAAACAGCAATTGTGTATGTTAAGGCTGTGGTTAAAAGACCTATAACATTAAATAAAAAAATCCAGAAAAACAAAGAAAACAGTCCAGTAAGCCACGCCAGCCAAAGCCAAAATCTTCCCCAATTTCTGCGGCGGATTTGGGTTAGTGAAAGGTTAAGATTTGTGTTATCATCAACTATTTCGGATTTTTGTCTTAAAATAATTCGGTAAAAAAAGCAGGAAAGCAAAACTACAGCCGCATTAACTGCATAAATTATAACAAACGTAATAGTATCAGGCTTATTTTCATAAATAGATACAATAACAGGTAATAAACTTATTATTACAGGTGGGATAAACCAGAAAGCCTTAATTGTTTTTATAGGTTGAACCGCAACTGAAATATCTATAAAAGTTTTTCCTGCAACAGGGCTGTACCAGCCTTTTTCCGCCTTTAATGCTTTTAATTTTTTATGGCACTTAATATATTGAATGTATGGCAAAATAATGACGATTGTTAACCAAATCATATAGTACGTTAATATCACAGATGAATGTTTTATAAAAAATGGAGCTATTAATAAAATCCCCAAAATAACGGCTAGTATATTTAACTGTTTTTTAAAAATGTATAGGGCGGCAAATACTTCTTCGTTTATTCGTGCTTCGTAGGGGAGAGTTACGCCGACAATAATATTTTTTTTAGGTTTTGTCTCGTTTTTCAAAATAAAATACACTATAGGCAAAATAGGGAAAAAACATACTAACATAAAAATATTAAAACCTAAGTTCATGTAAACCACTCCGTCCTATCATATATTTTACCGCAAAGCTTTAAAATATCTTCTTTTAAAATGCCGTTTAGCTTTGCTTCTAAAATTACCATTTCCAACTCTTGTTTTAATTTTTCTGACAACATTCCGGATTTAGGCAAATTATGGCTTACAACTGCGCCGCTTCTTCTGTCAGTTAAGATATAACCTTCCTGTTTTAAAAGTTGGTAAGCTTTGCTTGCAGTCATCATATTAATGCCTAGCTCATTAGCAAGGTTTCTTATAGTAGGCAATTTTTTTCCTGGTGAAAGTTTCCCCTCAGCTATAAAATAAACTATTTGGTTGCGTATTTGCATATAAATTGGTATTTCGCTTAAAAAATCTAATTGTAAAATCATGTCCACACGCCCCTTCTTGCATTATATATTATAATACAATATATGCAATAAATCAAATATACAACCAAAATTTTATATAAAAATTTATTCAACTTTTTATTAAACACTGCAAGGCCTAAATTCACATATGATTTTTCCCCAGCATATAATGTAAGGCGCGTAAAAATGGGGGCGATTTGTGTGTTTATTGAGGCGCTTTGTTATTTTTTCTTTTTTTCTTATATTTCGGGTAGCAATTCGTTTCCAAAACCTCTTTCACCAGAAGAGGAAAAGCTTATGTTAGAGCGGCTAATGCAGGGCAGCGATGAGGCTAAAAACATTTTAATCGAAAGGAATTTAAGGCTTGTTGCCCATGTGGTAAAAAAATACAATAACCATTCAAAAGACGTAGAGGACCTTATTTCCGTTGGGACAATAGGGCTCATAAAAGCCATTACAACATACAATGCCGGCAAAGGAACAAAGCTTGCTACGTATTCTGCAAGATGCATAGATAATGAGATATTAATGTTTTTAAGATCATCTAAAAAGTACTCAAACGACGTTTATT
>CAZJGG010000132.1:0-3453 GCA_964545475.1 uncultured Eubacteriales bacterium | reverse complement strand
ATGGCGTCACCCCCTTTGCGTGAATTAAAATTCACCGCCTTTCGGGCTAAGCCTATTAGAGTGTATTAAATTAATAATGCAATTTTTAACCGTATGTAATTCAAAAAATTATCTTGATTATTTTAAAGATTTATAATAAAATAAAAGAACTACTATAGGAGGTGTATTTAAATGGCATTTGTAATTAAAGAGGATTGTGTTAACTGTGGTGCTTGTGAAAGTGAATGCCCAGTTTCTTGTATTTCTCAGGGAGACAGCATTTTCGTAATCGACCCTGAAAAATGTACATCTTGCGGGGCTTGCGCAGAAGTTTGCCCTGTAGGCGCTCCTCAAGAGGCCTAAAACGAATACAAAAGACCTTTGATGCTATAAAGTCAAAGGTTTTTATTTTTTAGAGGCTGCTCATAGTGAAAGAGAGGAATTTTATGCTGGAGATACCTGAAAGCAAAACTATAGCGAAACAACTTGATGAAACAGTTTCTGGTAAAACTATAAAAAACGTGTATGCCAATTCATCTCCTCATGGCTTTGCTTTTTATTTTGGTCAGCCGGAGGCTTATCCTCTTTTATTAAACGGGAAAACTATTGAAAAGGTATATTCCTTTGGTGGGTATGTTGAAATGGCTCTTGGAAGTGCCAAGCTTATGTTTAACGATGGTGTAAACATAAGGTTTTTGGAAGCGGGGAAATTATTGCCTAAAAAGCATCAGCTTCTTGTAGAGTTTACCGACGGGACAAGCATTGTATGCACAGTGCAAATGTATGGGGCTTTGTTCGCTTTTGATGAGGGGCAAAACGATAGTTCTTACTATAACGTGGCAAAAGAAAAACCATCTCCTTTAAGCGGGGAATTTGATATAAATTACTTTATGGAAATGTTTAATTCAAGCAAAAAGAATTTAAGCGCAAAAGCATTTCTTGCAACGGAGCAAAGGATACCAGGTCTTGGCAACGGAGTTTTACAGGATATTTTGTTTAACGCCGGAATAAACCCTAAAACAAAGATTGGGGCATTGGCAGAGGATGAGGTTAAAGGGCTTTTTGAAGCCATAAAAAATACTCTTTTTGTTATGACCGAAAAAGGCGGACGGGACACGGAAAAAGATTTATTTGGAAACCCCGGAGGGTATAAAACAATTCTTTCCAAAAACACGCTAAACACGCCGTGTGCTGCTTGTGGAGGGCTTTTAACAAAACAAGCATATTTGGGGGGCAACATTTATTTTTGCCAGAACTGTCAGCCAATGAAATAATTGTATATACGGTTATTTATTGGAATTGTGCAAATAGCTCTAAATGCTTAATGCCAGCAGGAATTGACCAAAATAATATAAATAAAGGCTTATTAAATGCATAATTTTCTTGTCCTTTACAAAAAGGTTTTGGGCAAGCAAAAAGTCTGATGCGGCGAAAAGAATTGCGCCAAAAGCCATAAACAGAGACGAGACTGTAAAATATCTATCAAAGGGTTGTATAAGCCCAAGGGAAAGCATAGACAGCAAAAACATGGCATAAATGGCAACGGGGATAATATAATCTTTAAGTCGAGGTCTTGATACTTTGTAATAGCCAACGGCTAGACCAAAAAGTATTACAAAAACAATTAAGGCTTGGGGCAAAAATGGTCCGTTTGATATAAAAGCAGCTATGTAAAATATATGACCAAGAAGGAACAGGACCATGCCGTTTATAAGTTTTTTTTCTATGGCAACATCCCCTAAAAGCCCTGCCAAAATACCTATGCTTATTAGCAAGCCATAAATGGTTAAATGGTCAAATGTGGAAACGCAGGCATAAAGCCAAATTAAAAACGTTAGCCCACCTTTAACAATAACAGCATATTCCACCTTGCGCCATTTTAAAGACAAATACAAAGCAGGCATTAGCATTATTAATATTATAAGCAAACTTATAAAAAAACCCATTTTATTCCCCCCAATATTAATAAATATATTACTAAAAAGTGAGGATATGACAAATATTTTATACCATAGTGTGAGAAAGTGTTGTCATTGAGTCATGTGCTTATTTTATACCTGTTTGGAATCTCCATTTCAGTGTCTTTTGGGCAAATTTTCCGAATCTCTTCGCCCTATAACTGTATTCGGCTTGCTCTAGTAACTGATTTTTATTGATAAAATCTACTGAAAGTGTTATTATAAGGTTGTGACCACAGGCGCATCCTTATTTTTTTGTCACGGGGGTTTTTTATGGAGATTATTAATTGGGATTTATTTTTGATGCCTTACCGGCAGACAGTTGACGAATGCTTGTTAAAATTTACTAATATTCGTAAGGAGTATTTGCTAAATTCACAACTTTCGCCTATTGAAAACGTTTACGGACGGGTTAAAAGAATATCAAGTATTTTAGACAAAGCATCAAGAAAAAACATTCCTTTCAGTCAAATATCTCAGAAAATTGAGGATATTGCAGGCATTAGAATTATTTGCCGTTTTGTTGAGGATATAGATAAAATACTGGAGATTATCCGCTTTCGCCGGGATTACGACATGCGCATTCTTGAAGAGCGGGATTATATAAATAACAGAAAGCCTAGCGGCTATAGAGCTTACCACATATTAATTAAATATGCACTTTTCACTAATGACGGAATAAAAAGCGTAAGCGCCGAAATTCAAATAAGAACAATGGCAATGGACTTTTGGGCCACAATTGAGCATTCCCTTAATTATAAATATAACGGAAATATTCCTGAGGACGTTAAGGAAAGGCTCTATCATTCGGCGGAAGCCGCTTATATGCTTGATAAGGAAATGAGCAAAATTCGGGGGGAAATTACAGAGGCACAAAAAATTATGCAAGTCAAAAGCGATGTTGTGGACGAAATATTGTCTACTATACAACGCCTTTATTTTGTTGCAAAACTTGAGAAGGTAAATGATCTTAACTCCCAGTTTATTGAGCTTTATCAGCAGGACGACTTAGATAAGCTGTTTGAGTTTAAAAGACAGTTACAGATTATCGCAGAATTGTATAAGGTGTAATTAATGTAGCCGGCGTCCCCACAGCTCGAAATCTTTAGCTTGTACGGGGTTCTGAGCACTGAGATACTGTTTCTTACAACCTGTTACGACAGGGAATATAAAATAGTTTTTCAGATATATTAGAATAATGTTGCAATTGTGTGTAAAATGCCATATAAACGCTAAAACCATTATATCGCACTGTTTTGACTTTTTGTGAAATAAAGTCGAAATAGTGCTTTATTTGTTATAAAAGACATGATATGATATAATATAATGAGAGTTCGACGAAAATTATATAAAACATAATTTTCATAGAACTCACATTATATTCCCACAATTTGCGGCAAAAACCGCCGTAAATTGTCGCCCATAACATGAGAATTGCTCCGCAATTAAGCCGCTTAAGTGGCTTTTCGCCTTCGTCGAACTCACGTTAATATAAATGAAAATTTTGGCACTACAT
>CAZJGG010000131.1:0-3800 GCA_964545475.1 uncultured Eubacteriales bacterium | reverse complement strand
GTTTACTTCCGTGTCTTTTATGTTTTGGTTTGTAGGTTCGCCCCTGTTTTCGGCGAATCCTAACTGAACCGTGCCGTATTCGGAAGCATTTGTTATATCTCCACCTGTTGGTATGATATTTTACTCAATTTGGTTTCCGTCATAAAAAACAAAACGATAATCGGCCGCTTAAGCCAATCTCGTTTTTGTTTTTTTGAATATTACATGTCGGTATTAGTTAAAATAAAGTCATCACTATCGGCATCATAAATATACACTCGTTTACATAAGCTTTCATTAACGATAAATTCATAACGGTTATCATCTGTTTCGACTTGTAACTTTTCTAACTGAACACCATGTAGTATTATATCGGTATGTCCGTCGCTGTTAATATCTTCAAAGTAAGGCGTAAGAGCTCCACCGCTAAAAATCTTTGATATACTAGCGCTTTTAATACGACCTTTAACAAGAGATATTTTAGACAATATTTTTTCATCCGGTAAAACAGCCCAATCTTCCTCATCCAATATTTTTTTTGTAAGCTCAACCGGCTTATACTCATGGTTGATATCATAAGCACCATTTATTATATATTTCGCATTATAAGGTTCTTCAATACTGTGAAAGTATAGTGAGCCGCTTCCCATATGCCCTACTTGATATCCAATTACGAAAACACCTTGAGTAATATTTACCTCTTTTGGTTCCGGTGTCCCTCTTGGTCCATTGCCTAGCAGTGCAAATTTCATATTTCCATTTTCACCGCTGTGAATAAGATACCAGTCACCCCACTCACCCCACCCCCAACTATCCTCTGCCCTAACAATATAATAATTATCTTTATCACTTACTTTTTGAATACCAAAAGCATTTAATGTAACTGACTCACGATTTAGGTGTTTTTTAAATTCAGTGTACGTTTTGAAATAAATATAATCTTCATTTGTAGTATTATTTGTGACAAGAAGAGTCAAAATAGCAAAGAAAATTTCAATAGTTTTAATCATTTTTTCACCTTCTACATTCATATTTAAAACAATTGAGAAAATAGAGTTATAACTAATTTTTCATTGCTTTTAATGTTCCATTGATCTTATTTATATATGCCGGATCTCCTTTTCCATTATATTTTGCAAAATTACACTCATATTGTAAAAACCATATTATTCCCCCGAGAACACTCATTTCAACAGTTGCAAACTGTCGGTCATAATTACCATCGGGATAAAGACGTTGGAATAAACCATAGCCACTTTTTGGGATAAAATCTATTGCCTCATTCGGATCATATATCCCTCTTGCTGCGAGTCTTTGAATGGCATAGTTGTCTTTTGTTAATGATTGCATAATATCTACGCTACCATTTACATAATCATTTCTATGATAATACCCCATTTTAGTTTCAACGGCAATTAAAGCCTTAATATCATTTCCATCAATATCTGTGCCAAATAGTTCATTAACAAAGTTTGTCATCGCTAATATAATTTTATCATATCTATCAAGGTCATACGAACCATTATTAATATTCTCGAACCCAGGTACATTTGTCAACTCATCATAATCGAATTTCGCAAGAGCCATTTGCCTCCCATTTGCTGCCCACCAATCAATTGCTTTGCCAAAAACCTCGGAGGATTCATCAATATACCCATAAAGATAATAAAGCATAACATAATAATAAGTTCTATATTCATCAACATTTCCTTTTTCATCATAATAGGTATATGAACGATAATCAAAGCCATCTGATGGGATTAATCCGGTTGGGTCTATAAACATAAGCGGACTATTAACCACATATGTATACCAATTTAATCCATCTTGCGCAGGGTCTTCTGTTATAAATCGTCCAATACCCGGAGAATAATAACGATTTCTTAAATAATATTTCCCGCTGCTTAAGTCGAAATATTCACCACAATAACGGAATGGGTTTCTGTCCGTTTCGTCAATGTCTGTTTCCACGCCAAAAGCATCGTATTTGTAGCTTTTGGTTACAACACCGCTTGCATTAGCCAATTGTACCACATCGCCATGGGCATTGAACAGATAGTAAGAAGAATTGTTCTTTATTAGATTCATTCCTCTTAAATATTTATCTTTTACAGAAAAATTAGAGTTCAAGTCTGCAACGATATTGCTTCCGTCCCAAAGGTGGAATGTAGTTTCTTTATTGACCGTTTTTGACATACGCAAACCATCGGGTCTGTAGGCGTATTCCGCTGTTGTGTAGCCTATATCCGCCCTAATTAATTGATTAAAACCATTATAGCTGTTCACTTCCGTGTCTTTTATGTTTTGGTTTGTTGGCTCGCCCCTGTTTTCGGCGAATCCTAACTGAACCGTGCCATATTCCGCCGGGCTTGTTGTGTTTTCTGCCATTTGATACGATACCTTGCTTAACTGGTTGCCGTTGGCATCGTAATCATATTTTAAGTATTGCTTAACATTCATTGCGTCGCCGCTACCACCGATTTATCATCAACGGATTATAACAAGTAATTATTGGCATTATAACATGCTGAAAAAACCAAAGGTATAGCAAAATTTCCAAAGCTATACCTTTCGTTTTTTATTTGTCATTCATATACTATATATTCTTAAACGGTTCTTATCTTTGCGAACTCCATACCTGTAATATTTTGAGATTGTAATTCATCCTTAAATCTTTGAGAGATAAAAGTAGGTATGCTTTGCCCATTTCCTAGCTTAAACAAATCTACTCCTTGTAGCTTTGATTCATATACTGCATATTTTCTTACTGCATATACAACACCTATACGTTTATTTGTTATAGTCAAATAATCTGATTCTTCTAAACAAAGTGCATCAACAACATGAGTCACATTACATATGAAAAAATCCGATATTTGTTTATTAGTAGTTTTTTCCTTAATGTTAGCGGGGAAAAATTGTGCACTAACATTATACGATTCAATCAAATTTTTAAACCTATTTGAAATTAAAAACCAGCCTTTGTCATTGGCTAAATAATCAGTAACTAAACTCCCTTCATCTTCGTTATAATAAAATTCAAATCTTCCATCCCATTTATTAAACTCTTTACCAGATTTTAATTCATATTGTTGAATTCCATAGTCGTTCTCGAAATGACAAACAACATCATTCTCTCCTGAGATATCCATCATTATTTTATAATATTCCATTAATTAAAACCTCCTATTTGTTTAACCAATAATTTTTATACATCATGTCAGGATTAGCTTTTATTTCACTTTTTAAACCCTCCATCATTTCCAAGAATAAGTCTATATCACCATTGGCTAATTCATCAATTTGTTGAAGCTTTTCCAACATGTAATCATTATAGCCGTTAGAATGTCTACCCTGATGTGGCAAAAAGTCCTTATTCCAATCCTTATCTAAGTTTAAATTATATTTTTTAACAACATCTTCAAATTGTTTAGTATACGTTTTATTTTTGTTCGTAAGATAGTGATGCTCTTGGAGTGGTTTTTTTCCCACATCCCCAACAGCTTGGGAAACTTTCCCTGCAGAATCAGAAACTATGCCATCGCTTTTAGTAACAAAATCTTTAACGGTATTTACTTGGCTTCCTGATAAAATAGGTACTGCAGCCGCAACAGCAGTAATTACTCTCTCTGATTTAGAAAGTTTATCACCAGTCAATAAATCTGTTCCAGTAATCACTTCTTGAACATCTTTTAAATCAGATACTAGCGGAATAAATCCTAAGCCGAATGAAAACCACCCTATTTCCTTGTTTGAGAAAGGTGTGCCGCCGTTTGAATCAAAATCCCCTTTTTGCATTATTATTTGAGCATCTTGTGCAT
>CAZJGG010000130.1:0-3801 GCA_964545475.1 uncultured Eubacteriales bacterium | reverse complement strand
GACGAAGTCGAAAAGCCGCTTTAGCGGCTTAATTGCGGAGCAATTCTCATATTATAAGCGACAACTTGTATTTTTAATTGAATTCACATTACTTTAAGGAGTGTTGTTATGTACGGAAATTGTCAGGTATGCGGCAACATAATCTTAGGAAAACGAGATATGGGGCTTAACAAGGATGGTTCTGCCAATAAAGACTTTTGCTCCAGCTGTTATAGATTCGGAAAGTTTGCAAAAGAACAATAAATGTTACCTATATAAATAAATTTGAAATTGTTTTCAGAATTTTGTATAATGGGCGTGTTGAATATTGATTAAAAAATTTCAAAACGATGTAAACACGCCCATAATAGAAATATTTCTATATAAAAACGAGGGAACTATGTATACTTTTGAAACTGAATGTTATAACAATGGGTTTAATATAATTTGCGGCATAGATGAAGTTGGTCGGGGAGCTTTGGCAGGGCCAGTTGTTTCTTGCGCTATAATTATGCCAAAAGGGCTTATTATTGACGGAATAAAGGATTCAAAAAAATTAACTCCTAAAAAAAGAGAAGAACTTTATTCAATTATACTGGAAAACGCCATTGATATATCATATGGTTTTGTTGATAATGACAATATTGACAAGTATAATATTTTAAAAGCTACACTTTTTTCTATGGAAAAAGCAGTAAACAGCTTGAAATTAAAGCCAGAATGTGTTTTAATTGACGGTAAGGATAAAATTAACGTAAATATTTATCAACAAACAATTGTTGGCGGCGATTCTAAAAGCCATACTATCGCCGCCGCAAGTATAATGGCAAAAGTCACCAGGGATAGACTTATGGTGGAATTAAGCAGTAAATATGACAAATACGCCTTTGACCGCCATAAAGGATACGGCACAAAACATCATATGGAAGCAATAAGAACATACGGTTTAACTGAAATACATAGAAAAACTTTTTGCTCGGGGCTGGTTACGTGAGGATAGACCAAAGCTTCATATCGGACATATTAAACAGCTTTAAAGACACTGCCTTAAAAGAAGTAATAAACTTAAAATCTTTCGGGAGCATTAGCCCAGGAGATAAGTTTAAGGCGCAAATTGCAGACATAAAACCGGGGGAGATTACAATAAGGCTTTCCTCAGGAGAAATGTTTACAGCAAAATCGTTAATTCTTCCTGATGCAAGAATAGGCGATGAAAGCATTTTTATTGTAAAAGAAAACGCAAAAGGTCAAATTCTTTTAGAAATGTCAAAGCCAGACGAAGTTATCGCAACTTCTAACGCCGTTAAAGAAGCGTTAAAATCATCCGGGCTTGTTAATACAGAGGAAAATGTAAAGCTTGTAACAGAGCTGCTTAAAAACAACTTACCTGTAGACTCTCAAACTTTGCAAAAAGCAGTGTTTTTTAGATATGCCGCAAAAGATATGAACATTGAAAAGGCTTTGTTTTTAATTAAAGAAGGTTTTCCTGCGGAACAGTTAACAATAAATACGTTAAGCAACATTATTAGCAAAGATAATTCCCTTAGCTCTTCAATTGAAAAAATGTTATTATCTTTTGAAAAACTTCCAAATAGTAATATTAAAAATGAAATTTTGGAAATATTTATTAAAGAGCTTAACGTTGATGAGCATACAGCAAAAGAATTACTGCTGGCTTCCGAACAGCCTTTAAAAGAAGCGGCAAAAGTTATATCCGATAAACTTTTTATTCCCATTAAAAGTGACGATAGCCATTCCGAATTTAAAAATTACTATAAAAATTTATTTGAAACCGTTGAAAAGCTTAATTTAAAAACAGAAAATGCAATATCCGGAGCAAAAGAAGCAGCAATTAAACCTTTAGAAGATTTTAAAAACTGCTTAACGCTAATAAGAGATAATGTCTCTTTTATGAACCATATTACAGAATTTAAAACTTATGCCCAAATACCCTTTCATATTAATTACGGTGAAGACGGAATTGTTAAAAACCAAGGAGAGCTCTTCATTTTTAAAGATGGAAAAGGGAGAAGCAGCAGCAAAGACTCCTTAAGCGTACTAATTGGTCTTGACAATGAAAATATTGGGCGTATAGAAGCTTTTTTAATAAAAAACGGCAATAACATAAATTTTCAATTTAAAGCAGAAAATAAAGAAAGCATTAATCTTATTAAAGATAACAGCCATAAACTTGCTATCGCCCTTAAAGAAAAAGGCTTTTTAGTAACTGGAATTAAAGTTAAGCCTTTGTCAGAGCCATTTTCTGTTTTAGGGGACTTAAATGAAACCGAGGCAAAAACAAACATTCAAAAAAGATATTCCTTTGATATGAGGGTGTAGTTATGGATAACAGAAAAAAACCATTAAAACCACTGCAAAAAGCGGTTGCCATTAAATATGACCCCGGTCTTACTGCCCCTCAGGTAGTTGCTAAAGGCAAAGGGGTTGTCGCGGAAAAAATCCTTGAAAAAGCCGAAATAAACAATATACCCACATATAAAGACCCAAAATTAGCGGAGGAACTTACTAAAATAGATTTAGGCGAAAACATTCCGCCGGAATTATATGAAGTAGTGGCGCAGGTACTGATTTTTGTAAGCGATTTGGATAAAATGGAGGCGTACAGAAATGCAGGCAAAGGGGTATAATAAATATAAAGGCAACAAAGGCGAAAACATTGTAGCAAGATATTTAGACGGCAAAGGTTTATCTGTTTTAAACACAAACTATCGTTCTGCATATGGTGAAATTGATATTATTGCACGAGACATAGACAGCATTGTTTTTATTGAGGTTAAACACAGAAACACTCTTAAATATGGTCTGCCCAGAGAGGCTGTAACTAAAAGCAAACAACGTAAAATTATTAACACAGCTCTAAGCTATATAGCCGAAAACAGCCTTGACAAATACGATTTCAGATTCGACGTTATAGAGCTTTACGGGCAAGACAGCATGAGGCTTGAACATATTGTAAATGCTTTTTAATAATTATTAGAACCTGTATTCAATAATGGGTTGCCCGAATTTGAAACAGCGATTTTTCGCCATTCGCGGCGCAGCGGCGAAGGCATAATAGAGCTAATTATGGCAAGCCGCCGCAACAAAGAATGGCGGAATAATCGCTTTCAAAGGAGGGTAACAGCTTATTGAATACAGGTTCTTAAAGAGGTGGAATATGAATAACGGAAGTTTAACTGAATTTATGAGAAAAGAGCTTTTAGACAACGGTGCTGTTAAAGTCGGTTTTGCAGATTTATCAGAAGTGCCGGAGGAAAACAGGCTTGGTATGCCTTTCGGCATTTCAGTTATGATAAATTACCCTCCAGAAATAATTAGAGATATTGTACATATGCCTACTATTGAATATTATGAATATTATAATTTTCTTAACAAAAATTTAAACAGGCTTGTAACTTTAGGGGCAGACACATTAAAACTTTACGGTTATGATGCCGTACCCCTTACTACCGATTACGTAAAATACGGCAAAGATGATTTAATATCTATGCTTCCTCATAAAACCGTTGCCACAAGGGCAGGAATGGGCTGGATTGGAAAAAGCGCAATACTAGTAACAAAGGAATACGGTTCTGCCGTTAGACTTTCTACCATCCTTACAAACGCCCCATTAAAGGCGGATAAACCCATAAATGAATCCCATTGCCTTTCATGTTTGGTTTGTACCCACGAATGCCCAGCAAAAGCAATTAAAGGAAATTCATGGCAATTAGGGGTTAAACGTGAGGAGCTTTATGATGCAAAGGCATGTGAAAAAGAATGCAAAGAAAGAACAAAAAAATATATAGGTATAGAATATAC
>CAZJGG010000129.1:0-3908 GCA_964545475.1 uncultured Eubacteriales bacterium | reverse complement strand
TAAAATAACTCAAACATTAGCTTTTCAAATGAACCCTTATACAGGGCAGCAAGATATTATTAAGATTAAATATGATGTTAAAAACGAAGGCAATACTGCTGCAACTGTTGGCACAAGAATAATGCTGGATACACAACTTGGCGAGAATGACGGTGCACCGTTTAAAATTGATGATGTTGGCGATTGTACCACTGAAATGGAGTTTCTCGGAGACAATATTCCAAGGACGTGGCAATGTTTCGATTCACTAAGCGAGCCAACTGTTATAAGTACAGGAATTTTTTACTTAGACGAATCAGAACGCCCGGATAAGGTACAGTTTGCGGATTGGACGAAAGTATCCGATATCTATTGGAACTGTATTATGGAGGATGGTCGCCGTATAACAGGAGATAGTGCCGTTACAATGGAGTTTAATGAAAAACCCCTTGCTCCCCGAGAAACAAGAAGTTATGTAACCTATTACGGTTTAAGTGCTTTTGCGGCACAAGATTTAAGACCTCCTCTAGCTATAGGCGTATTTGCACCAAGAGAATTAGGCGTTAGAAGAGGGCAATATCTCCCTAATCCTTTTACAGTTACCGCACATATTGAAAATGTCGGAACAGGCGATGCCATAAATTCTAAGGCAGTAATTGAATTACCACAAGGAATATCTTTAGCAGGTGAGTCCACTGCAGAAGTGGATTTAGGAACTATTTCCAAAAACCAAGTAAAACAAGTTACATGGCAAGTTCAAGTTCCAGACCAAGCAGAAGCAACAAGTTTTAATTACAGTATAGTTGCCACTGCCGATAACACCGATACTAAATCAATAAATCTTAGTGTAGATGTTCCGGTTATGACCTATACTGACGAATACGACGGAGTTTCTATTGCCCAAGGCACTAAAACCCCTGGTTCTATACAAATAACTTTTAACGACGATGATTTTAAACAGTACCAATATCTTGTTGCTAAAATTAATAACGAAACAGGCGAGCCGGAAGACCCTAAAATGCTTAGAAAGTTTAAAAAGTTTTCTAAGCAGACAGTAGATAATATTAAAGCAACCGCTGATATGGCTGTATTTGTTAGAAGCGCAGACAAAAATAACGAAGAGATAATAGGCTTTGTAAAAGTTAAAGTTTCTGATATTAAGGCTTTAAAAGCTCCGTCTGCAAAAGTTAAATCTTTGCAAGCCGGGGAAGAGGGTTATACAACACTTACATTCTCAAAAAGTTATATGGGTCTCGAATACCAAGTTGCTTTAAGCGCTGATGAACTTTTAGAAGCAAACTGGCTTTCCTGCCCTGTAAACGAATCTAGCTTAACTAAACCGGTTTCTGCAAGAGCTCAGGCACAGGCAAATTATCAGGCGTATATAAGAACTGCGGAAGTTTTTGAATATTCACCTGCTTCATTACCGACAAAAGGTGTTAAAACCCTTGTCAGCCCTGGCGCACCACAAATTGCCGCATATGTTTCCGAGGGCTCAAAACCAGGCACTAAAAAGCTTACGTTATCTCCCCTTGCAGATGCCCAAATTGACTATACAAAATTGCAATACGCAGTGGCAGCACCAGATTTAACTCCGGAAGAACTGCAAGGTAATAAAGTAAAATGGGCAAAAATTAAAAATATTGAAACTGATTCAATTAAAGTTAAAACTCCTGACAATTATGCAATATACGTAAGATATGCAAAAACAAGGATAGATCCACCGTCTGTAGCGGTTAAAGCATTTAACCAATAATCAACACGCCATTAATAATAAAATATAAAAACAACAAGCATGACAAAAAGCAAGTCTTTTTGGTTTGTGCTTGTTTTTTTTGCATCTGTAGATTTTTCGGCTCTCTCAGACGTTATTGTATACTTTTTGAATTCTTTGGGTATGTCTGTTATTGTATAGACTTTTTCAATTTCACTATAAAGCATAAAAAACACCTCATAAATTGAATTTATATATACAGTATATTATAAAAAAACTATTAAAATCCCTTGGAAATTTATGCTTGATAATTTATGTGTTTGGTGATAAAATATCATATTCGTAGGATAATATAGTTAGTATGTTTGAAAAAACTTATCAGGAGTGATATTATGGATATTACAGGCCCATTGCTTTATTTTCTGATTTTTTTCGCAAAAGTAATTGAAGTTTCTATTTCTACGCTAAGAATTGTGCTTATAAACAGAGGATTAAAAAAACTTGGATCAATGCTTGCCTTTGTGGAAGTGCTTATATGGTTATATATTGTTAATGCTGTTTTAAACGACGTTACAAGCGACTTTTTCAAAGTTTTCGCTTATTGCGCCGCTTTTGCTTGCGGTAACTATATAGGAGTTATGCTGGAAGAAAAGCTTGCTATCGGTATGTCCGTTATGGAGATATTTGCGCTTGACGGCATGGCAGATGCCATCGCCACAAAGCTTAGAGAGGAAGGTTACGGCGTAACCACTATTGACTCTCAAGGCAAAGACAACAAGGTTACTATAATTAAAACTTTTATAAAACGTAAACAGATTGAAACAGTAACACAGCTTATTAAAGACATTTCCCCAAAGGCAATAATTACTGTTGAGGATGTTAAACAAATACAGGGTGGGTATATTAAAAAATAAGCAGGATAAAAAGAAATAGATTGGAAGGTGCGCTTAGGATTGGATTATTTGGTGATAAATGGGCAAAGGCGCTTACAGGGAGAAGTTTCCGTTAATGGGGCGAAAAATGCGGCAGTAGCTATTATTCCGGCTGCAATAGCCGCAAATGCAGTATGCGTTATAGAAAACTTACCTCACATAGAAGACGTTTTAACGCTTGTAAAAGCAATGGAAAAGTTAGGGTGTAAATGTAAGTTTAAAGATAAGCATACCCTTGAAATTGACAGCACAACTGTTAATGATTTTCATGCAACATACGAATCTGTTAAAAACATTAGAGCTTCTTATTATTTGCTTGGGGTTTTGTTAGGGCGTTTTAAAGAAGCGGAAGTACCTCTTCCCGGGGGCTGTAATTTTGGTCCTCGCCCTATTGATTTGCATATAAGAGGGCTTCGTGCTCTTGGGGCAACTGTAGAAATTGAAAACGGCATGGTTAAAGCTAAAGCCGATAAGCTTGTAGGAACAAATATTTATTTAGACACGGTTAGCGTCGGTGCGACGATTAACATTATGCTTGCGGCAATTTACGCCGAGGGTACTACTATTATTGAAAATGCTGCAAAAGAACCTCATGTTGTTGACACAGCTAACTTCCTTAATATGATTGGCGCAAAAATTAAAGGCGCCGGAACTGATGTTATACGTATTAACGGCGTTTCAAAGCTTCACGGCTGTGAATATATGATAATTCCTGACCAAATTGAAACAGGAACATATATGATAGCTTCTGCCATAACAGGCGGAGATGTAACCGTTAGAAACATGATTCCTAAGCATATGGATTCCCTTTCCGCAAAACTGCAGGAAATGAACTGCCAAATATATGAGGGTGACGATTATATCCGTGTTGTTGCGGATAAAAGGCTTACTTCTGCTAACGTTAAAACAATGACCTACCCAGGATTTCCTACAGATTTACAGCCCCAAATGGCGGCGCTTTTATGCGTTTCAGAGGGTACGGGCATTATTACCGAAACGGTTTGGGAAAACCGATTCCAATATACTAACGAGCTTAAGCGTTTAGGCGGTAATATAACCGTTGAAGGGCGCATAGCCGTTGTTGAGGGCGGCTCTCATTTAACCGGGGCAGAAGTTTTGGCAACAGACTTGCGGGCAGGAGCTGCTCTTGTTGTTGCGGCTTTAGCCGCTGAAGGCACAACTACTATTGGTAATGTAAAATTTATTGATAGAGGTTATGAAGATATTGAATGTAAAATTAATTCTTTAGGCGGAGATATTAAGAGGTTAAGCGTAGAGGATTA
>CAZJGG010000128.1:0-4049 GCA_964545475.1 uncultured Eubacteriales bacterium | reverse complement strand
TATCAGGATTTGACCCCCATTGGGTCTTTTTTTGTTACCTGGACAATTAACCTTTTGTAACTCCTTATGAAGAACGACAAGAAAAAATTTGAATGCTAAAACCCGCAAAATCTTGAAAAAGCGCAGAAATTCAAGGTTTGCGGGTTTTGTGTGTTCCGGATTTGCTATTCTTTATGCGGAACGGATTTTTATAATTTTGGGTTGTTTTTTAATTTTTAAAGAGGTTAAAGAATTGGGTTTTAACTTCTTTAAATTATTTTTAAAACCGCTTTAAATCAAGGGTTTTAGGGTTTTAACTAGCTTTTAAAAAGTGTTGGATTTTAACTGAAAAGCGCCGGGGGCTAACGAACAAAACCTAACGAACAAGTTTTTTAGTTCGTTAGTCTGAAAATGGCGTGATTGCGCTATTTTTTTATGTTGGTTTTGAAATGATGATATTCAGGTCGGAAAAGTATGAAAAATAGTTTCTTCCTTAATTAATATGTTTGTAAAGATGGTAGAAAAGTACATCATTAAGCTTTAAAAAAAAGAACCTTTCCAACCGTTTTAAAATCACAACCGTCATGAACCTTTATTGGTTTATATTTTCTATTTAAAGAAACAAGGTTAATTTCTCTTTTGTCGTGGTTGATATTGAGTTTTTTGCATAAACCTTCGCCGTCGAGGATAAAAATTCCGACTTGCCCATTTTCAACCTTAATTTGTTCCTTTATCCAAACAATCTGACCGTCCTTTATATTCGGCTCCATGCTGTCACCGCTTATACGAATGCCGAAATCCGCTCCGGCAGGCACATCGTTTACATTGTAATGCAGTTCTTCATAGGTGCAATCCCCGTCCAAATAATTACCTAGCCCGGCTGATGCAGGCTGGTCATATACGCGCATTTTTATCAGCATTTCATTATCAACAACATGTTTGCTTTCATTATTTACTATTTGCTGTTTAGTTTTTAATTGTGAGTTTGAATTTTCGGTTGGTTTTTTAAGAGCTAGTTTTGCCGCTTGATTTTGGAAATAAAGCTTTTCTTCATCGTTCATATTACGATAATTTTGAAGCAATAACTTTTCCTCAACGGATAATAAAGCGCTCTCTTTTGTGGTATGCTGTTGTCTAAAAATATCCCCTGCGCCATATAAAATCCAATTTTCTGATACGTTTAACGAATTTGATATTTTAACTATTGCCCCATAAGAAGGTTTGCTTCTCCCTTTTTTCCAATCTGTAATATTTCCTTGAGAAATACCTGTAATATTTGAAAGTTGCTTTGCTGTGATATTTTTAAGTTTTAAGATTTCAAAAACTCTATCAGCAGAATCCATAAAAAAACTCCTTAAAAATACTTAAAAAGTATTGACTTAATTCGTATTAAGTATTGTAATAATTTTGGATAGACTTTTACACCCTCATATTATCATATTCAACAATAAAAATCTACCAAATTAATCTGAAATTTCTCGTCAAAAAATGCGCTCACATCTTTTAGGCGCAAAAGTTAAAGATTGTTTAAAGAATTGTTTTAAATTTTTAAGGAGGCTTTAAGTTGAATGATTTAACGGTATACACTCACAAGGAATTAGGCGGTATTAGGGCTTTAGAAATAGACGGACAACCCTGGTTTGTGGGAAAAGACGTTGCAGGAATTCTTGGTTACGGAAACGAAAACAAGGATAGCAGATCACTAAATAATGCTGTTAATGACCACGTTGATGCCGAAGACAAAGGGGTCACCAAAATGGACACCCCTGGTGGTAAGCAAAATGTAGTCGTAATTAATGAAAGCGGATTATATGCACTAATTTTTGGAAGCAAGCTACCAAAAGCAAAGCAATTTAAACGGTGGGTAACAAGTGAAGTGCTTCCGGCGATACGCAAAACAGGCGGGTATGTCTGTAATAACGATTTAGAGCATTTAATAAATGTAGTTGTCGGGCAGACAACAGCGGCGGTAATGGCAGGGCTTCCGGCAGTGGTTGAGGAGGCGGTTAAGGCTATGATGAATGTTACTCCAAGAAATGAAGAAAATTTTAAGCTTAACACTATTGACTGGGAAGAAGCGGCGTTTTGGGAAAATGTTTTAAGCGAATGGCGTGAATATAGGCGTAAATTTGCAAACAAGGACACAGCGGACAAGCAGTTTGTTAAGGAATTTAATGAAAAAAACCCCGGTTTAAAGATTGGACAAAGAACACTTTACCGCAAATGGAAAGCTTTTAATGAAAAAGGCGGGTACGCTCTTATTGATAAGCGAGGGCGTCACGGCAACCACAGGAGAAAAACAGTAACCGAGGTTACTTTGAAAATCGAGGTGGACGAGCAATAAATATTAAATATGGTATAGCTTGATAAATCAGAGAAAGAGACACTAGATTGGCTTAAATCTGTAGGTGGGAAAGAATTTGAAAGACATGTAGTTTTTCATGCACCAAAACATTTATATTCAGTGGAATTTTTGAGAGAAACGCCTCTTGAAAAATTAAAAGAGGCGTTTGAAAGAGAGAACGAGGTAGAGGGTGCTAAATATTCAGATGGAATTCAAAGATAATATTTTCTGTGCAAGATGCAATTACAAATAACAATAGGTCTCTAAAACAATCAATTTGTAAGCAGTCATCAGACACGCTGTAATAAAGAAGAGCGGCAAAAACCGCCCATCAGTACAAGGATTACGTTGTTAATGGTTTAGCAATCCTTATGTTGGCATTGGAAATGTTATTTTCCCAATATGTAATTGAGATGACTTCCCAGCCGTTTTTGAGAAAATTATGCAAGTCCTGAGGTTGCACGAATTTTTCTCTTGAATATTTATTACCTAAAATTTTAATCATTGGTTACTCCTTTTCCGGTCTTAAGGAGTTTCCGTACGATAACTTAATTATAGCGTGTTTGGTTACTGCTTACAAGTTAGGTTGCAAATCAAAAAACTTTTAAGGGTGATTTAATGAAACAATTAGAAATGAAAAAATCTGAAATTGAGCAGTACAACGGCTACATTGTAATAAAAGCCGGGCAAAAAAGCTGTATTGCATTAAATACAAAAGCGGTTGAACCGTTTGTATGCTGGTTTTATGACTTTGACAAAAAAGGGGTTTATGGGGGCTTTTACTGCAGCAGCTATGATGCAGCGGAAAGAGAATTTAACGAGAGGGAGCGGTGACATATGAAGCACGGAAAACGCCCGACAAGAGCGCAAAAAATACGCTTAAAAGGTTATAAACTGAATCCCGATAACTGGCTTGTTGTAAAGGATTGTCGGGAGAAGTTTGAAATAGTCAACAGGCTCACAGGTAAAATTCGGACGTTAAAGAAGGTGTCCAATGAGTAAACGGTACATATCGGCTCTTTGCATTCTTGGCTTATCTGTTTTCACAGCCGTTATGTTAAGCGGCATTGCTGAACAAATGCGTGGATATAAAGCATTTGGCGGTGAATGGCTTGTTATTGCTTTAGGGTTGGTAGTTGGATTAATTATCACTGACAAAAAGTAGGAGTGGTGTCATGACAAAAAAGAAAAAAGGGAAGTTAACCCCATTCGGCAGAGCGGTAAAGAAAAAGCTTATAGACAAAAATATGCGTGTTTGGCAGCTTGCCGAAGAAGTCGGCACTACGGTTAGGTATTTAGACCATATTATGTATGGCAGACGCTCCGGCGAAAAATATGTAAGCAAAATAGCGGAGGTTTTAAACATTAACATGAAAAAATATTCCGCTTAATGGAGGAGCGTATGGTTAAAACAGATTATTTTACATTATTGATTATTTTTAGCATTTTAACCATTGTAATTAGGGTGTTAATACTTTGTGCAAAGAAAAAGCTGGTATCCGCTCAAAACAGGGACAAACTGTCGAGGGATACCAGCATGGAAAATACAAGAGGTAATTATTATAACACACCTTAAACCGAAATTAAAGTGCTTTTTAAACATTTTTAAATTTAACTTGGATTTGGAGGGATTATAATGAAAGCGGATATTTTTGATAATCTAAACTATCACGCAACAAAAGAAGAAATTAAATCGGCTCAAAAAGCCACAAAAGAAGCTGTTTTT
>CAZJGG010000127.1:0-4214 GCA_964545475.1 uncultured Eubacteriales bacterium | reverse complement strand
GGAGGTGAAGCCATTGGAACGAACAATCCTACATTGTGACCTAAACGGATTCTATGCTTCGGTAGAGTGTGTTCATAATCCTGCCCTTAAAGATGTCCCAATGGCGGTAGCCGGAAATCCTGAAAACAGACACGGCATAATCCTTGCCAAAAATGAGCTTGCAAAGAAATACAAGGTACAAACCGCCGAAACAATATGGCAAGCCAAAAAGAAATGCCCTGACCTTGTGCTTGTACCGCCTCGTCACGGCGAATATTCGAGATATTCTCAGCTTGTCAATGACATATATGAGGAATTTACAGACCTTGTAGAGCCGTTTGGAATTGACGAAAGCTGGCTTGATGTCACAGGGGTATATAACCTTTTTGGTAGCGGCACTGAAATAGCGTATAAAATCCGTGCGGCAATCCGAGAGCGTTTGGGCTTGACCGTTTCTGTCGGAGTATCGTTCAACAAGGTATTTGCCAAGCTCGGTAGTGACTACAAAAAGCCCGATGCGACAACAGTCATATCTCGTGAAAACTATAAAGAGATTGTATGGCCATTGCCTGTAGGTGATTTACTCTATGTTGGCAAAGCGGCAAGAGAAACACTTTCAAAAATGTATATAACCACCATCGGTGAGCTTGCTAATAGCAACAAAGCAAGCATTGTAAGCATACTTGGTAAAATGGGCGAAATGATACACGATTACGCTAACGGAATTGACGACAGCCCAGTTAAATCGGCACAAGCTGAAAGAGATATTAAATCTGTTGGTAACGGCACAACCTTTTCCCACGATTTAATAGGATTTGAGGAAATCAAGACTGGAGTGCTTGCCCTTGCAGACGAGGTTGCATACCGAATGAGGAAATATGGTGTCAAATGCTCCGTGGTGTCGGTGACTATCAAAGACCCGAAATTCAAAAGTATTTCAAGACAGAAAACACTCTCTACACCGACACACTTAACAAAAGAGATAGTAGAGGTGTCTATGGAACTAATACGCGCTTGTTGGAGTGAAAAAGCTCCCATACGGAGCATTACCATAACAGGAGCAAACCTTGTGTCAAGCGAAAATGTTGCAGAACAGCTTTCGTTATTTGGTGCTGAAAGTAGTTTTGATAAAGAGCGACAAGAAAAACTCGACCAGACAATGGATAAAATCCGTGAGAAATATGGCAGAAAGTCCATTGGTTTCGGCGGTGTGATAAAGAATGATACGGAAGCGGAGAATTAAATCAATATGAAAACAAATGTTAAATACTTTGCAATAATTCTGTTATTGGGGTTTGGGGTTTTCCCATTTATTGTGTCTTTTGGCGCAGTGTTTTTAAGCGGAATCGGACGAGATTTCTTGCCGTTTGTTTATTCCGCAATTTATATTGCCGCAGCATTTGTTGGGGCTCGTTTGATAACAAGGAAAAGTATGCCCGAAAATTTTTTAATGAGATATTTGCCTGTAACCCTACCGCTTTTAGTAACGCTAATCGCTTGGGCGGTTTGCATGGTGGTTTCAGGCGGATTTTATGGGCATAGTGCTTTTGCTGTCTTTGGAGCGTTACAGATAGCCTATTTCCCAATGCTTCTTGTCACCAGCTTAATGGGTATGCTGTCGCTGATGTTTTATCTGCCCCTTTGTTACAGCACTGCTTTTTTGATATTCTTTACTTTGTTTGAACGAAAGAATGAAAGTCCAAAGCCTATTCATAAGAGGTTTGTATCTGTCTGCGCAGTTTTGATTATTGTATCAAGCGGGGTGGGCGCTTATGTAACATATGAGCGGACGAAGACCGTTTTGCCGCCGAATTATGGCTTTCAATATGGCGGTGGTTATGCAAGCGTTGATATTTACCGTTATGATGTGATGAATGAAAATAACATCTTGCCAAAATTGTCTGAACCGTCTGTATTTTTCATATCGGATATAAAGAAAATGCCTGTGCTTGACGGAGCGGAAGCGGCGTATCCTGTTTACAGTGTTTTTGCCAATGGTTGTTACGATATTGATGCAATGAAAAAAGCCTTGGAACAGGAGGGAAAATATAACGAAAAATTTGGTGCTGCCATTATTCGTTTCACTAACACGATTTACGCTTTTGAGCGGCTTCTTAGCGGTGATGTGGATATTTTCTTTGGCGCAGAGCCTTCAAAAGCACAAAGAGAAATGGCGCAGCGCGCCGGAAAGAAATTAGTGCTTACACCGATAGGCAAAGAAGCATTTGTATTTTTCGTAAACAAAGATAATCTTTGTAATAATCTGACCGCCGATAATATCAAGTCCATTTATTCAGGTGAGATTAAAAATTGGCAGTCTATAAATGGTGTGAATGAAAAAGTCATAGCATTTCAGCGCCCGGAAAACTCCGGCAGTCAAACGATTATGCAAAATATAATGGGCGATACACCGCTTGCTCCCCCACTTAAAGAAGAATACGTTTCGGGTATGGGGGGTATATCGGAAAATGTGGCTGATTACCGTAACTATCCCGGTGCTATTGGATACTCTTTCAGATTTTTCACAATGGGTATGGCTGATAATTCGGATAAAATCAAGCTGCTTTCCATAGATGATATTGACCCAAGTGCAGAAAACATTAAAAGCTCCGCTTATCCATACACCGTTTCTCTGTATGCAATAACTTTAGAGGACAACAAACTTGATACGATACAGCCGTTTCTTGAATGGATGCAAGGAAAGCAAGGGCAAGAATTAGTTGAAAAAATTGGATATATCACTTTGGAGGATTAAACGATGAAATCATACAGAAAAGAACTGACTTTTAATACAAACACAAGACGAGCATTTATTAACATCACTCCACAAGTTGAAGCTGCCTTAAAAGAAAGCGGCATACAGGAGGGCTTGCTACTCGTCAATGCGATGAATATCACAGCAAGCGTGTTCATCAACGACAACGAAAGCGGCCTGCACCGTGATTTTGAACGATGGCTCGAAAAGTTAGCACCCGAAAAACCTTATGACCAATATGACCACAATGGATATGAAGACAATGCAGATGCACACCTCAAGCGGACTATAATGGGTCGTGAAGCGGTGGTTGCTATAACAAACGGTAAACTCGATTTCGGCACTTGGGAGCAGATTTTTTACGGCGAAATTGACGGCAAACGGCAAAAGAGAGTGCTTGTTAAAATTATTGGGGATTAAAGGAGTAGATAATGAGCAAAACTGAGCAATCAAAAATAACACAGCACTTACCGAATATCATATCGTGGATGCGCATCGTTGCTGTTTTAATTTTGCTATTAACAGAGCCATTATCACTTTCCTTTTATTTAATATATACTTTTTGTGGCATAAGCGATATTTTAGATGGATATATAGCAAGAAAAACAAGCAGTGTCAGCAAATTCGGAGCAGCACTTGATAGCATATCGGATTTTGTTTTTTCGGTAATAGTGATAATTATCCTTTTGCCGATTATAGAATGGAAATCTTGGATTGTGCTTTGGTTTGTTGCAATTGCGGCGATTCGCCTATTAACACTTGCTGTTTGCTTCATTAAGTTTAGAAAATTTGCGTTTTTGCATACTTACTTAAACAAGGCAACAGGCTTTTTGATATTTTTACTTGTTTTTATAATGAGCGTTTTTAGCATTAATGTTAGCATTATTATTGCTTGTAGCATAGCTACTCTTTCAGCAATAGAGGAATTAGCCATCATGTTAAAAAGCAAAAAAATTGACAGGGATATAAAATCCATAATAGAGAGATATAATTGAATAGAAAAAAGCGAGGAATAATAAATGAAACCAACCAACCAAACTGCCGCCATTTGCGGACTTTTCTGTGGCGCTTGCCCATGTTATCCCGATGACTGTCACGGCTGTCTGTCCTACAAGCTGACTGCTCATTGCGTAAGCTGTCCCAACGGCTTTCGGGATTGTGCAGAAGAGCATAATGTCACTCGTTGTTTTGAGTGCAATGAGTTTCCGTGCGACAGGCTTGAACATTTCAGCAAACAACATTACCAAAACGGTATCGGGCATCACGAAAATGTAATCGCCGACCTTACATATATGCGTGAAAACGGTGTTGATAATTGGATTGAGACGCAAACTGCCGACAATACTTGCAGTGAGTGCGGACGGCTCATTTATTGGTATGATAAAAATAGTCATAAATGTGGGGAGTAGTTATGGTAAAAAGCTACGACCTCATTCGTTCCAAGCGGAAAACAATCTCAATCAGCGTAACAAAGGACTTG
>CAZJGG010000126.1:0-4220 GCA_964545475.1 uncultured Eubacteriales bacterium | reverse complement strand
AGCAACAGGATCAAAGACCTCAGCAACAAAGACAGCAACAGGATCAAAGACCTCAACACCAACGCCCTCAGCAAGAGCAAAGACCACAGCAACATCAACGCCCTCAGCAGGAGCAAAAACCACAACACCAGCAAAAACCTCAACAAGAGCAAAAGCCGCAACCTCAGCCACAGCCTGAGCATAAAGCCCAGCCGAAGCCACAGCCTGTTCCTCCAAAACAGCCCGAGCCAATTGAGCCTATTATTTCCGAGGAAGATGGACTTAAAGTTATTCTTATCGGTAAAGGCATTGCTGTAAAGGATTTGGCAGAAAAGTTAGACGTTTCATCTACTGAAATAATTAAAAAATTAATGAAACTTGGTATAATGGCTGGAATTAATCAGGAAATTGATTTTTACGCCGCTTCAAAAATAGCGGATGATTATGATTGCATTGTTGAAAAAGCTGAAGAGGATGACTTATTAAAAATTGCTTTCGCCGAAGACGAAATGGACGACGAGGACGAAGAAAAAGTTGAAAGATGGCCAGTTGTTGTTGTTATGGGGCACGTTGACCACGGCAAAACTTCTTTGTTGGACTCTATTAGAAACAGCAAAGTTGCCAGCGGCGAAGCCGGAGGTATTACACAGCATATAGGAGCTTATACCGTTCCAATACACAATAAAATAATTACCTTTTTAGATACACCCGGTCACGAGGCCTTTACAGCTATGCGTATGAGAGGTGCGCAAGTTACCGACATCGCCATACTTGTAGTTGCGGCGGACGACGGCGTTATGCCTCAAACCATTGAGGCAATCAACCATGCCAAAGCCGCAGGTGTAGAAATTATTGTTGCTATTAATAAAATTGATAAACCAAGCGCAAACCCTGATAGAGTTAAACAGGAGCTTGTTGAACACGGGCTTTTAGCAGAAGATTGGGGCGGCGAAACAATTTGCGTTCCTGTTTCTGCAATAACCGAAGAAGGCATTGACCAGCTTCTTGAAATGATAATTCTTGTTTCAGAAATGAAAGAATTAAAAGCTAACCCTAAGAAAAAAGCCAGAGGAACAGTTATTGAAGCTATGCTTGATAAAGGGCGTGGTCCTGTTGCAACTGTGCTTGTTCAAAACGGCTCGCTTCGCATTGGCGACCCAATTGTTGCAGGTACGTCTTTCGGCAAAATTAGAGCAATGATGGATGACAAAGGCAAAAAAGTTAAGCAAGCCGGTCCGTCTACTCCTGTAGAGATTTTAGGGCTTTCAGAAGTTCCTCTTGCCGGAGATACTTTTTATATTGCCTCAAACGAACGTCAGGCAAGGCAATATGCAGAATCAGTTGTTGCTAAAGGGCGTGAGGTTTTATTAAAAGACACCCCTTCTAAAGTTTCTTTAAGCGACTTGTTCAGCCAAATAAAAGCCGGCAACGTAAAAGATTTAAACATTGTTGTTAAAGCGGATGTTCAAGGTTCTGTAGAAGCGGTTAAAAACAGCCTTGAAAGACTTTCTAACGAAGAGGTTCGCATTAAAACAATTCACGGCGGCGTTGGCGCAATTACCGAATCAGACGTTATGCTTGCTTCCGCTTCTAACGCAATTATAATTGGTTTTAATGTTCGTGCAGAAGCTCAGGCTAAAAGTGTTGCTGATATTCAAAAAGTTGATGTTAGACTTTACCGTATAATATACAACGCAATTGAAGATATAACCGCCGCAATGAAAGGTATGTTAGACCCTGTTTATCAGGAAAAAGTTATCGGTCATGCGGAAATTAGGCAAATATTTAAATCTTCAAGCGTTGGTTCTGTCGCCGGAAGTTATGTGCTTGATGGTAAATTTACAAGAAATTGCAAAGTAAGAATTACAAGAGATGGCAATAATATTTATGACGGAAATCTTGACACGCTTAAGCGTTTTAAAGACGACGTTAAAGAAGTTAATGCCGGATACGAGTGTGGCCTATTATTCCATAAGTTTAATGATATTAATGTGGGCGACAGAGTAGAAGCATATATTATGGAAGAAGTTCCTAGATAAGCAGGTGATTTTATGAAAAACGAGAGAGTTGCAAGAATTAACGACGAAATTTTAAGAGAAATGTCCGTTATTATAAGAAGCGAGCTTAAAGACCCTCGTATTGGAGTTATGGTCAGCGTTACAAGAGTTGAAACCACCAATGATATAAGACATTGTAAGGTTTTTGTAAGCGTTTTGGGCGACGAAAACCAAAAAAACGATGTTTTAAACGGGCTTAAAAACGCCAGCGGTTTTATTAGAAAGCTTATTGCCGAGAAAATAAATTTAAGAATAACGCCGGAATTTTCATTCGTTATAGACGATTCTTTTGAGCAAAGCCTGAAAATTAATAAAATTATTAACGATTTGCATATAAGCGATTCCGACGCAAAGGAGGAATAATGCAAGGTGGACGTAATTAATAATATTCTGACCGAAATTAATAAAGCGAACACTATAGCCGTCGCAGGGCATATAAGCCCCGACGGCGACGCCATAGGCGCTTGCTTTGCTATGGCCTTGATGTTAAACGATATGGGCAAAAAACCATATATTTTGCTAGAAGAATTTAACCCAAAATTTAATATGCTTCCCGGCTGTGATTTTGTTTATAAAGGCGATTACAGCGCCCTTAAACCCGACTTGTTTATTTCAATAGACAGTGCAACGCCTGAAAGGCTTGGAGAAGCTTTAAAAGTTATGGAGCGAACTGCTGTTACAGTTTGCATTGACCATCATATATCCACGCAAACTAACGCAACTTTTAAATATTTAGACGAAAACGCCTCTTCATCAAGCCAGCTTGTTTTTAAAATAATAAACCAAAATATTGCCATAGACAAAGATATTGCAACTGCACTATATACAGGAATAGTTTTTGACACAGGCGGTTTTAGGCATTCCAGCACAACCCAGGAGACAATGGAAATTGTCGGAAAGCTAATTTCTCTTAATATTCCGTTTAGCCGGGTTTATAATGAAGTTATGCTTAAAAAATCTTTTACGGAAGCAAAAATACTGGCTAAAGCCCTTGAAACACTGGAAATAGATTCCCAAGCCCCCTTTTCTAAAATGTTTATAACATCGGTAGATATGCAAGCAGTTGGGGCAAACAAAAATGATTTAGATGGCATTGTTGAACAAGGTTTAAATATCCACGGTTCTAAAGCGTCTGTTTTTATATACCAAACTGCCGAAAACGAAGTAAAAATTAGCTTACGCTCAAGTTCTGCAAACATTTGCGAAGTTGCTCAAAAATTTGGCGGCGGCGGACATAAGCTGGCCGCAGGCTGCAACTTTAGCGGCTCAATCGGCGAAGCTTTTGAAGCTGTTTTGCCACATTTAAGAAAGGCTATTTTAGACAATGAGTGAACTCCACGGCGTAATTAACGTATATAAAGAAAAAGGCTATACTTCACATGATGTTGTTGCAATATTAAAAAAAACATTGGGGCAAAAGTGTGGGCATACAGGCACGCTTGACCCCAATGCCGAAGGTGTTCTGCCCATTTGTGTCGGAAAAGCAACAAAGCTTTCCGATTTTATTATGGGCGGAACAAAACGGTATACAGCAACAGTTATTTTAGGCGTAAAAACAGACACCCAAGACATGACCGGAGAAGTTATTGAAAAAAAAGATGTTAATGTTAGCCGCAAAGAAATTATTGAAGCGGTTAAATCCTTTGGCGGAGACATTATGCAAATGCCGCCTATGTATTCCGCAATAAAAGTTAACGGGCGCAAACTTTACGAGATTGCAAGAAGCGGAGTTACAATAGATAGAAAAGCCCGCCCTGTCACCATTTGCGATATTAATATTTTAGATTTTTTACAGGGTAATATGTTTATTATAGACGTAAAATGCTCAAAGGGAACATATATACGCTCCTTATGTTATGACATCGGCGAAAAATTAGGCTGCGGAGCCCATATGGGGGATTTATTAAGAACCCAGTCCGGCTGCTTTAGCATTACCCAAAGTTATAAACTTAACGAAATTAAAACGTTGTTCCAAAATGGTAACATAAGACACTTTCTTATTCCAATGGATGAGGTTTTAAATGGTTACGGCAAACTTTCTGTTTGCGGAAAAACAGAAGCTTTACTTAAAAACGGCAATCATATTCCGGCAGACGAATTTAATATAAACGAAAAAGAAAACATTTTAGTATATGGCGGAGATTCCAGTTTAATAGGCATCTTTACAAACGAGGAAAATAGATT
>CAZJGG010000125.1:0-4258 GCA_964545475.1 uncultured Eubacteriales bacterium | reverse complement strand
TGGAAAGGCATCCGATGCCCTTCGGGCTTCGGATTGATAACTTTATTATACTAGGGGGTTAATGAATGTGGGCAGATTGCTGCTTGTGAAACCTATTATGCTGCCTATACGCTTATGGCAAGGATTATGCTTTCAATTTCACAAATTGAGGCTTTGCCAGACATACTAAATATTATAGAAAACAAAGTAAAAGAACATAATGCAAAATTTATTTTGCCAAACTTTTATGCAACAAAAGTGCGGTTTTCACTTTATCAAAATGATATAGACTTTGTTAACAACTGGTTTTATGAAAACAAACTGAGCGAATTGTCTAATATTTATTCACTGAACAGGTATCAAACATTAATAAAAGCAAGGGTTTTTATTTTAAAAGAAAAATACTATCAAGCATTAATTATGCTTAGTAATTGGGAGAAATATTTTATTGGCTATGATAGAACTTATAACCTTTTAGAATGTTATGTTCTTAAGGCCATGGCATTAGAAGAAATTGACGAAACTCACGCACTTGAAGTTCTTGATAAAGCTATTTCTATTGCTTATGAATATAAGTTTGTAAGAGTTTTTGCTGACGAATGCGGAAGGATGTACTCATTACTTAAAAAGTATCATTCGGCAGGAATGGTTAAAAACAATAAATTCTTTAAAAAAGTTTTAGATGATACAAAGAAAATGGCAATCAGTTATCCTAGGTATCTTTATATGCCTATTAAAATAAAGGAAAAATTAACAAAAAGTGAAATGAATGTATTAATGCTACTTGATCAGAATTTATCAAATAATGAAATAGCTGAATACCTCTTTATATCTCTAAACACTGTAAAGACCCATACAAAGAGCATTTATACAAAACTTAATGTAAAATCGAGAACAATGGCAGTTAAAGTAGCAAAGGAAAATCAGCTTATATAAAAGCAGCAGTTGAGGGAACTTTTCTGCAGCGACAATAATAGTCTATTTGAGCAATTTGCTCTAACTAAAAATGCTTAGATTCTACAGTTTGAATAAAATCTCCTTCAAGATTTTCAAAGACAAATCGCATCTGTTTTGCAGATGCGATTTGTCTTTGTTTTAGTCTATAAAGCAGCAGTGGGGCTTACAGGTTTTTTGATAAGAACTCGTGTTAGGAAAAATGCGGAACGAATTAACCAGTCTACATACATCATAATCCATACGCCCATAATACCAATTCCAAAATAAACCCCTAAAAGCCATGCCCCCCATACTCTGACAAACCACATGCTGGAAACGGAAACAATTGTTGTGTATTTTACGTCTTTAATAGCTCTTAGCGATTGGGGGAGCTGGAACGATGATGCCCAAATAAAAGGCATGACAAATAAAGTTATAATAAGAACTTGTTTTGCCAATGCACTTACTTCCGGAATAGGTTTATAAAGCCCTATGAAAAAGTCTAAAGCCGGGAATACTAAAACGGACAAAGCGGTTTGCATAATCATAGACCAACTCATAAGCTTAAGAGAGTAATATTTTGTTTTGCCTAAATCATTCATCCCATAACATTGACCGATGACGGTTGTTGTCATTGTTACCATAGCCATTGCCGGAATTGTTAAAAAAGATAAAATGGACCATGCAACGGCGTTGCCGGCTATAGCAATACTTCCCATTCCTACAACAAACGTCTGAACAAGCAGTTTGCTTCCGTTGTAAATAATACCGTCTATTGCAATTGGCAAAGCTATTTTAAATATTGGAAACAGAACTTTTTTATCTAAATAAATGTCGTTAATGGTAAATTTAACTTTCACTACACTTTTCTTTATTCTAAATAATGCTAAAACGGCACCCGTCATTCTTGCAAGAACAAGCGCACATGCAGCGCCTAAAACCCCAAGACCAAAAACGGAGATTAATATAAAACCAACTACCACATTAACTATGTTAACAGCCATAGAAATAAACATAGGTGATGCGCTGTCATTGCTTCCACGCATTATACCTGCGCAAACTGAAAATAACGCAAAAAAAGGGTATGAAACCATAGAGCCCTTTATATATGTATTGATATTTCGCAGAATATCTTCGTCGATTGAACCAAATAAAAACTCGATTAAATAGTTTTTAAAAATAAATAATGTCAAACTAGTAATTAATGATAGAAGGAAAACCATAAGGATGCCTTGCTTAGCGGATTTTTGCGCCGAGGCAATATCATTTCCTCCTAAATAATGGGTTATTATAACCGTTGAGCCTGTCGCAACTGATATAAATACATTTATTACAACAATATTAATGGAATCCACAAGGCTTACAGCTGAAACAGCATAGCTGCCAACCCGGCTTACCATTATAGTGCTGACAATTCCCACAATTGTAGTTAGCAGCTGCTCAACCAATATGGGCAAGTAAAGTTTAAGTAATGATTTATCAGAAAACAATGCTATCACCTAATGTCATTTGAAATTGCTATTTGTTAGAACGGTATTCAATAATGGGTTGCTCGAATTTGAAATGGTCATTTTTCGCCATTTGCGGCGCAGCTAAACTGCAATCGCAATTGAAGGGGATTTTTTTACAATTTCTTTTGCAATATCAGCGAGTAAACTTGATATTATTTCCGGCGTATTTTCCATAAATGTTTTATTTTCAGCCAAATAATTATCGAATTCTGTAAGCTGTTTTTTTTCTATAACAGAAGTAACAATAACAGTATCATTTTTTAGCTGTTCATTTATTGCATCTATCATGAGCTTTGTATCTTTATAATTTATGCCGGATTTTGCTTTTTGCTCGTTAGAAAGGTTATGAACGAAAGCTCCGTTATTTTTTGCGTGATTAATTTGAGACAAAGACAGTTAAAAAGGGTTTGTACCAAATAAGGCACAACTCCGGCAGAGCCTGCAAAAATATTAATATTTCTGCTTTTGCTGTTAAGCACAGCGTTACATAAATCATTATCGCATATTGCATCATAAATTAAAATACCTTTTTTAAAATTATTATAACCGGAACTTATATTTAGGCTTGACCATTCAGAAATTATTTCGGATATATTACTTGAAACCACAGGGTTTAGCTTATCTTTTGAATATTCAGTTTCGGAAAGAGTCACATTGTTTACGTAATGAATCATATTTTTTGTTGTTCCCCCAATTTTTGGGTAGGCAGGTATAAGAGGCTGTTTAGAATCTCCATTCAGCCGTATTTTTGGTTATTTTTTCGTTATTCTACGTCAGCGTGAAACGCCCATACCTTGTTCAGTATGAACGTTCCACGCTTCCTTGCCTAACAAAAAAATCACTTAAAAATACGCCTAAAGCGAGATTCTAAACAGCCTCTAAGAACTGTAACCCACGTAAACACACATGCCTCAATGGCTGAATCAATATTAAATAAAATTGTCAAGGGTTTTCCCTTGACAATTTTATTTAATAGCTTTATCAAATTTTTTGTTTTGCCCCATAATATAAATTTTTCTAACAATTGATTTTTCCTTTTTTGTAAGCTTGCGGCCATACATTTTTTCGCATTCTGATAATAAAGCTTTAATGTTAAAATTATATTTATCTTCTTGTTTGCTTTTATTTAAATCGGCAAGATTAAATGTTTCAAAGGCCATATTGTCTGTTTTTATAACTTTTAATATTTCGGCTGTGTAAAGGGCGTCGTTAAGGGCATCGTGGAATGATGTTTCTGTTGGCAGGCACAATAGTTCTGCTGCATTTTTAAGCCCTATATGATTTCCCGTTGAAAGCTTTAAAAATTTAGAAGTCAAAGACTGTACGTTGATAAAGTTTTTTGTTAAATTATCTGCACACAAGCCATAAAAAGAAATGTTTTTATACAGTAGTTTTACGTCTGAACCGCCCCAAACACAAAGAACAACATCTTCTCCGGAAGCAAGAGACAAAAATTCGTCATAAACCAGAGGGAACGTTTTTTGCCCCTCAAACATTTCTGTTTTTAGGCCGGTAATTCTTTCAACATATGGATGTATCCTTGTGTAAAGCTGTGGTTTTACAAATAAATTTAACTTATCTGTTATATTAAAACTGTTGTCCATTTTAACAATGCCAATTTGTATAATTTCAAAAGGCAGTTTTTCGTTGGGTGCCGCTTTTTCTCCTTTTTCAAAATCAAATGGCTGGTTAAATTCTAAGTCCATAACTGCGTATTGCATATAAATTCTCCTAGAACAATTTAAAGCATACCGCCTGTTTTGGAAAAATATTATGCTGCGATAATTTTTAAATTGCTATAATTGTAAATTAGTGGTATATAAATAATACCA
>CAZJGG010000124.1:0-4340 GCA_964545475.1 uncultured Eubacteriales bacterium | reverse complement strand
GTTCCACCCAGTAGGGGACGGCGTCCTCGACGTCCCGAAACCCCTTGGGACATAAAGTTTCAGGGATGGGAGACCCAGCCCCTACAAAACCCAGCCCCTACAAAACCCAGCCCGTACAAAACGCCAGCCCCTTCAGAACGCCAGCCCCTACTGGGTGGAACATGAACAGCATTGAAACGTCTGCTGTTCATGCCCCATACCTGATAATGTTTTGTCAAATTGCTCTACTTTAAAAACATTTTTACAAACCATTAGGGTTTTGTTTCTGCCAGCGGAAGCTATCCTCGCACATTTTTTCCACATCATATTTTACTTCAAACCCTAGCTCTTTTTTAGCTTTTTCAACTCCGGCGAAAGATTCATCAATATCCCCCGGTCGTCTGTCTGTAATTTTATATGGTATTTTTATGCCGCTTGCTTTTTCAAAGCCGTGCACAAGCTGTAAAACGCTGGTGCCTTTGCCTGAACCAAGGTTGTGGATAAAGCAACCTTTATGACTTTCAATATATTTTAAAGCAAGGACGTGGCCTCTGGCAAGGTCACATACGTGAATATAATCTCGAACCCCTGTACCGTCTGGGGTGTTGTAATCATTTCCGAAAACAGAAAGCTCTTTAAGCTTGCCTACGGCAACCTGGGTAATATAAGGCATCAAGTTATTAGGTATACCGTTGGGGTTTTCACCAATAAGCCCGCTTTCGTGTGCGCCGATTGGGTTGAAATACCTTAAAATGCTAATGCTTAAATTGGGGTTTGCATGTTGGAAATCCTTTAAAATAATTTCAATCATGACTTTTGTTTGCCCATAAGGGTTTGTGCAGCCTCCTGCCTCCATATCTTCTGTATAAGGAGGCTTATGAGCGCTACCATAAACAGTAGCAGAGGAGCTGAAAACTATAGAGTTTACCCCTGCTTCTTTCATTGCTGTTAAAAGCATAAGAGTTCCGGTGATATTGTTATGGTAATATTCAAGGGGCTTAAAAACGGATTCTCCAACGGCTTTTAACCCGGCAAAATGTATTGTGCTGTCTATTTTATGTTCTTTAAATATTTTACGAAGTCCATCAAGGTTTAATAAATCTTCCTCATAAAAATCAAAATCTTTGCCGGTGATTTTTTTAATTCGGTTAATGCTTTCATATTTTGCATTTGATAAGTTGTCTAAAACAACTATATCATAACCGTTATTTAGAAGCTCAACGCAAGTGTGGCTTCCTATAAATCCTGCTCCGCCTGTAACTAAAATTTTCATAACGCACCTCTTTTTTAGTTTTTACTTAAATTAAGTCCCATTGCCATTTGCTTCATTTCATCGGCGGCTTTCATTGTTGCGGCGGTAATTTCCGCTCCGCCGATAAGCCTTGCAAGCTCTGTTATTGTGCTGTTGTAATCAAGAGTTGATATATGAGAAGTTGTGCTGTTTTCATTTTGCCTTTTTTCAATAAGCAGATGGTTTTTTGCCATAGCTGCAATTTGAGGCAAATGGGTAATACACAATATTTGATGAGTTTTCCCCAAAATATTAAGTTTTTCTGCAACCATTTGGGCGGTTCTGCCGCTTACACCCGTATCAATTTCATCAAAAATAAAGGTTTCAATGTTATCCACGTCTGCGAGAACTGATTTAAGGGCAAGCATAACTCTGGACATTTCTCCGCCGGAAGCAATTTTTGAAAGGGGTTTTAAAGGCGAACCGGGGTTTGGGGAAATTAAAAACTCTACGTTGTCAAACCCATTAAGCCCAAATTCCTTTTTACGCCCTATTTCAATGTTAAACAGGGCTTCCTTCATGCCAAGTTCCTGCAAAACTCCAATTATCCTTACAGTTATTTGCTCTGCTTGTGTCTTTCTTACTTTAGATATATTTTCACACACAGAAATTATTGACATTAACTTTTTCTTTTTATTATTAGCTAAGTTATTAAGGGCATCTACACCATTCTCAATAAATTCAATCTGGTTTTGCGCCTCTTTATAAAATTTTATAACTTCTTCAACAGTTCCGCCGTACTTCTTTTTAACAGAATGTATTGTGGTAAGCCTTGCATCTATTTGTGCAAGCTCATCTGGGTCTAACTCCAAATCCGACTGATACGCCTTTAAATCATGGATTATTTCTGATATTTCCGTTAACACAGCCTGAATATTTTCCGCTAAATATTTTTTAGAATCATCTGCGGAGGCGATTTCTTCAATGTTATGAACCGCTTTTGTAACAAGGCTGTAAGCCGGGTTTAGAGGGTGTTCGCTTAAATTTTCCAGCGCATCATATGTGTTTTGAGCAAGCTTTTCAAGGCTTCCAAGCTTTTTTCGCTTTTGAAGAAGGGCGTCTTCTTCCCCAGGCTTTAAAGCGGCAGCTTTTATTTCTTCTACTTGATATGTAAGCATAGAAATTTTAGCTTCACGTTCTTTTTCATCAGTAATGTAAAGCTTCATTTTTTTTACTACTTCTTTATATTCTTCTATATGCTCTTTAAGCTTTTGTTTAAGAGGCGTTATTTCCTCTTCGCAAAATTTATCCAAAAGTGTTATATGCTTGTTAGGGTTAAGGAGTGATTGGTGTTCGTGCTGCCCGTGCATATCCACAAGAAGTGTTGAAATTTCTTTAAGCATACCAATGGTTACAGTTTTGCCGTTAATTTTACAAACAGAACGGTTGCTTTCGTTAATTGTGCGTGATAAAAGAAGCTGGCTGCAATCCTCTATATTTAGCTGTTTAAGAGCGTTTACCGCCTCATCTGATGATATGTTTAAAAGCATTTCCACTTCCGCCGTTTGGGCGCCTATGCGTATGAAATCCTTATCCGCTTTTTCTCCCAGCACAAAACTTATGGCATCTATTAGCATTGATTTGCCCGAGCCTGTTTCCCCGGATAATATGTTAAGACCATCTTCAAATAATATTTCTGCATATTCAATTAAAGCAACATTTTTAACAGTTAAGTTGGCAATCATATTTATCACCTAGTTTAGTTTTCCATATCATCATAAGCTATAAGTTTAAGTTTGTTTAAAAGCTCTTCCGCTTTTTCATTACTGCGAGTGGCGCAAAAAATAACGTCGTTGCCGGCTAGGCTTCCAACGCTTTCCGGCATGTTCATAGAATCAAACGCCGCCGCCACAGCAGAAGCCGTTCCCGACAAAGTTTTTATAACAACAATGTTTTGGGCGTAATCTAGCCCTATAACGCTTTCTCGGAAAACTCTTATAAGCCTTTCCGTGATATGCTTATCCGCAGGAGCAATTGAAATGTATTTATAAGTTCCGTTGGGTGTTAAAGTTTTCGTAAGTAAAAGCTCTCTAATATCTCTGGAAACGGTTGCTTGTGTAACTTCAAATCCGCTTTCTCTAAGTCGGTCGGCAAGCTCTTCCTGTGTTTCAACTTCAAATTCATTAATAATCTCAATTATTTTGGAATGCCGTTTTAGTTTCATATTAACCTTCCCCTTAACAGCCCTTATTGCCTCATCATCTTATGCCGTAATATATCGAAAAAGCTGTTGCTATTTGTCTTTATTATAGATGTATAATAATTAGAGCATTTTATTGTCACTGTGTTTTCCGGCAAAAGGGCGGTATGGCTTTGACCATCCACAACTACAACTCCCTCGGTGTTTTTTTGCTTGCTTAATTTTATTTTAACAACATCGCTTGCAGGAATAACAAGAGGTCTTGCGTAAAGCATATGAGGGCAAATCGGCGTAAGAGCAATCATTTTAGAATCCGGTTTTAAAATCGCCCCCCCGGCAGATAAGTTATAAGCGGTAGACCCGGTAGGTGTTGCGGCAATAAAACCGTCTCCCCGGTAATAATCAATAAATTCATCATTTATAAAAACTTCAATATTAATCATATTAGAATAAGCCCCGTGGATAACGCAAATGTCATTAAGAGCAAGAGACTGCTCTTTTATAATTCCGTCAGAAGATATTTGAGATTCCAGCATCATACGTTTTTGAGTTTGATAATTCCCTGCCAAAACCATTGTTAAAGCATCAAAGGATTGGCTTTTGTCTACATCGGTTAAATAACCTAAAGTTCCAAAATTAAGCCCGATTAACGGAACACTTGTATAGGCGGCGTTTCTGGCAACACGTAAAATTGTGCCGTCTCCTCCTAAAACAATTAAAAATTCTGCTTCTGCATAAATTGTGCCAATGTCTGCGGAGCATTCAGTTAACCCTGTCGTTTCTGCCGAATCTTCCGGCAAAAGGGGCAGGACATCCCTCTCTTTAAGCCAAATCGCAATTTCTTTTGTGTGGACAAGCCCAATATCACGCTCGCCGCTTGCAATAATGCCAACCTTTCTCAAACCGGCTCACCCCACTAAACATGCTCTA
>CAZJGG010000123.1:0-4357 GCA_964545475.1 uncultured Eubacteriales bacterium | reverse complement strand
AATTTGTTAGCTTGAATGGCTAAAAAAATTTGATTTAGCTACAACCAATGACGATTATGACGATGAAATATATAGTAATCTATTAATATATCTCATCGTCATAGTTGTCATTATCGTCATTAATATTATATATTAGCAATAAATCAAGAGCATAATTATATTATCATGTGTCGGACGTAATGTCAACTGTTTTTATAAATATTTTTATCAAACATTAAATAGCTTGCATTTGTAATCTTCTTGGTGTATTATAACCATAAAGATAGTAACAGGAGGAATATTATGAGTAAAATATCCGATAGATTAAAACTTTTACGTGATGAAAGTGGATTAAGCCAAGCAGAATTTGCAGAGAAAATGGGCGTAAACCGCATGACTATAAATAATTATGAAACTGACAAGCGTACACCTGATATAAATTTTGCAATAAAAGCAGCAGATTATTTTGGTGTAACGATTGAATATATTTCGGGCAAGACGGAATTTAGGCATCGAGAGGATATGGAAGTAAGCGTCAAAAAAGCTGAACAACTTATGAAAATAATTTCTGCTATGCCACAAATTGAAGGACAACAGATGATGGATGACTTGGCAAGCCTTTTAGAATTATCCAATGAATATGGCACTAATATGCCTATTTTAGTCGGCCTTATCAATACTATATCAGATTATCGTCGCATTTTATCAGGCTATATTAGCATTGAAAATAGTTTAGTAAGAACGGCAACAGAATTGAAACGCCAAAAAATGCCGCCTGCATTAATACAGGCGGCTTGTGGCGATAAATCTTTAGCTTTATCTGATTATGTCTTGGATTCATCTAAGACAATGTTAGGGACACTTCAAGTTTGTTCAGATATGCTCCAAAAAGAGTTACAGCATACACTAAAACAGAAAATTGAAGAATAGAGCAGCAGTATCAAAACTATTTTCAAGGAGGAAAAAGCTTGTTGATAGGATTCGGATTAATTGGGATGTTGAGGAAGAGGATTAGAAAATATAATATTTCTACTCCTCTTCCTTTAATTTGATAATTAAATTACTTCTAGGCATTTCAAAATTCTTACGCAATCTTTTATGCCTTGGCGGTAAACAAATTCCGTCTGTGCCCCCTCGACTTCAAGTAGAACATCAAAACATTCTTCTACAAACTCAAAATCTTCGGCGGAAAATTTGTTTTTACAATTCTCGTCCATTTTACCCTGCTTTTCTCTCAAAAATTCATATTGTGGAGTTTTCTGAAAGTTCATACAGGCATTTTCATATAAGATACTTACAATATCTCCTAAATCAAGTTGGGGGTTCACAAAACATCATCTCCTTCTAACAGGCAAGCCAACATAATATTTGCACCAGTTTTAAACCCATCAGCATATATGTAGGCATATTCAACGTTGTCACGTGCAATAAGTGCAAGATTGAGTTGACGGTAAAGTTCTTGCCCTGTGTCGTCAAGGCGTGATAAGAGAGCATCTTCGAGAATGCAAACTTGTTCGGCAGCTTTTACGTATTCATCCTCTTTTGCATGTGTTCCCTCTGCTGGACGTATGTTTCCGTGGTAGAGTTCAAATAATATTTTTTTCAATATTCAACCTCCTCTATTTTACATATAAATACTTCGATAAATCGAATATATTATATCATATGATAAACAAAAGTCAATGTTTATATGCCAGATGTCGAATAAAGCAATTGTTCAGTCATATAAAAAGTGCTATTATCTATTATAGAGGTGTAAAAAATGCCATTTACTTTTAAACCATTATGGAAAAAACTTATAGATTTAGATATGACAAAAGAAGAATTGCGTAAAAAACTTTGTATTTCATCAAGTACTTTAGCTCGTATGAGGAAAGATGAGTATATTGCAATGAAAATTTTAAGTGATATTTGTGGGGAGTTAGATTGTACTCCTAATGATATTATTGAGTATACAAGTGATTAGTTATCTGATGAATATTAATAAAAATAAAGTCTGAAATTTTGTACGTTAACAAAGTGCTTGCTAATAACTTGATTAGCTATATAATTCTAACTTTCATAACTATTTTAACTTCCAATAAAAAATTATAATTCCTGTATATGATTAGATTATTGTATTGTGGAATATAATTATTATTGTATATAAATTATGTAGTTATGCAAAAAATAATAAATGACATATTCAAAGGGGTATGTAAAATGATAAAAGATTTTAAAATTGGTTGTTACAGAGGTATTTTAAATGCTAACTTTAAAGATTTAAAACGTGTTAATGTTTTTGTTGGTCCTAATAATTGCGGCAAAACTTCAATATTGGAGGCAATTATATTATCGGGGTTATTTGATGATGTGGATTTACTAGTTGATACACTTATTTCTAGGTATCAATACTTTACTGCTGATTTTTTTAAAGCCATGTTTCCCATAGAGAAAGAACCTTGCATTTGTCTAGAATCTACATTGAACCGTAATAACCAGAATATTCATACCCATGTGCTATATGAAGAAAAAAAGCGTATCAGTTCAACAATAAAGTCTGAAATTTTTAAGATTTTTACTCTTAAGTTTCATTACGATTGCGATGACGTAAATGATGATAACTGTGATAGTTTTTTAATAGAATTTGAAGAGACTGCTGACGGTTATAATGTAAAATTAGGCAAGAACAAAAGTAAGAAGTTAATTAATAAAATACCTTGTCAATTTATATCTTTCTCTAGATTTGACCGTTCAAAGCGATTTAGTGAATCCATTGACGAAATTCTTGATACTAATAGAAGAACAGAGCTTATTGACATATTGCAAATATTTGATGAAAATATAGAGAATTTCGAAGCAATAGGCAAGGAAAGAAATATCAAAATTTTTAAAAAAGACTCCAAAGAATCTCTTTCACTTTATGATTATGGAAATGGTATGTATAAAGCTTTTTATATTGCTGCTTCAGCATTGCTTAGTCAAGATGGGATACTTCTAATCGATGAGATTGAAGCTGGTATTCACAGTAAAGCACTTAGTTTATTTATTCAACGATTATTAGAAGTTTGCAATAAAAATAACATTCAATTGTTTTTAACAACTCATAGTTTAGAAGCAATTGATACAATCTTAAACGATTGTCAGAATAAGATTAACGATATTGCGGTATATCATCTTCAATCAACAAAGTTAAGTACTAAAATTAAAAGATATAGCGGTGAAAGATTAGTAGAATTAAGAAATGATATAGGATTTGATGTGAGGTGAGGATAAATATATGAAATACTATATTATAGTAGCTGAGGGGGTTACTGATACTTCCACTGTTGAGGCAATATTAGAAAAAGCATTGAGGTATAAAAATTACAAAAAATATGATGACTTGCCGTTAATATTCAAACAAATGGTTGGGAAATATCCAAACCATTTAGGAGAATTAGAGATGAAAGGTTCGCCTACATTTTATAATTGTAAGTTATTTAATATTGCAGTAAAGCAAGCTAATGGATGTAATAATATATCGAATACTATTTGCAATTTACTAGAGGTTATATCTAAAGAAGATAATTTTTCAGACTTTTCTGGATTTCTAGTAATTACTGATACAGATAAAAAATCAAAAGAAGAATTAATGGACCAGTATACCAAATATTTTAAAGACAATAATATTAGCCTGAGTAACGGGGAGCTTATCTACGATGAATACAACATCCCTTGCCTATTTCATTTTATACCTAAAAACGGTACAGGGGCTATAGAATCTCTATTATTGGAGTGTAGTAGTGTAAAATTCAAACACTTGTTTGATTTATCTGAAAGATTCCGTGAAGAATTACTAAAAGGAGATTATGATTCTACAAGAGATGAACATTGGTCAATCGATAAAGAAGTTCAAACGTTTTATGCGGATAAATCACAATTAGGATTTATTTCTTCTATTTTAAAGCCTGATAGACCAGTTAGGCACACTATAAAGGATAAACTTATAAGGTCAGAATCTATTGATGCATTAAATAAAATATCAGAGTTTAATTGCCTTTATAGCTTTCTCTCGGATAATCTTACATAATTACTTTAGCCCAAACTCCTCTTCTTTTTTTAGTATTACATAATTTTTTACTTGGTTACCACAATCTTAAGCAAATTTTCATGTGCTGATGAATAAAGCTCTGCTCCTTCTCCGTCATTTTCATCAGCGTTACGGAGTGCTGATGACCGAAATGGAACTCTTTCTCCGTGATAGGTAAGATAAAGAAACCCCATGATTCCGGCATTGTCGGAGGTCATGGGGGTTTCTTTATGCTTATTTTAGTATTCTGAGCACTTTAAACCCACATTCAGCGTAAGCGTCAATCCAAGGACACATAGAAAAAGGGTTGCCCCCGATGTAAAATAG
>CAZJGG010000122.1:0-4504 GCA_964545475.1 uncultured Eubacteriales bacterium | reverse complement strand
AAATTGCTCTAAGTGTTGTAAAGTAGCTGTTAAATAAAAAAAGCCCTATAAAATAGGGACAGATTGTAGACAAATGGTCTTAGGCTGCTGACAATGGCTGTTGTTTGCCTGAGGAACGCATACAATGCGTTCCCTACAATATGGCATTTAATGTTCTTTTATGTCCATTTTAAAATAGATTTGTAGGGAACGCATTGTATGCGTTCCGTGCCGCCAACAAATGCGTCAACAGCCTGACCATATAGATAGGGATTTTTACTTACAGATTTAGCTGTTTTGTTATTATATTTATTATTTCATCAATAGAATTTAAGGTTTTGCTTTGGTTCATTTTTTCTATAACTTTATATCTGTTATTATATAAATTGTCTATTGCATTAACAAGGCTTTGCTCGTTTAAATCTTCCTCATGCAAAACATGGGAAAAGCCTTGTTTTTTAAAAGAGTCAGCGTTTAGAAGCTGGTCTCCCCGGCTTGCCGCTTTTGTAAGGGGTATAAGCAGGTTTGGCTTTTTAAGAGCTAAAAATTCAAAAATGGCGTTTGCCCCGGCTCTTGAAACTACAACATCTGCAAGGGCTAAAACCGAAGGAAGCTCGTTTGACAAATATTCAAACTGTTTATAACCTTTTGGGTTTAATTGATGGTTTAAATTGCCTTTGCCGCATATGTGGGCAACGTTATAATTTTTCAAAAGCCCCCCAATAGAGTTGTAAATGCTTTTATTAATTGCAACAGAACCGCTGCTGCCGCCTATAACTAATATAACCGGCTTATTGTCTGTAAAACCGCAAAGCTTTTTCCCAGTTTGCCTATCCCCGGTAAAAAGCCCGCTTCTAATAGGTGTGCCGGTTAAAACGGCGTTTTTGTCCTTAACGTGCTTTAAAGTTTCCGGGAAAGAAACGCAAACCGCTTTTGCAAATTTTAATGATATTTTATTTGCAAGCCCCGGCGAAATATCAGACTCGTGAATAACAACAGGTATTTTTAATAAATGCCCTGCGACACATACAGGAACAGTTACAAAACCGCCCTTTGAAAATATAATATCAGGCTTTTGCTTTTTAAGGATATTATAAGCGCCGCCTATGCCTTTTACTACTTTGAAAATATCCTTAACGTTTTCAAAATCCAAGTATCTGCGGAGCTTGCCGGAAGATATTGCGTTATATTCAATTCCTTCGGCCTCTATAAGCTGTTTTTCAATTCCGTTGCGGCTTCCGATATAAAATATATTAAAGCCTTTTTCCTTTAGCTTTGGAAAAAGAGCAATATTAGGCGTAACATGGCCTGCCGTTCCGCCTCCTGTTAAGCATATTTTCATTTAAACACTCCTAGGGCAATTAATTTTTTATTAATATTACTATATATAATTATATTTGTAAATAAAAGGGTAATATGCTATAATTCTTTGTGGTGTTTTATAATAAATTGTTCGGGATGATTTATATTGCGAGGTCAAAAATTTATAATAAGCTTTTTGTATGCTTTCTCAATAACTATAATTTTGATGATTTGTATTGTGTTTTCAAGCAAAAGCTCCTATGTTCCGCAAAAATCCGATTGTATCCTTGTTTTGGGGCATTCTCTGGAAAACGGTGTAACTCCGGGGAACTGGCTTTCTGAGCGGCTTTCCCAAGGTTTGGAACTTTATAAAAGCGGTTATGCTAATAAAATAATTCTTTCAGGAAAGCAAGGCCCTGGGGACAATATTACCGTTGCCCAGTCCATGATGGAATGGCTTATTCAAAACGGAGCAAACGAAAACGATATAATTTTGGAAAACAACGCAGGCAGTACATATGAAAATATTTTGTTTTCCAAAGAATTACTTGAAAAAAACAATTTTAACAGTGTAATTGTTGTTACAAGCGATTTTCATATGTTTCGTTCTATGCTTATTGCTGAAAACATATTAGAAAATGTAAGCGGAAAAGCCTCAAATGTTCCGCCTGATATAAGAAAAATTGCCGCTTATGTAAAAGAGCCTTTTTCGATAATAAAAGATTATTTCCGCATCGGGAGGTTAAACAAATGAAAATTACCATAATAAACGGATCAATGCCAAATTATAATCACGGGCTAACCAGCATAATATCCGTAATTGCCGAAACTCTTTCAGAGCTAGGGGTTACTGCTTCCGAACATAATTTAGCTCTTTTACAAATCCCTCTTTATGACGGGTTTGAAACAGGAACTGTTTCCGACATTGTTAACGAAATAAAAACAAGCGACGGAGTTGTCTTTGGGGCTTCTGTTTCGGAATTTTGCTACGGTGCGGCTTTTCATACATTTTTTGAATATTTAAGCAATCCCTTATATATTGATGCATTGCAGGGTAAAAACTGTATGGTTGCCCTTATGGCAACTGACGGATGTACTTTCGGTGCTTTTAATTATTATTCCGGTGTTTTGCAGCATTTTGGTGGGCTGGATAGTATTAGGCTCGCAATAGGCAAAATCCATATGGAAGGCACTGAAATTTTACCCGAAGCAAAGGAATATATTGAAAAGCAAGTCGAAGATTTTTACAGAATTTCAAGACAAAACAGGAAATTTGTATTACCGAAGCCAAATGCTTTGGATGTTAGCACTCTTGAGTCCCTTTTATCTAAACCTAATAAACCAACCCATAATAAAGCTAAAACCACTGTTTCTGATATTTATGAAAAACTTAAACTAGATGAATTCGACGAAAAGCAGGCAGAAGAAATTAATGAAATTGCAAAGCTTTTTGCAGAGAAATTTACAGAAAAAGAAAAAGAAAAAGAACTGCAAACTCCACAGCCAAAACTTGAAGAAATATTAAATGTAGAGCTTGAAGAGCAACAAGCGCCTGTTATGCCTAGAAAAAAGACATGCCATCAATTAACTTCAAGCCTGCCCCACTACTTCCAGCCTCATCTTGCCGGAGGTGTAAACGAAATAATTCAGCTTTATATTACTGGAGAAGAGACAATTACCGGGTTTTTAACAATTCAAAACACCGAGTGCTCTTATTCCGACGGACAGGCTGATAGTCCAGACATCACTATATTAGCAGATGCAGGAGTTTGGTTAAACATTTTAAAAGGCAAAATTACGGCGCAAAAAGCATTTATGGTTGGGCAGCTTAAAGTTCGTGGCAATTTTGTTTTGCTTACAAAATTTGAACAAATATTCGCTAAACAGTTTTAGTGGTTAATTCTATAATTTAATTTATAAACAAATTTTAAACAATAATTTGGAGGTTTTGACATTGAGTTTTGACAAAAAATATGTTCTTAATGTTTTAAAAGAAATTTTACAAATTGATAGCCCTTCGGGCTTTACAGATAAAGCTATGGCAAAAATCGCCGCTAACGCAAAAGCTCTCGGCTACACTTTTTCCCAAACTAAAAAAGGCGCAGGAAATATTAGCATTACCGGCTCCAGCGAAAAGACTATATGCATAAGCTGCCATGTTGATACTTTAGGGCTTATGGTGCGCTCCATTAAAGAAGATGGCACACTTGCGTTTACGGTTGTGGGTTCTCCAACAATTCCAACCCTCGACGGGGAGTATTGCAAAATATATACAAGAGACGGCGCAATGTTTACGGGAACTGTGCTTTGTAATTACGCTTCCAGCCATGTTTTTAAGGAAGCTGGTACAGAGCAGAGAAACGAAAACAACATGCATATAAGATTAGACGAAAAAGTAAGGAAAAAAGCAGACGTTTTAAGTTTAGGTATTTCCGCAGGAGATTTTATTTGTATTGACACTAAAACTGAGATAACAAAAAATGATTTTATTAAATCAAGGTTTCTGGATGATAAAGCTGCCGTTGCTATTATTTTCGGCATTTTAAAGCATATTAAAGAAGCTAAAATTTTACCTAAATATAACGTAAAATTTATGTTTTCCAACTACGAGGAAGTCGGTCATGGGCTTTCCTATATCCCGGCAGGGGTAAGCGAAGTTATATCTATTGACATGGGTTGTGTCGGAAGCGATTTAAACGGCTCTGAATACGATGTTTCCATTTGCGCAAAAGATTCCGGCGGTCCTTACGACTATGCCCTTACCAGCCAACTTATTAAGCTTGCTAAAGATAATAAACTGCAATATGCCGTGGATATATATCCAAGCTACAGTTCCGACACAACCGCCGCATTACGTGCCGGAAACGATATTAGAGGCGCTCTTATCGGCCCTGGTATTGCAGCAAGCCATGGCATGGAAAGAACCAATTACGAAGCTATTGAAAATACAATGTCGCTGTTATGTTTGTATCTGGGATTTTAATTTCTCCGCCCGTTTTTTCGGGCGGTTTATCTTTTAATTAGTAAAATAATGCTAGAAGAAATTAACGGGAATTGGAATACAGGAAAATTAGTACAAGACCCGACGCATACTTAATGAGATTTTCACAGACTTTGTAAAACAAGTATCACTTTTATAGGGCGTGTTGAATATTGATTAAAAAATTTCAAAACGATCTAAAAACGCCCCTAAATCCGGTCGTTTTTACATCTGAAATTTTCC
>CAZJGG010000121.1:0-4542 GCA_964545475.1 uncultured Eubacteriales bacterium | reverse complement strand
GTAAAACGGACAAATAAAGCAATTTGACAAGAAAACAAGAAAAGTAATCTATCTCGCTTTTTGTAATGGCAAGATGCATAATTTTAAGCTTTATAAAGAATCTGGTATATATATTTGGGCACGAATTAAAATATGGGCGGATTCTGGTTTTCAAGGTATTACAAAAATTCACCTAACTCTATAACACCACGTTAAAAATCAAAAACAAGCCGCTTAACGAAGATGACAAAAACACAACCATGAGCTTTCCAGCGACCGAATAGGAATGAAAATGCTATCGGATTTATAAGAGTCTGTTCAAAGTCTCCATTTTAGTGCCTTTTCGTCAAATTTTCTGAATTGCTGTGTCAGCGGCAAACGCCCATATAGCTATTTGCAAAAACATAAACAGCTATGTTCGGGAAAACAGCGGTGAAACGTTTGCTGTTTCCGCTCCACACCTGTCAATGTTCTGTCAAATTGCTCTACCTCTTCAAGTATGAACGTTCGCCACTCCCTTGCAATAAGGGGCGTTTTTACATCCTTTTGAAATTTTTTAATCAATATTCATCACGTCCATAAGACACCACTTTAGCGGTTGGCTCAAAAAATTTGCGCAAAAATCCACCAAAAGCGAGATTCTGAACAGGCTCTTATTGTTGCTTTATAAAACGGGCGTATTACTCCAAAATTCATCTAATATATTATTTAAGTTGCTGTTAGTAATTTTTTTATAATGCCGCCATTCATGAGGGAAAAGACCTTTATATAGGCTGTTTAAAAAGCGTGAATCAATAAGCAAAACCGTGCCTTTGTCGTTTTCGCTTCTTATAACTCTTCCGGCGGCTTGCATTACTTTGTTTATACCGGGGTAAACGTAGGCGTAATTAAAGCCGTCTAGCCCTTGCTCTTTATAATAATCCCTCATAACATTGCGTTCCTCTGTAATCATAGGAAGCCCAACCCCTACAATACATGCGCCAATTAACTTTTCCCCTGCCAAATCAATTCCTTCTGAAAAAGCGCCGCCTAAAACCGTAAATCCTAAAAGAGTTTCTTCATTATCTACATTAAAATTATTTAAATAAATGTCTCGCTCTTCTTCTGTCATATCCTGGGTCTGTTTAACTGTCTTTATTTCCGGGAATTTATCGGAAAAAGCCTCGTAAACCTCCAGCATATATATATAAGAAGGGAAAAACACGAAATAGTTGCCTTTTTTAGCTGAAATAAAGGAAAATAACCTGTCCGCTATTATTTCATAGCTGTTAAGCCTTTCTTTATATGTGGTGTTTATGGAATTATCAATAAGCAGGCAAAAATTTTCAAAGGAGTATGGGGATGGGAGTGCGATTTCAAAGTCTTCTAGGCTTCCCCCTAAAACCTGTTTAAAATAATTTATAGGTGTTAAAGTTGCAGAGAAAAATATTGTGCTTAACATATTTTTTTGTATTTCTCCAAGAAGAAAAGAGGGGTCAAGGCATAATAGCTTCACCGTCATTTCTTTCTTTTGACATTCAATATAAAAGACATAACGCTCATCAAAATATTCGTATGCTCTTAACATGTCTTTAAGGAGAAAATAAAACTCTGTGCATTCATCAGTTAAAGCCTCAATTTCTTCAGGCTTTCTGGATAAAACTCTGTCAAAGGCTTCCACAAAACCGTAAATAAGCATTTTTAAATCATCCGGCGCATTTTTTGTTGTTGTAACCCCGTCTTCCGTTTCAATGTCTTTAAACCAGCTTATAATTTTACCAACGGCTTTATGAAGGGGAAGGCTTTTTTTTGCGCACAGCTTTTTTATTGAAACGCACTGGGATTTTTTAAGTTCGGCCGAAAACATTTCTCTTGCCCTGTCTACAAGGTTGTGGGCTTCATCGTGTAAAACAATATAGTTTCCGGCTGCATCCTCGCTGAAAAACCGTTTAAGGCTTGCGGTAGGATCGTAAATATAATTATAATCGCAAATTATAACGTCGCAAAAAAGGGTAACATCTAAAGAAAATTCATAAGGACAAACTTTATGCTTCCAAGCGTATCCTTCTATAGTTGACCTTAAAATTTGGGTTTCATTTGTGATAATATCAATAATTGCAGAGTTAACCCTATCAAAATGCCCCTCGGCAAATTTGCAGTCTGTGGGGTTGCACGCCCTTTTTTCTAAAAAGCATATTTTGTCTTTTGCAGTAAGTGTAACAGTGCGGACTTTTAGCCCTTTTTTGCTCATAAGAAAAAATGCTTCTTCTGCTGTTTGCCTAGTTGTTGTTTTTGCTGTTGCATAAAATATTTTGTCTCCACGTTCCTCTGCTAAAGCTTTTAAAGAAGGGAAAATTGTGGAGATTGTTTTGCCTGTTCCAGTTGGGGCTTGTGCAAACAGCTTTTTGCCAGCACAAATTGTTTTATAAACAGCTACGGCAAAGTCACGCTGATTTTTGCGATAGGATTCATAAGGGAAGTTTAATGCCTTAACAGTTTCATTTCGCTCTGAAATTCTATCGATATCGCATTGGGCAAAAACTGTATATTTATTAATAACATCATAAAAAAATGACTCCGCTTCTGTAAATGTAACAGTTAAATTAAAGCATACGGAATCTAATGTTTCAACGTTAACGTATGTTATTTGAATAGAAATTGTATCAAGGCTGTTTTTTAAACAGTATAGATATGCGTAACATTTCGCTTGGGCAAAGTGCCAGCTTTCTTCGTTTTTTTCTATTAATGCGGCAGGTTTTAAGGTGGATTTTATTTCCTCAATCATATCACCTGTTTTTTTATGCCAGATACCGTCTGCTCGTCCTTCGATTTTATATTCAAAGCCTTTATATTCAAAACTGTGGGAAAGAAAAACCTCTTTTTCGTAAACCTCGTCTTGAAGTTTGGCTTGTTTTATTCTTTGTTTTTGTATTTTTGAGTGAATACGGCTGCCTTCCTGGGCTCGGTTTTGGCTTACTAGCTTTGAATTTATGTCCCCGGAGCGCAAAACGTATTCCACTAAATCTCTTACTGATATTTTAATCGCCAAAAAATCACTTCCGAAATAAGCCCGCAAAGGGAATATCTTTGCGGGCTGTTTATACTTAATATTATAGAGATATGTTTTTAAACTGTCAAGTCAACATGCTGCATTGTTCCTGCTTGGCCGGTTTCTTTTAAGAAAAAGCCGGTGCTTCTAATTGCACCGTTTACGCCTTCGTTTCCACGCAAGTTGTAGTTAGTAGAAACATTGCCTAAATATATTGCGCCTATACCCATTTCTCCTAACCTACAAGTTTGTATTCACCTTCGTCGTTTACATGCCATACTCTTAACTTGTTAAAAACTTCGTCGTTTTCATCAATCCAGCCGTTGCTATCTGCATCATATTTGGCTAAGTCCGCAAAGCCATCGCCGGATTTTGCGCCGAAAAGCTCTCCGCCGTCGTTAATAACGCCGTCTTCGTTTAAGTCAAGCGCCAAATATCCGCTGCCTTTCATAAGCTGGGAAATTTGGTCTTCTGTGCCGTCGCAATCAAGGTCGAAAGCGAACTTTGTGTCGGAAAGTGCGGCGCTTGGCGCATCAAAGTTAATAACAAGGGGGTCACAAAACCGTAGCTGTGTTGATGATAGGCTTACTTTTTCATAAAATTCTTGAGACATAGACAGTGATATGTCAACGTTTATTTCCTTACCGTCAGATGTTTTTACTGTTGCTTGTGTTTCAAAAGACATAGACTGGCTTTCATACCGTTCCATTTCAACTTTTTGCGTTGTTAAAGTTAATGTAACTGGCCTTGCAATAGCACCGGGAATGATAGACGTGTTGTTCTTCCTTGCCATTAAATCCGGTGTAAAAACCTTTAGTCTAATTCGCCTGCCTGTAAGTTGAAAAAACATTTGTTCAAGAAGATTAAGTTCAAGTTCTTGCTTGTAATCCTTGTAAGCGGCTTTAATTTCGTCGTCAGTTAAAACAGCAAGGTTATCTTTGCTTATTTTAGACGAATCTAAGAGCTCTTTCGCCATGTTAGAAATTGACAATTTGTCTTTGTCTTCATTGCTTTCTTGTCCTGTTCCGCTGAGACCCAGTAAGTCTTCCTGGGATAAACCGGTCATTGTCGACCGTGTGATTAAAAGATTTGTTTTAACTACAGTGCTTTGAGTAGACTTCATGTTTACTGTGCTTGACTCAATTTTCAAAATATATCCCTCCTTGAATAGTTTGCCTCCTTGCCACTACGTATTATATCGGATATATTTTACAACAACTTTATAGCGGTGGTGTTTAAATTTGGCAACTTACTTGGGCGTGTTGAATATTAACTAAAAAATTTCAAAACCATGTAAAAACGCCCTACTTATGAAATTGCGAACTCCATTTTTGATATTTTTATTTATGATATATACTTCTTAACCACATAAATTTAAGAGCCTGTTCAAAGTCTCGCTTTTAGTGGATTTTCGAGCAAATTTTTTGAATCGCAAGGAAGCGGCGAACGTTCATACTACGATAAGTATGGGCGTTTGGCGCTGACGCAGCAATTAAGGGGCGTGTTGAATAATCCTTATTTGGAAAATTTCAGAT
>CAZJGG010000120.1:0-4673 GCA_964545475.1 uncultured Eubacteriales bacterium | reverse complement strand
TTTGACTAGATACCCTAACTAATTTGTCTAACAAAACATATTATACGAGGAGTGTGTATAGTGATATCAAGAGATAATTTAAAAAAGGAAATAGATTTATTGCCGGATGAGGCTTTAGATGATGTAAGAAGATATATAATGCTGCAAAAGTTTTATTACGAAAATGTAGATAAATTATCAGAAAGTGACGCTGCGTTTAATGAAAATGACTGGAAACGCATAAAATCTATTTCCAACAAAAGGTTATGATAGGCATAAAACAAATTGCTATAATGTCACTCCCTACGCTGTTGTACAAGAAAACCTTTTAAATTGGAAATACTATCAGTGGCAAACGCGCACACTTCTTCTAGTAGAGCAAATTGACAAAATGTTGGCAGGTGTGGAGCAGGAACAGCAAGTGATTCTCCGCTGTTCCTGCTCCACACCTGTTTATAATTTTTCCAAAATTTGCAGTAATTTTTTAAATCGCTTTAAATAATAATTTTAGAGCTACAGTTTAAGCTTGAAGTTATTAACCATTTGCGCAAGGAGGATTGCCTGGCTGTTAAGTTCTTCTGCGGCGGCGGCGGTTTCTTCAGAAGTTGATGAGTTTTTTTGAATAACCTCTGATATTTCACCGATGCCTTCGGTAATATTGGAAATACCTTCGGCTTGCTCTTTAGTAGCGTTAAAAATGCTGTCAATTATTTGAGAAACAGAGTTAATGTTGTCAACTATTTTTTGGAGCGAATCAGCAGTGAGTTGTGCGGTTTGAGTTCCGTCTCCAATTTTCTTAATAGTATCCTCAATTAGTGCTGATGTATCTTTTGCAGCTAGCTGGCTTCTGCCTGCAAGAGAGCGAACTTCTTCTGCAACTACGGCAAAGCCTTTGCCGTGAGCGCCAGCCCTTGCGGCTTCAACAGCGGCGTTAAGTGCAAGTAAATTTGTTTGGAAAGCGATATCGTCAATAACTTTAATAATTTTGGAAATGTTGCTGGAAGCTTCTTTTATTTCATGCATAGAGGTAAGCATTTTAAGCATTTCGTCGTTTCCGTTTTTTGCATTTTCAATGGACTGAATGGAATAATCGTGGGCTTCTTGGGCTTCTTCTGCTGTTTTTCCTGTTTGGTCATTTATAGAAACTATAGACATATTAAGGTGATCTACAGTAGTTGCTTGCATAGAGGCGCCGTTTGCTAAGTTCATTGAAGAATCAGAAATTTGGCTTGCTCCTCCAAGGACATTTTCTGCTGAAATTTTTATCTCGTTGATAGTATCACTTAAAGTGTTTACAATCTTATTTATGCTAAGTTTAATTAAGTTGTATTGACCAACATATTCCCGGGAAATAGTGTGGGTTAAATCTCTTGAGGAAATAAACTCAAGGATTGTTGTTATTTCTGTTATGTAAGATTTAATTGAAGTTACCATAATATCAAAAGAATTCATCATTTCACCAAAATGACCTTTGTAATCTTTGCTGACAGTTACATCGAAATTTCCGTTAGAAAGCTTTTGCAAAATGGAATTTGCTTCATTAATCGGGTTTATAATTGTGTCTAGCAAATGGTTAACGCCGTTAATTAGTTTAGACCAGTCTCCTTTATAATTGCTTGAGTCTGCTCGGGTGTTAAGCTTGCCCTCTATTGCAGCAGCGATAAGTTCATTAACCTCATTGTTAACGGAAACAAAAATATTTTTATTAGATTCAAATTTTTCATTGGCGATAGCTTTTTTGCCTGGGAATTTTTTAATTGAATGGGAGAAATCTCCTTGACCTAAAGCATCAAAGGCAGATAAAATAACTAAAGTATCTATTATAAGAGAATCTATTGTTGAGTTTATGGACTCGGCAACAACTTTGTAGTCTCCTTCAAACAGGCTTTCGTCAATTCTTGCTTCTATATCTCCTTTGGCTATTTCTGTTGAGACAAAGTTAAGTTTATCTGTAAGCAATAATATGTTATCTTTAACCTTTAAAAAGGATTTGCCTAATGAGGCAATTTCATCGTTCCCTTTAATTTGTAAATTAGTGTTTAAGTTTCCGTTTGCGATATCGACTGCGGATTTTTCTGTTTTCTTTAAAGGTTTAATAATAGAATTGGAAAGAATAATAGAAACAACAATCCCTGCAATTAACGCCAAAATAACTAAAGCGATTGTTAAATAAATTGCATCATATGTGCTTTGTAAGAAGTCGGCAGAATTTGACGTTACAGCTACTGACCAGTTATTGCCTTCTTTTAAAGGCGCATAAGCGATAACATAATTGGTGCCGTTTAGCATATAGTTGCCGAAGCCGGTTTCGCCGTTTATCATTTTTTTCTCAATATCGGTGAGGCCGTTATTCTGAGAATCGTTTTTTGATTGTTCAATTAAATTGGTTTTATTTAAAACGGCGTTATGGTCTTGGTTAGCAATAAATGTACCCTTAGAATCCAAGATAAACGCTGTTCCGCTAATTCCAATGTTAATAGAATTTGTAATGTTGGATAAAAAGTTAGCTTTTGTTGTTAAATATACAGCGCCATCAACTTTGTTATCTTTCATAACCGGTGCTGCCATAACTACTATCATGTCTTTATAGATATCGGAGTAAAACGGCTCGGTTATGTAAAACGAACCATTTTTGGCAGCTTTAAAATAATCTCTGTTAGACAAATCATTCATATTCGGATAAGAAATACCGTCAAGGGTTATGTAGCCGGCGTCATCGAATTTGTAATAAGTGCACTTATCTTTTAAAATTTGTCCTCTTTCTGCGGGGGAATACTGGTCATTTGTGAGCCTTGTTAGAAGTGAAATTTCTACTAAGATAGAACGGTAAACTTCAACAGTTTTGTCAATGTACTCAGAAGTTATTGCGGCTGTTTCAGTCATTGTCTGCTTTAATGTGCTAACAGATGTTGTGTACATAAGAGTAGAAACGACTCCACCAACAACAGATAGTGATAAAACGACCAGTAAACATACAACAGTGATAATTTTTGTCTTTAAACTTTTCATAACATATCCTCCCTAAATGCAACATAAATAAGAACCTGCATTCAATAAGCTGTTGATGTTACCAGTTTTTGAATGCGATCGTTCCGCAACTTTTTGTTGCGGCGGCTTGCCATAATTTGTTTTATTATGCCTTCGCCGCCGCAATGTGGATGACGAAAAATCGCTGTTAAATTCGGGCAACCCACTAATGAATACAGGTTCTAAAGCAATATAAAAAAACTGCTTTGTTACGGTTAATTAATTATTCCGTACTGATTTTCTGGATTTCTTATGTTGATACATTCTGCTGTCGGCTTGTTTGATAAGTTCTTCAACTGTCATATCATCTGAAAAGTCGGTATACGCTGTTCCGGCACTAAATAAGTACTTATATGGTTTATCGGTTATTTTGTTCAAATCATTAATACGGTTATAAATTTTATTAACAACCTTTTTAGGAGAAACAGGAGTTGCATATTTTAAAATTATAACAAATTCATCGCCTCCAAAACGACAGAAAACATCGTCTTTTCTTAAAGAAGAAGACATAATACCGGCGATTGTCTTTATAAATTTATCTCCTTCACCATGACCGTATTGATCGTTAACCGATTTTAAACCGTCTAAATCAAAATAACAAATTGCCGTTGGAACTTTTGCTTTATAAAAGTAATTAAGAGTGACAATGCCATAGCGCCTATTAAAAGCTCCTGTTAAAGCATCTTTAAAGGCGATTTTTTCTAAGTTTTCCTTTTCTTTAGCGTTAGTAATATCTTTTTCAACATGAACATAAGCAGAAACATTGCCAGCCCAATTTATTTTGCTTGATTTTACACCGTGCCAAGAATCGGAATTTTTGCAATAAAACTCATATGAATGAAGGCTTCCGTCTTCCTCATCAATGCCATATGCATTAATATGGTTAAAAAGAGCGCAATTGTTGTTTAAAAGGCAATCCCCATAATGCTCCAAATTTTGTTTTGCAGCTCTATTCATATATATAAATTTCTTTGTGCAGCAATCTGTTACGTAAACCTTTTCGCTTATATTATCTAGAAGGGTTTTCATAGAAGAAAAAAGTTGAAGCAGATTCTCGGATACGGTTTTATTCTCTTCAATTTGAGAATTTAATTCTGCTTCACGAGTTTTAAGAGTTTTTGTCATATTGTTAAAAGCTTCAGAAATATCACCGAAATAATCAAGAGTTTGTTCATAATCTCCGCTTTGTATTTGCTTTGCTTGCCAAGAAATGTTTAATAACTTTGATTGAAGCTCTTTAAACTGCCCAGACAAGTAGTTTGTTTTTGAAAGAGCAGTTTTTGTAATGTTTCCGTCGGACAAATCTTTTGCTAGGGCGTTAATTTCTTCAACACACGAGGCTAAAAAGTTGCTGACGTCTGCAATGGGGCGAAGCTCTTCAGAAAAATCCATTACCGGAAGGTCTTCGCTTTTTTTGTTGTAAACAATTTGTTTTAATTTTTCAAATATAATTTTTGTTTCATTATTGTTTGGTTTCATTGCATTACCTCTTTAAAATGTTCTGATTTATTTTATTCAATTTTTAGTTTCTCGTAAAACTTTGTATATAAAAATAAGTAATTATGGTGTTTATAATACCAAATTATCGGCTAAAATACAACCTTTTAAAACTTTTTAAAACTTTTTTAAAAAACATGTTGACAAATAAAAGAACGTGTGGTAAGATA
>CAZJGG010000119.1:0-4680 GCA_964545475.1 uncultured Eubacteriales bacterium | reverse complement strand
AAACGTTTGCTGTTTCCGCTCCACACCTGTCAATGTTTTGTCAAATTGCTCTACTAATCTGAGACCATAATATTTTATTTTATCAGTTTTCCTTTGCGAAAATTATGCAAAATTAAATATAAAACTGGTATTAGAACTAATGTTACAAGGGTTGAGAATGTTAACCCAAAGGCCATGACGGCGCCTAAGACACGCTGAACTTCGTTTCCATCCCCTGAGGCAAACAGCATAGGGAGGATGCCTAAAACTGTTGTTAGAGTTGTCATTAATATTGGGCGGAGACGTACTTTCCCGGCTTTTACGATGGCATCAAAGGTGGTTAGCCCTTCTTTGCGATTAATGTTAATATAGTCAACTAACACAATGCCGTTGTTAACGACAATGCCCATTAGCAAAATCAAGCCAAGTAAAGCTACAACTCCAAGTTTTCCTCCTGTTAGAAATAAGCCAAACAGACCGGCGGAAAACGCAATGGGGATAGAAAACATTATTGTCCCCGGGTATGCCATAGACTCAAATTGAGAGGCAATTACCATGTATACCAGCAATAAGCCTATGACTAATGCAAGACCTAAATCTTTAAATGAGTCTTGTATCATAACGTATAAGCCGGTAAATTCATAATAGTAGCCGTTGGGGAACGGATAATCTTTTAATACTTCATTAATTGTTGAAGACATTGCAGACATATCGCTGTTTACAAAGTCTGCGCTTACAGAAATGAAACTTTTATAGTTTTCCTTTGTAATAGATGCTGGGCTTTGTTCATTTGTTATGGTTGCGATTTCTGAAAGGGGAACTATAGCGCCAGTATTTGAGGATAGTGTTAAGTTTTCCAAATCGTTTATAAAGTTTAAGCGGTCAGTTTTATATCTAACGACCATGTCAATTTCATTGCCATCTACTTTATACGTAGTCACTGTACGTCCGCTTATTGCCATTTGAACAGTTGAGGCTACATTTGAGGCGGTTAACCCGTATGAGGCAGCTTTGTTGCGGTTTACTTTTACACGTGCTTGGGGATAGCCCTCTTGATATGATGTTTCAATGTTTCGCAAGTTTGTAATAAGCTCTAGCCTTTCAACTACATCATCTCCAATTTGCCCTAAAACTTCACTGTCTTTGCCGTATATAGACAAACTAATGGTGTTAGTTGCCATCATATCCGCAACGCCGCCGCGCCCAGGCTGATAAGATGATAAAGAAACTTCTGCTCCGGCTATATCTCCTATTTGCTCCCGCAATTCTTCTTTTATAATATTAATTTTAGCTCTTTCTTTTATAGGAAGAAGTTTTAATATAATTGTAGATTCGTTAACTTGTGCTGCTTCTCCGGCAGCAGAACCGCTTCCAACTTTTACTGAGATTTCATCAATGTTGGCGTTACCGTCTATTATGGAAAGTACGCTGTCTGTTGCGGTGGAAACTTCTTCTAAACGGCTACCTATAGGTGTTTTTATAATAATTTTAATATACCCTTGATCCATTTCCGGTATCATTTCTGTTCCCATAATTTTAAGAACAGAGCCTGTTAAAGCAACTACGCCTAAAAAGGAGAAAACAATAAGCTTTTTATGGCGTAAAGCGTAATTAATCAATTTTCCGTAACCGTCAGATAATTTATCAAAATGAGATGACCATTTCTGCTGCAGCTTTTGAAATTTTGTTTCCTTTTTAACTAGGATTTGGTTTGGGTCTTTTTTCTTTAAAAACCTAGAACAAGCCATTGGAACAAATGTAAGAGAAACTACAAGTGAAGACACCAGTGAAAACACAATAATAAAACCGATATTTCCAAACATTGCACCGGCGAGACCTGTTACGAAAAATACAGGTACAAATACTATAACTGTTGTTAATGTTGATGCTATAACAGAGGTGGCAACTTCTTGTGCGCCTTTTGCTGCTGCTTCACGGGGGTCGTATCCATCATCTATATAACGTGTAATACTTTCTAAAACTACAATAGCATTATCAACAAGCATACCAACGCTTATTAGCAAGCCGTTTAGAGTTATCATGTTTAATGTCATATTAAAAAAGTATAAAAGCCCTAGAGATGAAATGATTGAAACCGGTATAGCTACACTTATAATGAGGGAAGTGCGATAATCTCCTAAAAACAATAGCAGAACTAAAAATGCTAAAACAATTGCCTGAGCGATAGTTATCCAAATGTTATTTAATAGTGACTTAACATAACCAGAGGAATTAACCAAAACGGATAATTCAAGTTCCGGATAGTCTATACGTATTTTTTCAATTTCTTTTACTACGTTATCGGTTACTTCCACTGCATTTGACGATGATTGTTTAGTAATGCCAACTGTAATGCCGGGATTGCCGTTTATTATAGCGTATGAAGTGGTTTTTTTATAAGTTTCTTTTACAACTGCCACATCTCGTAAAAATATTGTGCCGCCTTTAGGGGTGAAAATGGGCAGGTTTTCAATGTCTGCAATGGTTGTAAACTCTCCTGTACTGCGCACTTGTAACTCATATTCACCTTGGCTTAACATACCCCCTGGGGTATTTAAATTTTCTGACTGTAGTGTTGATGTTATTTGGGTTGCTGAAATGCCATAATTCAAAAGTTTATCTGGTAATATTTCTACGCTTATTTCCTTTTCTGCGCCGCCGCTATCGCTTACAGAGCCAACTCCTTCTACCCTTTCAAATCTATTGAGTATTTCATCATCTAAAAGAGTTTTTAGTTGATCAAGCTCAAGCCCTGTTACGCCGATAGTAACTGTCTCGCTAACATTTGGATCAATTTGTATTACTTTAGGTTCTACACCTGACGGCAATTTTTTACGTACGGCATCAACATTTTCACGCATTTTAAGCGTTGCAGTGTTCATGTCTGTGCCGTCAATAAATTCAAGCATTATTGTAGATGAACCGTTTGAAGATGTGGTGCTAATTTTTTTAAGGTTACTAACTGTGCCTAATGCTTTTTCCAAAGGCTTTGTAACAAGAGTTTCCATTTCTTCTACGCTTGCTCCGTCATATTTGGCGGAAACTACTGCAATGCCTACATTAACTTCTGGCATTAATTCCAGCTGAACTTTTGTAAAAGCAAAGGCGGAAAGGATAGCGACAATTAAAATCACCATTACAGTGGTGACAGGGCGTTTTATACAAAATGCAGGTAAATTCATTGTGTTTCTTCACCCCTGTCATCACGAAGAAACGGCAGGCTGAATAACAACCTTTGCGCCGTCCTTCAAATATTTTTGACCTTTTACAACTATTTGTGTATTTTCATTTATTTGAGTTAAAATTTGTATTTCATTGCCGTTATCTATGCCTATTTCTATTGGAGTTTTTTTGGCAATATCTGCTTCAACAATATATATATAATGATTTAAGCCATCTCTAAGCACTGCAGAGCGAGGAACAACAAATGCTTGCTCGTCTTTCTCTTTAACAAAAAACACTTCGGCATACATGCCGGGTTTTATTGCGTTGTTATCATTAGACATTGCAATACGAACCTCAAATGTGTTGTTTATATCATTTGCAGCAGGGCTTATGCGAATTATTTCTCCTAAATAAGATGAATCACTTGCTGCGCTTATATCAACTGTTACTTTTTGACCGACTGAAAGACTGTTTAAAATGCTTTCCGTAATATTAACTTTTATTTCAACTGCTTCCGCCTGAACAATTGTAAAGGGAACAGTTGATGGGGAAATCATCATTTTTGGTTCTATATTTCGGCTGCTTACAACGCCGTCAATTGGAGAACGCACTGCGGCATCTTGCAATTTTTCTTTTGCTAATTGCAAACTTACCTCTGCGCTGTTTTTTTGTGCTTGCGCTTGAGTTAAAACATCTTGTGCTCTCTGCATAACTTCTGGGTTAGAAAGATTTGTTACAATAGCTTTGCTATCAAGGGCTTGCTGATATGCTTTTTGAGCCTGCTCCAATGAAACCTGTGACGTATACAAGCTGTTTTGGGTTTGCTCTAATCCAGATTTTGCGGCTTGTAAAGCTGTATCTGCGTTTTTAAGGGCTGTTTCAACTTGATCCATTTGGTTTTTGGAAACTACGCCGCCATCAAATAATATTTTTGTGTCGTTATATGTTTGAAAGGCAGTATCATAGGTGTTTTGAGCTTGTTGCAGACCTAATTCTTTTTGAACTATGGCAAGCTGAGATTGCTCTACACTTGTTTGAGCCTGCTTTAAGGCGCTTTCGGCTTGGTTAACCGTTCCTTGGGATTGCAACTCTTGGCTTTGGGTTTGGCTGCCGTTAGCACTTGATACGCCTGTTTGTGCCGAGCGTACGGCGGCGTTAGCAGTTACAAGCTGAGCTTCTAAAGTTTTGATGTTGTTTTCCAAATCTACTTTATCCATTGTGTATAGTATATCTCCTGCCTTTACTATATCTCCTTGTTGAAAAAAGACTTCATCAACTTTTCCGCTAAGCTTACCGGAAACTGGAATTTGCTCCGACGCTTTAACCTGACCAGGATAAGAAATAGTTTTTTCAATTGATTTTATGGTAGCAGAATCAACCGCAACAGCGATTGCCTTTTCCTCTGCTGTTTGTTGGGTTTTGCTACAGCCAGAAAGCAGCAGAATAGCAATTAATAAAGTAGTTGTTTTATAAAGTTTCACAATATCCCTCCAATTAAGGGCGTGTTGAATAATCCTTATTGGGAAAATTTCAGAT
>CAZJGG010000118.1:0-4795 GCA_964545475.1 uncultured Eubacteriales bacterium | reverse complement strand
TTAAAAATCATTTATCAGGTTTTTGATGGACAATTAATGTTACAACTTTTATTTCATAAAGGTAATTTATTCCGACATTTTCAAAATCATATTTATGTGTTATAATGGGTAGATTTTATAGATTTCATAAGAAGGTAGGAAAATTTGTGATTGAAACAAGAAATGACATAAGAAATATTGCTATTATAGCTCATGTTGACCATGGCAAAACTACGTTGGTTGATGAACTCCTAAAACAAAGCGGTGCATTTAGGGCAAACCAAGTAGTAAGAGAAAGGGTTATGGACTCAAATGACCTTGAGCGTGAGCGCGGAATAACCATTTTGTCTAAAAATACCGCTGTATTTTACAACGATACAAAAATAAACATTATAGACACACCAGGCCATGCAGATTTTGGTGGCGAGGTTGAGCGGGTTCTAAAAATGGTAAATGGTGTTGTGCTTGTAGTGGATGCCTTTGAGGGACCCATGCCACAAACAAAGTTTGTATTAAAAAATGCTCTTGACCTGGATTTACCGGTTGTGGTGTGCATTAACAAGGTGGACAGGCCTGAGGCTAGGCCAAAGGACGTTATTGACGAAGTACTTGAACTGTTCATGGAGCTAGACGCTTCTGACGAACAGCTGGATTCCACTTTTGTTTATGCTTCTGCAAAAAAAGGCATTGCCTTTATTGAAATTGATGAAGAAGGCGTGGACATGAAACCGTTGTTTGACGCTATTTTAGAAAATATAAATCCCCCCCAAGGAGATCCAGAAGCAGATGTGCAAGTGCTTATTACAACAATTGACTATAACGAATATATTGGACGTATTGGCATTGGTAAAGTTGAAAACGGTACGCTACATGTAAATGATGAGGTAGCGATTGTAAACGCAAACGAGCCTGAAAAGGTACGGAAAGTTAAAATCAGCAAGTTATACGAGTTTAGTGGGCTTGACCGCGTTGAGGTAAGGGAATCAACAATTGGAGCCATTGTTGCAATTGCAGGAATTGAAGAAATTTTCATAGGTGATACACTGTGCTCTTCTACAAATCCACAAGCATTACCTTTTAATAAAATTTCAGAACCAACAATTACAATGGATTTTATTGTTAATGATAGCCCATTTGCTGGGAGTGAAGGCAAATTTGTAACTAGCAGGCATTTACGTGCAAGACTCTTTAAGGAACTTAACACAGATGTTAGCTTACGTGTTGAGGAGACTGAATCGGCAGACAGTTTTAAAGTTTCAGGACGTGGAGAACTGCATCTTTCTATCTTAATAGAAACAATGCGCCGTGAAGGATATGAATTTCAAGTATCAAAGCCCGAGGTGCTATATAAAACTATAGATGGTATAAAATGTGAGCCTATGGAGACTGTTACCGTTGATGTGCCGGAAGAATATGTCGGTGTTGTTATTGAGAAGTTAGGCTCACGCAAAGGCGAGCTTACAACTATGTCTGCAGGAAGCGGAGGTTCAAGCCGGTTAACTTTCTCTATACCATCAAGGGGAATAATTGGATATCGTTCTGAATTTTTGACAGACACAAGGGGTACTGGTATTTTGAACGCTGTCTTTAACGGTTATTCGCCATTTAAAGGAGAAATTGCCTTTCGTTCCCAAGGTTCATTAATAGCTTTTGAATCAGGAGAATCTGTAGCATATGGGCTTTACAACGCCCAAGAACGTGGCGAGTTATTTATCACCCCCGGCGTTAAAGTTTATGCAGGCATGGTAATTGGAAGAAACGCTCGTGGCGAAGATATGGAGGTAAATGTTTGCAAAAGGAAGCAATTAACTAACATGCGTTCATCAGGGGCAGACGACTCATTGCGCCTGACACCTGCAACAATTTTGAGCTTAGAGCAAGCGTTGGAGTTTATAGCTGGTGATGAATTAGTAGAATTAACTCCTTTAAATTTACGTATTCGCAAGAAAATCCTTGACCCTACTTTACGTAAAAGGTCTGGTTATAAGAAATAGTGTATGCACGTGTTAAGAGCCTGTTCAAAGTCTCGCTTTTAGCGGACTTTGAACAGGCTCTTAGGCAGTAAAATCATGATTAATAGTATAACAAAGCTTACAAATAATGGCTATTGCAACTCTTTTTCAAATTCATCCATAGGCATTGGTTTGGCGTAATAGTAGCCCTGTACGATGTCACACCCCACCTCTTTTAAGAAGTTAACGTGTTCTTTTGTTTCGACGCCCTCTGCAACGGTTTGTATACCAAGTTTTTTCGTCATCAGCATTACGCTTTCAATTACGGCTGTTGCTCTTTTATTGTTCATATCGTCTGTAAAAAAGCTCCGGTCTATCTTCACAACATCAACAGGCAGATTTTTCAAAAGCCCGAGAGAAGAGTATCCCGACCCAAAGTCATCCATGGAAAGGGTAAAGCCAACGTCATGCAAATCATTCAACAGCTTTTTAAGTAACTCCTCATTGTCAAAAATAACCGACTCGGTAAGCTCAATTTCAATATGCTTGCGAGGTATACCATAACGGCTTGTGATTTCAAGCAGCGTTTCGGCAAACTTATCATTTAAAAGATGCAGCCTTGAAAAATTGACAGAGACAGTAGCTACACGTTGCCCTGCGGATATTCGCCTTTTAATCATTGCGCAAACATGCTCAAACATATACATATCCAGCTTGGTTACAAAACCGTTTCGCTCAAAAAGCGGAATAAACTCGCCAGGGGGAATTAGACGGCCACCCGATTCCTGCCAACGCACCAATGCCTCTGCACCTACAATTTTTTCAGTGCCTAGGCTGTATTTTGGCTGCAAATACACCTTAAATTCTTCATTTATAAGGGCAGCCTCCATCTTGTTTTGAATTTCCGTTTCCCGAAGAACACGCTGCTTAAAGGCATCATCATAATTGCAAGTTTTGCGGTTCTTCTGGGTTTTAGCAATGCGGTGGGCAATATTGGCTTTTTCAATAGCACTGTTAATGTCGGTCTCGCCTTTGTCAAGATAATACCGACCAAATCGAAACTCTATATGATGATTACCAAGTATACCGCCAATTTGCTCATTAAACCCTTTTTCAAGCATTTCGGCACGCTTGTCGCCTTCCTCTTCGGCCGCTAGATCAAGCATTATAAATTCATCTGCATTGATTCTGGCTACAGCGCCAATGGCCAGCCCGTTTTCAACTCTTATCTTTTGAATGTAGTTGCCAACGGCTTGAACAACTACATCACCAATTTCAAAACCAAACATTTCGTTAACAATCTTAAAGTTAAGTATATCAATCTTTATCACAACAAAGCTTAAATCCGGATATAGCTTTAGGGTTTCTTCTCCTGCTATCTTAAATTTATTAATATTGTAAAGCCCTGTTAAGCTGTCGTAATATGCCATATCGGTCAGCATATCATTGGCTATTTTAAGCGCTAGTTTACTCTGCTCCTGCCTGCTAAGCATCCGGTTAATTACGCCCTGCAAAGCAGCAAACTCCTTGCTGCTGTTGTAGTGCTTGCCTGTAACGGTGAGGGTGTCATCATTAATGGCTTCTAAATCTCCGCTGATTTTCCGAATGGGCTTTAATACAAATAAGTCAAGTAGGAAATAGAGAACAAAAACAAGCATGAAAATGCCAAACACAATCATAGTGCTTGTAATAAGAGCATACCGAACGCCGTCATTGTAAAGGGCACGTGATTTTTTCACGCCGATAACAATGCTTTCGTCTCCAAAAAAGTCGGCTGTTTTGGCGTAAGCATATATGGTATTACGACTTGTTACAAATGCAGTTTCATCTTTAAATTCTAAGTTCAAGCCTTTAATTTCGGGGCTGTTTATATCAGACAAGGTAAAGCGCATATTTTCGTTACTTGTTATGCGGTTTATTTGCTCCTCATCATATATTCGTCCGAAGGTATATGTACCTACAACATCTGAGGTTTCATCTGAAGTTAGAACAGGGAGAACGGCTATATAGTAGCAAACACCGTTTGCAAAGAAAAAACCTTCCTTGCCGACTTTTTTTTGAAAGCTGTAATCATGATGGGCTTGAAATTCCGGCAATACATCAGCAAGAATAGGGGTTAAAAAATTTAGCAGGCCCTCAGGTTCTTGCATCTCTTCTTCTTCAACAAAGTCGAAGAATTTGTTAAAGACAATATTGTTTTGTGTATCGCTTATTATTATAAAATTAAATTTGTGCAGCAAAAATGGGTAATTTGTTAAAATATCATTAGGGTAATTGGGGTTTTCGCCTAAAACATATTGATATGTTTCGTCCCAGCTTGACCAATCTCTTGTAATGGCCGATGCATTTTCTACAGACGCATTTAAAATACCCTTTGCTATTCTGCCGTCCTGCTCTGACGTATCAAACTCGTTCTGCACAAGCAGTTTAAACATATTTTTGGAGAACATGGAAATAAAGGCCACCAAAATGAGCAACATGACAAAACCAACAATGGCAAATGCTTTTGTCTTTATTGAGTATAACTTTTTCACCGGTACCCCCCTAAGAGCCTGTCTAAAATCTCCATTTTGGCGTCTTTTCGGCGAATTTTCCGAATTGCTGCGTCAGCGGCAAACGCCCATACTTCTTAAAGTATGAACGTTCACCGCTTCCTAGCACTTCGGAAAATTCGCTCGAAAACACACCAAAAGCGAGATTTTAGACAGGCTCTAATAAAATAGTAATATAAAATACAGCTTTATTAAGCTCTTAGAGCCTGTTCAAAGTCTCCATTTCAGTGTCTTTTCGGAAAATTTTCTTAAGGGCGTGTTGAATATTGATTAAAAATTTCAAAACGATGTAAAAACGCCCCTAAATCCGGT
>CAZJGG010000117.1:0-4820 GCA_964545475.1 uncultured Eubacteriales bacterium | reverse complement strand
CGGCAATTATTGAATCATTTTCCTTAACCTGAAACAGCCTGTTCATGCCGTCGCCTGTATATGTGTAGCTTTGATTTATTACCTGATTACCGTTTTCATTAAGGGTAAACCCGATTCTGTTATCATAATTATCATATGAATACTTCTTTAAAGTATCTAATCCTTTACCTTTTTCTGTCTGCTCAACAAGCCTGCCGCCCCTGTCATACACATAGAATATTTCAAAGTTTCCGCTGCTTTCAGACTTTTTCAGTCCGTTGTTGTAGTAGTCGTATTTGATTTAGTTTAGTTCAACCTGCTAAAGCCGCTATTAAAAATAAATATCAAGTTACAAAAGAGCAGCCTACATATCTTAATAAATAGGCTGCTCTCTTTGTGTCTTATTACTCGTTGTCGTTGATTTCAAACTTTTCAGGGCGATATATTCCAGGGCATACTATTTCAAAACCGAAGTCAAATTGTGTTTTTTTGTCTTCTTCTTTAATTACTTGCAGCATATAAACACCAACATTATCAGGGTTATCTTTGTCTGTAGGATACTCCAGAATCAAAAATATGTACGTCTCTTTATCAGTAGTAACTTTAAACCGAGTTCTATAAGTTACAAGTCTATTATAATATTTTGAGCCACTGACACCTCCGGCTTCCCTTACCCAAGACTCGATATCACCTTGAACAAAGTTAAACAAATATTCTATATCACTATCGATATCTTCGGTCTCTTCTAACACTCGTTTTGAAAACATAGATTTTAACGATTTCTCGTCTTTATTTTCTATTGCTTTAATGACTTGCTCAAGTCTTGCGTTAGTCTTTACCCTATCTCCGTCATATCTAGAATGCATAGGAACACAAGCACTTAATAACATTATCAGAATAAATAATAAAATTTGTATTTTCATCAGTTATTTGCCCCAATCAAAAAGTGAATTTAGCTATGTAATTATCAAAAGTCCAACGTGTGTCGTCTTGCCACATTTCATAAAATGCTTTATACATTTCCTTATTGTCACTAAAGTCAATGGTAAATATTGCTGTCAAATCACTAGCTCCGACTCCTTTTTTTGAAGGATCAAATCCCGTTACCCACCACTTAAGCTCTTCAGGTGTCCAATTAAATATTTCCTTATTATCTTTATCTAATAATTGTAGTGTCATGGGCATTGCTAAACTTTTATCTACAAACCAGTGCGGTTCTCCGCCCTTATAGATGCCCATTTCTGCTCCTGCACCCAAATTAAGGTAGTCACCTTTCCATGCCCATAGGATATAATTCTCTCCGTCATAATTAAAATCAAATTTGTCAGGTGCCATACCACCTCCGAATGTGCTGGAGAAAAAATTAAAGCCTTCATCATATAAATCATTATAACCCACAAAAGAAATACTTTGCCAATAGTTTTGGCTTAGATGATAAATACCCTGTTCATCTTTTACACCACCTAATGAAAAATTTATCCAACCTTGAAAACGTGCGTCTGGTAACCATTTTGGATGATTTTTTGACATTCGTTCAGGGCTGTTTCCTGATGGATCTACGAATGATATAGGATTATTCCAACAATAGGTATATAAATTCAAACTAAGCAAATACAGCGAATCTCCTTTATAGCTGTCTTCTGCAAAGAAACGACCTATTGTAGGATTATAGTATCTTGATCTAAGATAGTATAATCCACTACTTAAATCAAGATACTCTCCACTGTAGCGGAATGGGTTTCTGTCTGCTTCGTCAATGTTTATTTCAGCACCAAAGGCATCATACTTATAGTTTTTGGTTACTGCACCGCCAGTATTAGCCAATTGTACCACATCGCCATGGGCGTTGAACAGATAATAGGAAGAACTATTTTTTATTAGATTTATCCCTCTTAAATATTTATCCTTAACCGACATATTGCTGTTCAAGTCTGCAACGATATTGCTGCCGTCCCAAAGGTGGTATGTAGTTTCTTTATTGACCGTTTTTGACATACGGAAACCATCAGGTCTGTAGGCATATTCCGCTGTTGTATAGCCTATATCCGTCCTAATTAATTGATTAAAACCATTATAGCTGTTTACTTCCGTGTCTTTTATGTTTTGGTTTGTTGGCTCACCCCTGTTTTCGGCGTACCCTAACTGAACCGTGCCGTATTCCGCCGGGCTTGTTGTGTTTTCTGCTAATTGATACGATACCTTACTTAACTGATTGCCGTTGTTGTCGTAATCATATTTTAAATACTTCTTAATGTTCACTGAACCGCCTATTACGTCCTCAACAGATTGAAGCAAACTATTGTTAGCATCATAACTGTAATTAGTAAGCTTTGAACTTTCACCTTCCGTAACCTTCATAGCTTCACGGTTGCTAGCAGCATCGTAGGTGTACTGCTTTACCAAGGCGTTGGAGTACTCTGATATTCTACTCTTTTTTATATAGTATTATCAATTACACGTAAGTCTAGACGATCTTGGCTTAATCCCAGTAGAGAGGTTGATTATGGTTACTTAAAATCATTTACTATTGGCGAGGCATGTGCCCATTCTATTATATTTATACTATATTTTTCTAATAGATTCTTTTCATCTATAATATCACCATACCCCTCACTAGGTATCATTGTTATGACATTTTTGAAGTCATTAATCTCAGGAGTATCCAGCCTTAAATTCATCCAGTCACCCATATAATAATCCGGACTTCCTACATACATGTAAATAGTCTTTTCATCGTCTTCTAATAACACAATACCCAAGTAAGTCACTTCTTTTCCATTAGATGAAAACTTGGCTTTCCATTTGCGGTATTTTCCTTGCCCTGCATCCATGTTAATTCCATCATATTCACATACTATCGTATCTTCAATAATGATTCGCTCGTCATTTAATTCGTAAACCAACCGAAACGGAAACTCGCCATATGTTATCACGGGCTTTAATGGGCTTGGTAAAAATGCAAATCCCATGCTTATTAGTAACCCCGGAAAAATTTTGTAAATAAACCGGCTAAAAACTAAACAGCCTAAGATTAGTATAATTACAACAGGTAAGCGAATTTTAAATAATTTCATAAATAAATTTTCTCCATTCATGGTATTATTTTATAAAGAATCTTAAACAAAAGACATGATTCAAATTTCATGTTTCATCATAAGGGGTGGCATTGCGCACATATCGAACGACCAATGACACCCCCTGTAATTAGACAAAAAAGATTCCAAAGTAAATATAATGTTATCCTATTGTTGGTTGATTTTTTATAACGCCTGGATTGTTTCAAGTACCTTTTTTATTTATGCCCTTTTTAACTGCATCCATTAAATGATTCTGTATTTGTTGAACAAAATTTGTCTGCCATAAATTAGACCAATCCCCTCCGTATTGTTGTGGTAGGAAAACAATACCTCCCACCGTTGGATCGCCGAAAGTTCTATTCAAAATATCACCTTCTACAACATAATTTGTTATATTGCTTTGAACCATGTAAGGATTCATCATAACAATCCCGAAGTTTTCTTCAATAGACTTTATATTTACAGGAGCGGGATTAAATGTTATGGCATCCCTTCCTGTTGATAATGCGTTAGCGATAGCTTCTCCGCCGCCTTTTGAATGACCAACAAATGTAATCTCGTTATTTGAATATTTTATATTAAATTGTTTTGCATAATCAACGGATGCACACATATCATCCGATATGTCAAAAAATGCATCTGCATTATTACCCCAATCTGTCATGTTATACCAAGCGGTTCCCTTATTAACAACAGCATATTCGAATATACCGTTTGCCAGCATTCTTCGAAAATAGCCCATAGTTACGTTTTCGCCACTATTTGATAAGAAGCCAACAAATTCCCAGTTACCCACAAGTTCCGCTATACGGGGATCAGATAAGTATATTGCTTCTGCCGTTAATGCTGCTTCATCAAGTGTTGGAGCAAGCCCAAGTGGGTCACTAAATAGAATCGGATTATTGCCGCAATATGTATACCAATTTAACCCATCTCTAATAGGATCTTCAATTAAAAACCTGCCTACAGATGGAACATAGTATCTATTTCGTAAATAAATGGCATTTGTCTCTAAATCCGCATATTCACTTGAGTAGCGGAATGGGTTTCTGTCCGTTTCATCAATGCTTGTTTCTACGCCGAAAGCATCGTATTTGTAGTTTTTGGTCACTGCACCGCTTGCATTAGCTAATTGTACCACATCGCCATGGGCGTTGAAAATATAATAAGAAGAATTGTTTTTAATTAAGTTGATTCCTCTTAAATATTTATCCTTAACCGACATATTGCTGTTCAAGTCTGCAACGATATTGCTTCCGTCCCAAAGGTGGAATGTAGTTTCTTTATTGACCGTTTTTGACACACGCAAACCATCGGGTCTGTAGGCGTATTCCGCTGTTGTGTAGCCTATATCCGCCCTAATTAATTGATTAAAACCATTATAGCTGTTCACTTCCGTGTCTTTTATGTTTTGGTTTGTTGGCTCGCCTCTGTTTTCGGCGTACCCTAACTGAACCGTGCCGTATTCCGCCGGGCTTGTTGTGTTTTCTGCTAATTGATACGATACCTTACTTAACTGATTGCCGTTGTTGTCGTAATCATATTTTAAGTACTTCTTAACATTCAATGCTCCGCTGCCGCCGACAACGTCTTCAACAGATTGGAGCAAACGATTGTTAGCATCATAGCTGTAAGTAGTAAGCTTTGAACTTCCACCCTCCGTAACCGTCATAGTTTCACGGTTGCTAGCAGCATCGTAGGTGTACTGTTTCACCAAGGCGTTGGAGTACTCTTCTGTTTTGTTGGTTTGGTTGCAGTCTAGCC
>CAZJGG010000116.1:0-4868 GCA_964545475.1 uncultured Eubacteriales bacterium | reverse complement strand
TAATTTAGTTAAGTGATAAAGAAGCTTCCCGTCTTTTATTTTCCCCATAAAGATATACCCCCATATCTTTGTAAACAAAAACACCTGTTTCAATCACAAAAATACTAACAAATAGCTATAAGGCGTTTATGCAGCTTGTGACTACGTTATATTATAATCTAAACATAACATGTTTTCAACAAATACAAAAAAATTTCCCTCAAGCGCAAAAGCGCAAGAGGGATTTATCATAGGTAAAAGTTAATCAGTGGTTGCTTAACCTTTTTTGTCTACTAAAATGCCGGTTAACTCCCACATTTTAGCAAGGGCATCAAGTGTTTTTTCCGGTGGAATATCTCTTACAACCTCTTTAGTTTGTGTGTTGATAACAGAAATCATAAGCTGATTTGTTTTTTGATGAATTTTATAATGAAATTCCAAAAATAATGGCTCAATTTTTTTATTAGCCATGCTTATTGTTTTTTCAATGTCTTCCTCAAAAATTGTAATTTCCTTGCCTTTTTTCTTGTCTGTTTCTTGGTTTTCCTTTGTTATGTTAGATGCTTTGTTAACATCCTGAACTTCGCCCTTTTTGGCATTTCCATTTGTCAATTTAGGACTTTGTTCAACCTTTTGGGAGTAATCGGTTCCTCCCAAAGTAAGACTATCAACTTCCATATTAATAGACCCCCTGTTTTATTTCATTTTATCAAAAAACGATCTACTCTCCATAAAACCGCTTTCATAAACTAAGTTAGCCGCTTTTTGCTCAGCCATTGTTTTCATGTTCTTTTTAATATCGTTTATAATTCCGGTACCTATTACTTTAATTGTTTCATCATGTCTTTTTATTTCAGTTATAATTTCGTCTGTTTTTTTGCAAAGCTCTTTTAAGCCCGGCTCTTTTTCAATAATATACCGCTGCGCTTTTATTAACGGCTCTATCTCTGAAATTTTATCAAGCAAAGGCTGTCTTCCGTTTAATAAATTAACAAAAACATCGGTAGAATCTAGCGTTTGATCCAACTGAACTTCTTTTGTTAATTTAAGTATTTGTTCAAGCAATTGGTTCTTTTTTATTATAAGCGCCTTTAATTCAGACATTTAACCACCTAATATTATTTCCCACCGTATAAGAAGCCGTCAAGCATTGACATTTGTTGGTTGGACTTATTAATTGCATTTTCCATTGCGGCGAATTTAGCATAATAATTGTCCTCTTTCTTTTCTAAAGCTTTTCTCATTTCGGAAATATCTTTATCCATACCGCCAAGTTCCATAAACATGGTGCTTGAAAGGTCACTTGCTGATGTACCGGCTTTAACAGTTATAGAACCGTTTGCGCCTATAGTAGCGTTTAAAATATCTGCAAGCCTTTCAGCGAGACCTTCGGTATCTAAGCGGTTTTGATAGTTGCTTTTATCAAATGTTTCATATTCAGAACCTTTAGTAAACATTGTAATAATATCGTCGATATTTTCTTCAATAGCTTTATTAAGCTTTGTCTCGTCAACTATAAGTTTTCCGCCGTCTTTTGTGTACCTTGACGTTGTTATGCCAATGTCGTAAAGAGCCATTTTTCTGCCGTTGCCCAAATCTACTGGTTTATAAAGCATAGTACGCATTTCTTGCAAAAACCCATTAAGTATCGAGTCTCTGTTAAGCAAGCCTTTTTTGGCTTCTGCTTCCCATGTGTTTATTTCAGATTCGGTCATGTTTTTCTTTTCATCGCTTGTAAGAGGTCCATAATAATCATATTTGCTTTTCTTTGTGCGGTTTGTTGTAATCTCGCCTCTTAATGTTTCAATTAACTCGTTATAACCCACAACAAATTTTTTAATAGCATCTACAGCGTTTTGGGTGTTTCTTTCAGTTGTTATAATAAGAGGTTTATCTGCTTCTGTAGTTTCGTTTAACGTTATTTTAAGACCCTCATATTCAATAGTATTAGAGCCGCTTCTTAAAACAGCGCCGCCGTTAATTCTATATGTTGCATCAACAGGAGCTTGGTTTGTAAAGCCCATGGTTTGAAAAAGGCTTGTCGCCGAACTATCCATAACGATTTTGCCGGCATTACCTGATGTTGTTGATTCAAGTTTAAAATTAGAAGATGACTTGTCAAAAGTAAGCCTAACACCTGCGTTTGCTTTGCTTACCTTATCCATAAATGATTGAACTGTATCTTCGGAATTAAACGTAATTCTTTTGCCGTTAATAGTTATTGTGCTTTCCCCTGCCGGTATATCAGAAAACACAGTTATCATTGAAGCATTAACGTTTAGGCTTGTTATTTTGCTTTTATTAATGCCGAAATCTGCGCTGTTTTGCTCAACTGCAAGGAAATGACCATTGTTTGCTTTAATAACCACTTTGCCGTCATCATTTAAGGTAGCATTAACTACGTTAGATTCCCTTATTTCATTATTTGTGCCTGTTAATACATTTTCTTTGCCAAAAATTTCAAGCTTTTTGTTTAGCGTTTCCATGAATTTATCATTTACTTGCGTTGCAGAGTTTATATCGTCAATTTCTTGTTGTGTAAAATGAATAATTTTAGATACACCGTCAACACTCAATCTTAACGCTGTATCAGTTGTTAAATTAGTAACAATATCGCTAACTTCCTTACCTACAAATGACTCATTCATACCAGACGTTTTGTAAGTGTCATTAGTTGCAACGTTTATAATATCAATTTTTGTAACCCCTGCTCTAGCTTCTCCAGAAGCTATAACTGTAGCTGCAGTAGATTCTTTGCCATCTTGTTTTAAGCTGACTTTTAATGAATTATATGTGCTTGAAGAACGCATATTCGTTAATGGATTCATAAAATCCAAAAACTTTGTTTGAAATTCTTTAATTTTGTCTCTAGCGCCAAGATAAGCCGACTGTTTCCACGCCATAAGCTGTCTTTTTTGCAATAGCTTATCATATTTTACACTTTCTGCTTTCATGATAGAGCTTACCATAGATTCAACGTCTATCCCTGATGAGCCCGTCATTCTTGACCTTGTTGAAAAAACCATTTTACAACCTCCCTGTTACCGCACTTTTCATAAAATATTTTTTAATTAATCAGTATATAAACTTATATCGGTAAATTTTTTTATTATATTTAGTTATTTTTTAAAATTTTCATATATTGAACAATTTGGTAAACAATGTTATACTTGGAGCAGTTATATATCCTATTTTAATTCAAGGGGTGTTTTATGAATATTACTACAAAAAAAGGAGATAACGGAACAAGCACACTTAACGGTCCTGACCGTATACAAAAAAATGACGTCCGATTTTGCCTTTTAGGCGATTTAGACGAGTTAAACTCCTATTTGGGGCTTATAAAAGCAATGCATAATGATAATTTACTTAAATCCTTTTTGGAAGCTATACAGTCTAACATAATTTTAATAAGTGCCCATGTATATAACCCTGAAAATAAGGATTATGTAATAAATTCTGTTGAAACAGAAAAATTAGAGTTAGAAATTGATAAAATGGGCAAAACTTATAACTGGACAAAATTTACTTTAACTGGAGCTAATATAATTTCGTCTCATATAGATATTTGCAGGGCGATTGCAAGAAGAAGCGAAAGAAGCCTTGCGGATGTGTGCGAAAAATTCGAAATATGCCAGGAGACAAGGAACTATATTAACCGCTTGTCCGATTATTTATATTTGCTGGCAAGAGTAAACGAGCCGGAGGGAGAATAACATGCGGCTGATGAACGAGTTTGAATGGAAAAGGTGGATTTCATACTATTTCCTTGTATTGGCAGCAATAATCACTTATGTTTTAATATCAAACTTTAGTGTTGTGCAGTCTTTTTTTTCAAGGCTTTTCGGCTATTTTGCCCCTTTCATAGCCGGGTTTGTAATTGCTTATTTGCTTGATATTCCGTGTTCTTTTCTAGAAAAAGTTTTTATTAAATCAAATTATAAACTAGTTTCCAAAAGAGCCAGAGGATTAAGCGTTTTGCTTGTGTACTCGCTTTTTATTGCATTAATAGTTATAATGCTTAGGATTATTATTCCCGAATTTGCGAAAAACACCATAGAATTTATATCCAATCTTCCTGTTTATTTAAACAATGTAAATGTATTTTTAACTGATTTTCTGGAAAGCGATGCAATATCCAACCAAATTGATGTAGAAGGCATTAGGCAAACTTTAACCGTGCCATACGTTTTAGACCTTATAGGGGTTAAAAACTTTAACTTTTCCTCAATGTGGGAATGGCTTATTGGTATAATCGGCGTTTCCAGTTATGTCTTTAACGGCTTTCTGGCTCTTATTTCATCAATTTATATTTTACTTGAATCTAAAAGCATAAGTTTATTTTTTTCAAGGCTTTTTAAGGTTTTTGTCCCCGAAAAAAACGCAAATATAATTATAAAATATATACACAGCACAAATATATATTTTAAAAAGTTTTTGTACTGCATATTAATTGATGGGCTTATTGTAGGTGTAATATCAGTTGCAGGGCTTTCGGTAATTCAAACAAAATATGCTTTTGTCCTTGGGGTTGTTGCCGGGATTACTAACATTATCCCTTATTTCGGCGCAATTGTTGGCACAATAATCGTATTTGTTATTGTAATTTTCACTGATGGCATATACAAAGCTCTTGCCGTTTTAATATTTTTATTTATTTTGCAGCAAATTGACGGAAACATTATTAAACCAAAGCTTTTCGGCGGTTCTTTCAACATGAGTCCCTTTGTAGTTATTCTTTCAATAACTATCGCCGGAAGTTATTACGGCGTTGTTGGTATGGTTATTGCAATACCTGTTGTGGCTGTTTTAAACACAATGCTAAACGACGTTATGAACCACTTCATCTTCAAAAAAGCAAGGGCGCAAACCGCAAAGGAAAACGCCCT
>CAZJGG010000115.1:0-4891 GCA_964545475.1 uncultured Eubacteriales bacterium | reverse complement strand
TAAAAATAGTGACTAGTACTAAGTTTTAAACAAAAAATCCGTCGATTGAGCTCGACGGATCAGGCTGTTGACAACCTTTGTTGACAGCCATTTTTTGTTATATTCGTTATTTCTTTTGCTCTATGCCTTTTGGAATGCGGAACGCATACAATGCGGTCCCTACAAATCTATTTTCAAAATGGCATAAAAGAGCATTAGAATGGCACATTGTATGGAACGCATTGTATGCGTTCCTCAGGCTGACAACGCCCTTGTCGGCAACCCGAGATCATTTGTCTACAGTTGATCCGTCGTTTGAGTTCGACGGATTTTTCCTTACTGAATTTAGTTAATAAAAACTTCATTGTCCAAATTTATGTTATTATCACTTTCAATATTGTAAAACTCTACTTGATTTTTCAATTCGTTATTAACATCATCATTATAAATCTCTTCTTGACTTTCCACTTCATTAATTAATTGAATATCGCTGTTATTAGCATTAAACAAATTTTCATTATATTGATACAAATCATTTCTTTTTTGCTCTAAAGTTAAGCTTTCAGTTTCATTCTTTATCTTTTTAAGCTCATTTAAAAATTCATGCTTGCTATTTTCGTCATATATCGCAACAACTTCTTTATTATCGTAAGACATCACAGTGTCGGTGTCTGTATCAATATCAAAAAAACCTAGCTCGAAACTTACAGACATATATGCTTTTTCGCCTTTAAAGTCGATTTCACGAAGTAACATTATAGTCTCTTTGTTTTTCTTAACTTTTGTTTCATTCCTATCACTATCAGGGTGTCCTAATTGTAATAGCGTTATTTCATCAGAAGTTTCATTACCGTATATAACTTCTTTAACTTTTACCTTATTTACCGAAACCTCTCTTATATGCTTGCCAAATCTAGCTTCTGTCTCCGGTGAAGCAACTATCATCTGAAATTCATCAGCTGTTGGCTTTTTATCAATTTTACCAATAACAATAAGGTCGGCGAAGCTTGCTAAGCTCTTTAAATCCCTGTACTTCGCTCTGGTCAAAAATACGTCTCCATCTTCTGAACCTACATATTTTACTGCACCATTAAGTTCACTTTTTATTAAAGCAACATCTGGCGATTTGCTGCAGTAGAAATATATGCCAACTAAAACAATAAACGTGGCTATTATTAATGCTAATGTAATTATATCTTTTTTAATAAACATAATATTCACCTATATACCTTTATATTTATCTGAAAGAATACCTTTTACATTTTCTACCATCTTTATTATTTTGTCAACATTTTTCTCTGGTTAACATCAAAAAAGCCATAAGACAAAGTATTCATCATTGAACAATTCACCTTATGGCTTTAGTTTGTCCTTATAATATAAAAGACGTTACATACAACAGCACAAACCCCGGTAATCCTAAAACTGCAACAATTAATAATGTTAGCAGATTAACTCCAACATAAGCACCAAAACCTGCAAACACGCTGTTACACACTACCATCCCTATCGCCCCTAAAGCGGAACTTACTAATGCCCTTGCTATAAACTTTAAATGTCTAGAAAAGAAGATGAATAGTGCTAAAACAACAAGGCAGCCAATAAAAATATATATTATTTCGTTTGACGGCATTTAGTTCCCCCCTATTGCTATACTGTTTCTGAGAGCCTGTATAGAATCTCGCTTTCGGTATATTTTCGAGCATAATTTTTCGTTTGGCAAGGAAGCCGCAAATGTTCATACCCTCAAATCCGTATGGGCGTTTGCAGCTGACGCAGTCCAAACGGGAAATTTGTCGAAAAGATGCCGGAATGGAGATTTTAGGCAGGCTCTAAAAACAATCCGCCGCAAGCCCTCGTTCCTTGCAAAGCTTTGTATAATATGAATGTCTTTTATGAAGCGCCATTATTTCATAAATAAAACTGTCAGTTAACATTTCGTCCTCTGCTAGATCAAAGCTTAATTGAGCAAAATGCAAGTCTTTTGTTACTTTGTTTAACATTTGTATGATTTCATTATCTTCGGTAGATAGTTGATTTCCTTTTTTAGCAAAAAAATATTTCTTTTTCTCTGTATTCTTTATAGGAACATCATTATTAACCGCAACTTCCATAATATCATTCCCTTCTTAAGTGCTTGCCTTAGTAACATAAAGTGATATTATTAACTATAGTCATAATTTACCATTTTTATGCCTTTTTGCTGAGAAAATTTTTGTATTTCAACAATAATTATAGGCATAAAACTTAAAGCTGACACAAATAACCATTGTTTCAAATCAAGTTGGGTTACTTTAAACAAAACTGAAAGGGGTTTTATCATTATTACGGAAATTTGCAATAAAACTCCGGCTATAAACGCTAGAACTAAATAGTGGTTTTCAAATGCCCCAATTTCAAAAAGAGATTTATCGCTTCTCATATTAAATGCATGGAAAAGTTGAGAAATACTAAGGGTTGCAAACGCCATTGTCCGCCCTATATCATGGTTGCCCGGGCTGTCGAAGTAGACAGAACCTATGCTAAAAGCTATAAGCGCCAGCAATCCAATCATTATTCCTTCGCATACTATTCTTGCAAACAGGCCGTCGGAAAACAGGCTTTTTTCGTTGTCAAATGGTTTACGGCGCATAATGTCTTTTTCCGTTGGGTCAAGACCTAAGGCGATTGCCGGAAGTGAATCTGTAACTAAGTTTACCCATAAAAGATGTATAGCAAGAAGCGGAGTCGCCCAGCCTAAAAGTATCGCCGCAAAAATAGTTAAAATTTCGCCAATGTTGCTTGATAACAGGAAGTGAACTGCTTTTCTTATATTTTGATATATGCCTCTTCCGTTTTTTATTGCTTCAACAATTGTGGCAAAATTATCATCAGTTAATATCATATCTGCGGCGCTTTTTGCCACGTCTGTTCCTGTTAAGCCCATAGCACAGCCTATATCTGCGCATTTAAGAGCCGGGGCATCGTTTATGCCGTCTCCAGTCATTGCTACAATTCTTCCTTTAGACTGAAAAGCTTTAACAATTCTCATTTTATGTTCCGGGGAAACTCTTGCAAATACGGAATATTCGTCTATTATTTCTGTAAGGTCTTCCTGAGATATTCTGCTTAATTCCTCTCCTGTCATTGCTTTATCACGCTCTGTTAAAATGCCAAGTTTTGCGCCGATTGCTTTTGCTGTTAAAATATGGTCTCCTGTTACCATAACAGGGCGTATGCCTGCTGTTTTACATGTTCTAACCGCTTCTGTGGCTTCTTCCCTAGGTGGGTCTATCATACCAATAAGGCCAATAAAAGTTAAATCTTGCTCTATTTCATCTTCTTTAACTTTGTGGGGCAAATGCTTTATATTTTTTGTGCAAACAGCTAAAACTCTTAAAGCTTTATCTGCCATTTCGCTGTTTTTGTTAATAATATCATGCTTTATGTATTTATCTAAAGGAGAAATGCCCTCTTTTGTGGCTACAGTGGTGCATTTATCTATAATAATGTCTGGTGCTCCCTTTGTTATTACTAAAATTCCTGTGCCGGATCTGTGAAGAGTTGTCATACATTTCCTTACAGAATCAAATGAAATTTCAGAAACTCTGGGGGTTTCTTTCTCTCTTTCTGTTTTATTAATACCCATAACGTATGCCTTGCGCACAATTGCCGTTTCAGTTGGGTCTCCGAGAACGCTTATATCGCTTCCTTTTTCCTGCAAAACAGAATCGTTGCAAAGAGCCGCAAGCTTAATTATTTCTCTGCCGTAATCTTTGTCATCAATTAATGGTGAATATGTTTCAACTACAGTCATTACATTTTGAGTAAGAGTTCCAGTTTTATCTGTGCATATTACAGAGGCGCTTCCAAGGGTTTCTACAGCCGGAAGCTTCCTTATAATGGCGTTTTGCTTTGCCATACGCTGTACCCCTATGGCAAGCATTATTGTTACAATCGCCGGAAGCCCCTCGGGTATTGCCGCAACCGCTAAAGAAACGCTTGTCATAAACATTTGAAACGGCATTATATCTCGCATTAAACCCATTACAAATATAATAAAGCAAATTGCCAAAGCGGATATTCCTAAAACTTTTCCCGTTTGTTCCAGCTTTTTTTGCAAAGGTGTCTGGGGTTTTTCATCGTCGTGAAGCATTCCTGCTATTTTACCCATTTCCGTTTGCATACCTGTATAACACACAACTGCCTTAGCACGCCCATAAGAAATGGAACAGCCGCTAAAGACCATATTCTTTTTATCGCTTATTTGCCCATTATCGCTTAAAATTAATTCAGCTTCCTTTTCAACCGGAATAGATTCCCCTGTTAAAGCAGCCTCTTCCGCCCGCATGTTTATAGAAGTAATAAGCCTTGAATCTGCCGGGACTAAATCTCCGGCTTCTAATATAATAATATCCCCCGGAACAAGTGTTTCGGAATCAACTTGGCTAACTTTGCCGTCTCTTAAAACTTTAGCAGTTAGAGCGGACAGCTTTTGAAGAGCCTCCAGAGATCTCTCCGCCCTGTTTTCCTGAATAAAGCCTAAAACAGCATTTAATACAACAATCATTAAAATTATTAACGGGTCTGCAAAATCTTTTTCCCCGTTTAAAAACGAAACTGCAAAAGATACGGCGGCGGCGGAAATTAAAACTATAATCATAAAATCATTAAATTGCATAAAAAAGCGTTTAATTGCACTTTGCTTGTTTTTAGCTGTAAGCTTATTAAGCCCGTACAAAACCTGCCTGTTTGCCGCTTCCGTGTTTGACAATCCTGCGTTTATGTCCGAATTTAAAGTGCGGACAGCTTCCTCCGGAGACAATCCGTAAAATTTCATTTGTACTTCACTTCCTCTTTTATTTTTTGTACATGCTTAATGTATATTTTATATAAGCAAAAATTAGAACAAGCTCATACAATAAATAATATA
>CAZJGG010000114.1:0-4916 GCA_964545475.1 uncultured Eubacteriales bacterium | reverse complement strand
CACTGTATCCTTATATATACTCATCGATTGCTTTTAATCTTATCAATTAAATCCATAGACTTTTTGCCGAAAATGCAGGATACAGTATGTGTACCTGTTTCAAAGCTTTCGGTAACTTCGCAAACTTGTTTTGTCAGTGTCAAGTTATTACGTTTTAAGGTGACATAATCGCCAAGGAAAAAATCCGTTCCGAATTTTAGGCTGGAATTTGTGTTTATTGTGCCGTTAAGAGATTGTATTTCGGGGGTTTCAATTAATGCTTTTTGCCCGTTTTCAATAATTTGCTCTTTAGTTTCAAGAAGCTTGTTGGATATAAAAGTTTCACGTCGGTTAATTCCTGTAAATTCGTCATTTATCCAGTGAACCTCCTGATTAGAGCCATCCCCCGGGCCTCCGGACAGAGCTGTGTTTTTCATGTCCAGCCTGCTTTCTACAAAGGTTTGTTCTAAAACATTGTCATATTCAAGGCTTAAAATAACCGGAGGAAGAGAATTTTGCATTATGCTTCTATTTATGCCTTTTATAATATCAAAGTTAAACCTTTTTGAAGCAAGGTCGAGGGTTATCTTAATTCCAAGCTCCGATTGCTCGCATAATGCAGTTATTTCATCTGCTAAGTTTTTATACGAAAATTCCCAGTTTATTTCTTCGCCAAAGCCTTTTGAAGCTGCAACAGATAAATTGTTAATTCTTCGGCCCGCCAAAGCCATGTCTCCCAAGTTGTGTCTTACTAAAAGCTTAATAAGGCTTTCTGTTTTTTGCGGCATTTGAGCAGTCATAGGCAAAATTATTCTTCTGTTAAGTAAATGCTCTGTTGTCCTGCCTACTACTGTTATATTTTCGCATCCATCACCTTGTGGGGAAACTACGCTTTCAATATGTTCAATAAATGCTGTCCTATCTTTATCTATATAAAGAAGGTTGCCTAATTTAAAATGTTCTGCCCCCAATAAAGACGAATTCATGGTTAAATAAAACTCTCCGCAACCATTGAGCTTTCTTGTAAAGGATAAGCTTTCATACTCGTCAATTTCCGCAACTAAGTTATAATCGGAATCAACTATTCTAATTGGAATTTGCATAATAATACTCCTTATGGGCGTGTTGAATATTGATCAAAAAATTTCAAAACGATTTAAAAACGCCCCTAAATCCGGTCGTTTTTAAATCTGAAATTTTCTAAATGAGGATTATTCAACACGCCCCCTATGTATAAGATTCGATAAACCCGAAATCCATGGGGGTTGTTGTTTTTGTTATATAAATATATGGCTGTCTGTAATGGATAATTTCCTTTATTTCTCCATTAGTTTCAAACTTTGTTTCCCTTGAAGCAAGTGTAGAAAGATTGCTTTTGTTTTTTATAACTTCCATAACTCGTCCGTCTTCACAAAACTCAATAACCATTGAATATCCTGCTCGTCTCGACCAATCGTCAAAATCAGAACATACAGTGCTGTAAAGCTCCGCCTTTATTTGATTAAACCATCCAACGTATTCGTTTGTGGTATCTGAAAAAAAACTATCCCAATGTGCTCTAATTTCAGAGTATTTTGATTGATATTGATTGAAAATTGAAGTTAAATCCGGCTGCAGTAATATACAAGTTACAACTCCGCAAAAACTTTTATCAAGCCGTAAATCAGTAATGTTAGATTGTAAAATTGTTTTTGTATTTGCTTGTATGTAAATATCTGCAAGACCAAGTTCCCAAATTGCATTATCACGTTGTAATGCAGGAGCAGTTGGTGTGTCTGAGCCGACTCCGGTTTTTACTGCTAAATGAATAAACCTTCCGCTGTCCGATAGATTAAGCCTTAGGACAATCCGGTCAATTCTGGGTTTTGTTAGCAGGGAATTTTCCAAAGACAGAAGCTTCGGAACATCGGCGTTTCTGTATGCATAGCCGTTTATATAACCTTTGCCCGTAAGCACTTGCACCGTCATTGCGTTATAAACATTAACTTTAAGGCCGTTTCCTCCGTAATAAACTCCATTACCAATAAAATCTGAAAAATAGGAGGCGAACTCACCGGCAGTATACATTCTATCGCCGTCATAACTGTTAAAAAAACATGAATATTCAGCCATTAATTAATTACACCTCCTAATAAAACTCAATAACTTGCCAAGAAATTACTTTTGTGTTAGTAGAAGATATGCAGTTAATTCCTACAGTAATGCTTGTTGGAGTAATAGCCGATAAATAACATGAAATTCCTGAGCTTTCATTACTGTTAACATTACCGTTTAATATAACAAATGTTTTTGTAACGTCAACTGCAGAAAAACTAACAGTTTTTGTAGATGCATCTCCAGTCCAAGTAATTGCGCCTCTTTGCACACTTTTTATAACGCTTTTGTTGGTAGTGGTTACATAATTATAAATTGCTTTTATCCATGAAAACATAGTGCTTGTGCCTGTTGAACCAGCGCCGTCAGTGCGCTTTCCAAGCTCTGTTGTTACAAGTTTATCAATTGGCTTTGTAAAATCTGAATTAATTGTTTTAACATGTGCCCAACTCATTAAAAACCTCCTTAAATACCAAGAAACAGCCTTTTATAACTTACGGTTATATTAGCGGTGTCGTTGCCTTCCTCCGCCTCAAATTTTAGTTTGTTAACACCCACTTTTAATGTAAAAAAAGTGCTGTTAACGTCTATATAATGAAAGGCGTTTCTTGTATAGCTTTTATCATCTGTTATAGTAACGCTTTTTTGCCCAAATCCTGTTAAAATGGTCATAACCTCATTTCCGGCAATAGGCGTATGAACTTTTATAAATTCTCCTGTTACAAGGTTAATTATTGCCGGGGTTCGGACGAACCCTGGAATAGTTATTTTAACAGGTGTTTCCACGTCGCCGTCGTTTATAAATGCCGCACTTCCGCTGGAAACTGTGCCAAATTCAATTTTTTGTTCAAATATTAATGGAAAGCTAAACATAGGAGTAACCTGAACAAGCTTTAAATCCGTTTGTTTAACGTCTTCCGCAAAGTTTGATGGAACAATCATTGTAAAGCTGAAATAAACAATACCATCAGGCAAGGTATAGTCTTTATCATTAAATTCAGGTGCGGAAATAATTTGAACATTTGAAAACATTCTTTCTGTAGTAACATCTTTAATATGCAAAGAGCCGGTGCATAACGGGCTAAATGTCTTTAAAATGAATTTGCGCCTGAGTTCAAATTCTTCTAAATCCTCCGTAACAAGGCAAGCCTTTATACCAATAACTCTTTCATCAATATTTGCCCCAAGCCTTGTTTTACCTTTTTGATAAGGAGCTTTTGCCAAAATAGCCTGAGCATCAATTCCGTCAAAACCCGTCTGAGACAAAAAGAAATAAGGTGCTTCGTTGCATAAAGTAATTTCATCTCCGTATTCATTTTTATATGTGACTATATACATTTAATCCTCCTTCATCGGCATATAGGTTTCATTAATCTTATGTTAAATTTAACCCTAATCTGCGCATGTTTATTCGGTCTTGGGTCACAAGCTCGGAGATAGTAGCCGCCTTTGGGCTATTATAAACCGGGTTGTAATTAATATTTTGAAACTTATTAGGAATTGCGCTGGACACAGCATTTTCAAGCTTATTATAATCAATGGATAATTGACCGCCTCCTAAAACCAATGAGTTTGAAATATATCTGTCGTAAGAATCCATACTTGTTGTTACTGAACCAAATCCATCATCAAAAGCCGTAGCATAACCCATAGAATAAAAGCTTCCGGTTGAAGGGTCGCCAACATTAACGTCACCGCCTTGAGATGCGCTATTTACAGAATCGGAAACCTCTTTTAAATATTTAACAATTTTGTCTCTTGTGCTTACAATTCCGTTAAGTAAATTTTCTCCAAGCTCCAGCCCAATTTCATACCAAACAGGAACACTTTCTCTAACAGCTTCATTGTTTCTGGCGACGGACTGTCTTATTTCAAGCTCTCTTCTGGAGTTTTCTTTTATAATATTTTCTGTTTTTTCTTTCTCAACAGTGCTGACCGTTTTCTGCTCCTCAACATATAGAGACTTTCGTACCACCATTGTTTTAGTTATATTTTCTTCCTGCTTTTTAATTTCTTCAGAAGTTTTTTGTTCAATATCTTTATGGGTATCCGTCCATGTTTTGTTAAGCTTGTCAAGCTCAATGCTTGTCTGCTCTTCAAGCCTTTTAACTTTTTCATTGTAGGCCGCAGTTAACTCTCCAATACTTGTTGATGCGGCTGACTTAACTTGGGCGAGCTCTCTTTCAAGCTGCAGCCTTTGCGCTGCCATATTGCTTTCAGATTCTGACGAAGCGAGTCTTGCCTTTTCCTTATATAGTCTTTCATATTCTTTCAGTTCTTCAAGGCTTAATTGGTTTAGCGCCGCAATTTCGTTGTAATAACTAGGTCCCATGGCCAGAAGAGAGTTAATAATATCTGTATCTAAGCCTTTTCCCTTTAGCTTCTCAATGTTTTGCTGAAAGCTGTTTATAGCGTCTAGTTGCCCTTTTAAGTTGCCTAAAAGCTCTTCACCGGTAATATCCTTTTCTTTAACCTGCTGAAACAAGCTGAAAAAATTACTTGCGGCGCTTTTCCGTGTCTGCATGGCGTTTTCGTATGCAGCTGTAACTTTGCCCTCATTCTCAATAGTGCGCTTGTTTATTTCGTCAACCTGTCTTAAATAGTCTTCATATAGCTGGTTTTTCTGGCTTTCTGTATCCCGTTGAATTTGAGAAGATTTTTGGTAATATTCTTCATCAGCCGCAAGGCGTTCTTCATTTGCCCGTTTTACAATATCCGTTATTTCAGCTTCGGCTTTTTGCTTTTCAACAATTCCTTTGTTTACAAGCCCCTCAATTTTTGAATAATAATCGGCTTCTGCCTCAATTCTTTTATCAAGCTCCGCCTTTTGTGTGTTAGTAAGA
>CAZJGG010000113.1:0-4961 GCA_964545475.1 uncultured Eubacteriales bacterium | reverse complement strand
CTGTTTCACTACCGGGTTCTTCGTTATACTCTACACCGCTGTTGGTGCGTAACATGTAAGTATATTCGTTTGTTTGTAATACTATTGTGCTAGTTCCTGCCATAATCGGTGGATTTTCTTCGGATTGTTTGCAAATCCATCGTTCAATTTGAAACAAAGTCCCAATTTTAGGATATTCTTCTTTTGTGGTTTTGTGATAAACAACGATTCCTGAACCATCGTAGTCATCGTGATCAGTTCTGGTTACTGGAACAATTTCTATTTTATCTCTTAAGGTTTCTGGAAATTTAACGGAAAAACCAAGATCCTTATTTATGTAAAGAAATCCAGAATTATCAGGTAGATCTTCAATGTGGTTTTCATTAGCAAAAGTGCTGCCATCACTAGCTACTACTTCTAAAGTGCTTATCGGTTTCTCGTTTTTACATGAAGTAAATAATACAATGATAATAATTGAATATACAGCAAATGAAACTGTGCGTTTTATAAGTATTAGAAAGTTTTTCATTTAATTCAACACCTAATAAGCTAAATTTGTTCGGAAATTACTAACAGTTCGGCACAGTTTGTTGCGCCGAACTGTTTTTATGTTATTTTTCTTTAATAACGCCTGTGGAAAAGGCTTTAACCAATTTTTTTAAATCATCTATATTTTTTTTAATTTCCTCGCCAATATCAGTCTCCGCAACTTTTTGTCTTTGGAATCTTTGCTCTATATAATATGTTGTTGTAATCATATCCTGGGCTTTTTCTATGGATTCGTTGGGAGAAACAAAAGGTTCATGGGCGGCAAGCTGTAACCCTTTTGAATTATAAATAAGAGTATACCCGGCGATTCCTGTTACGGACTGATACGCTTTGGCAAAGCCGCCGTCGATAACAATTAATCTGCCGTTGGCTTTTACTGGGTTTTCTCCTTTAACAAGCTTTACGGGAACATGACCGTTTATTATATGGGAAGTTTCAGGGCAAAGACCGAAATTTTCTAAAATCATTTTGCATATTTCCTCATTGTCCCTATATTTATAATAAAAATCCTTATGTTCCTCAACAATGGATTTTCCGCCCTCCATATTTTTTAAATCAAAGAAATACCTTTCAAATGTTGTCATTTTATTTTTTCCAAAAAGGGGAGAATCTTTACCGCACCATAAATACCACATTAAATCAAGGGCGGCTTGTTTTTCTTTATGGCTGTGCATTGCAAGCCCTTTACGGACTTTTTGCTCTAAAGCGTTTAAATATTCTTTTCCGCATACTTTCTTGCCGTTTACAGTTACGCTTCTAAGCCCGCCGTCCTCGTTAAGAGGTATGCATCCGTGGAATAAAAGGTTGGAATTATAAATTGTATAAAGGCTGCCGTTATTAAGTAAAAAGCGGACATGTTTATGAAGTTTTTCGCAATTTAAAAATGAAAACTTTATTTTATTTATTACTGTTTCTTCTTCTTCGGTAAGAGCAAAAGGGTTTTCCTTATTAACAGTCGGAAAACTGGAATCAAGCAAAGTAATGCCAGAATTTTCATCAAATATTTTGTCTAAAAAGATTTTGTCGTTCATATAAAAATCCGGGTTTCTTTTAACAATTTCCGCTTCCAACTTAAATTGTATAATTGAAATAGCTTTATGCATTTTAGAAATTATTTGAATTTCGTGCTCGTTAATGTTATCGCTGTCGGAAGGGTAAAATTCATTACATGGATCGTCTTTATAAGCTTCCATTGCAAAGGTGGCAAGGGGAACTAAATTTATGCCGTAACCCTCTTCAAGAGTGTGGAGGTTGTTATATTTACTTGCTATACGGATAACGTTTGCAATAAGTGCTTCACACCCAAAAGCTGCGCCCATCCATGAAATGTCGTGGTTGCCCCATTGAATGTCCACTGAATGATATTCGCAAAGAACATCCATAATTTTATCCGGACTTTCCCCTCTGTCAAAAATGTCCCCTAAAACGTGCAAATGGTCTATAACAAGACGCTGGATAACTTTTGCTATTGCTATAATAAAATCATCACTACGGTCAAGGTCTATAATAGATTTCATAATTTCGTTATAATATTCAAACTTATGTACTGTATCCATGTTTTCATGAAGAAGCTCTTCAAGAATATAAGCGTAATCGGCTGGCAAAGCCTTTCTTACTTTAGAACGTGTATATTTTGAAGAGACTCTTTTACAAACAAGAACTAGCCTAAATAAATGGATTTTAAACCAGTCTCTTAAATTTGACTCTTGCATTTTAACGTATTCAAGCCGCTGCTCGGGATAGTAAATTAAAAGGGCCAATTCTTTTTTTTCATAATCTAAAAGTGTTGCTCCGAACAATTCATCTATATAATTTTTTATAACCCCTGAAGCATTTCTAAGAACGTGGTTAAATGAGTCATATTCGCCGTGTACGTCAGAGATAAAGTGTTCCGTACCTTTCGGTAAATTCAAAATAGCTTGCAGGTTTATAATTTCTGTAGAAGCATGACTGATATTTGTATACTTTTTAGATAATAGTTGTAAATATTTTAAATCACTATTACTCATTAAACCAACTCCTTTGTTTTTATTATATAATATGTTGGTAATTAATTCAATATAATTATAAAAAATGACGTAGATATGACAATAAACGCTGCGATTTAGCCGCAGCGTTTATTGTTAATTATATATAATTTTATTTAAAATTATTTAAAAAATCTGCATCTACATAAAGACGGCTATCCATGATAACAGGTATATTAATAAAAGTTTTTGTTTGTTCATTGTGTAAATAATCTTGAGCGCCAACTTTTACATAACATCTTTCACCGTCTTTAGAAAGCTCGGCTGCTTTTGCAGCATCATCCCAAGTTATTTCATAACCCATTAATTCTGCAACTTCTCTGATGCGAACATATTGAGAACCGTTAATATCTACAATTTCAATGTTTAACAGAGGATGGCTTTCTGTTGTTTCGCTTGGAGCTGGAGTTGGTTCGGGAGTAGGTTCCGGTGTTGGCTCTGGTGTTGTTTCTGGTTGTTCCATTAAGTTATGGCTTTGATAAAGAACCACTCTGTCAGGTGTTGTTTGCGCTGGAATGCTTCTAGTTGCGTTTCTGTAAAACACTAAAGAAGTGATGCCGGGAACATCATATTCGGACATTCCTTTACCACTTATGTCAATAATATCCGTGTCGGCAAAAAGATTAAGGCTTAACATATTGTCAGAGCTTACATAATTTCCGTCGAAAATATCAACCTTAACTGAAATAGGTTTTGTATTGTCTAATAGAACAATGGTTTCAGGGGTTAATTGAGGCGGAATGCTTAATGTAGCAGGGGTATTTGACGGATAGGCCACCATAATATTTTGTCCGGAGGCAAATACGTTTGCGCCTATTTTTGCTTCGTTGACTGTTTCATAAAGCAATGTGTTTTCGCCAATATTATAAATAACCTCTTCACCGTTGTCAGTGTTAACAACAAGCCTTATAGAATCTGTTGTATATTCCACTGCGTTTATTATACCATAAACGTTTGAATACATATCTTTTTGTTCCGGCTGAAGTTGTTCTTGCGCATATGCTGTAGAACTCAAGCACATGGCAAATAATAATGTACTTATTACTTTTGTAATTTTTGAAAATCTTTTCATTGGATTATCCCTTTCTTCTTCTAAGTGTGTAATTTTTCCGTTGAATAGTAATAAAATCCCTTATTACTTAAAAAATCTTGAACTATTCAACAGTCCTAAATACATAACGCAAAAGCTAAACAGTTTGTTCCATGCAGTTTCTTCATTTATTGGCGCGTCACTGCTTTTTAAACAGTTATAGTCTATGTCATAAATTCCATCTTTATGCACTGATGAGTCATAATCCGTATCTTCTTGTACGCTTTTTACTCCACTGTCCGACTGGACGCTGATTTTTGGCTTATTTTCCTGTATTTCGCCTTGAAAGCTTTTAAACATTTCAGTTAATACCATCATATCAATCATTTTTTCCATATCCTCTTGCTTATGCGCCGGCATAAACTGCTTGACGGCCTGCATAAGTTTTATTTCTTTAGTGGGCGCACTTACTATTTCTGTTTGTTGTTCAGTTAAGGCGTTTTGCAGCTTTTTCAAATATTTATCGTAAAACATTTGTCTAACCATATCCATTGCTTCATTCATATCACTTTGCATAACATTATTATTAAACATTTGTGAAACTTCTTTAAACCTTGCGGACATTGTGCACCTCCGAATTTAATAAATTTGCAATATTAAGCATACCCCAACCCTGATGGTTCTGGGGGTAATGCATATCCACTGCGGATTTTTTAAGTAAAAGTTTAACATCGTCCGGCTTTAGATGACTATGTTTCTCTAAGAGAAGCGCAATTGCGCCGGAAACTATGGGTGTAGACATTGACGTCCCACTCATTTGAATATAGTTTTCCGAAACAAATCTTGTTTTATCGCTTTTTTTCTTAATTATGGGCAAGGTGCTGGTTAAACAGGATATTATGTCCGCCCCTGGAGCAATAATATCCGGCTTCATAATGCATTCCGGGGTAGGGCCTCTGCCGCTGTAATTTTCAAGAGTATCTCCCCAAATTTGTACGGACTTGTTATCGTCCGAAGCCCCGATTGTTATTACTTTACGGCTAATTCCCGGGGAAGTAACGCTGCTTTTTTCCGGTCCGTTATTTCCTGCGGCAACCGTAACTACAATACCTTTGTCCCAAGCTTTTTCTACTGCTCTTACAAGGGGGTCTTTTGTAGTGATATCACATGTACCCACTGAAAGATTTGCTATTTTAATATTCATTCTGTCTTTGTTATCAATAACCCATTGTATGCCAGCCAAAACATCAGCGGAATTACCTGCTCCCTCTTCGTCTAAAACTTTAAGCGCAATTATTGTGGCATCTGGCGCAATGCCTACATATTTGCCGCCGGAACAATGACCGTTGCCTGCAGCGATGCCGGCCACATGGGTA
>CAZJGG010000112.1:2382-5047 GCA_964545475.1 uncultured Eubacteriales bacterium | reverse complement strand
TTTCATAAACAGGATTTCCTTTTACAACATCTACACCACTTGAAGCAAAACATTAATCTTCAAAAAAGTTGAAAACAATAGAAACACAAAAAGGATATTGGGTGCTAATCTTCTCATTAAACTTCCTCCATTTTATTTAGGTTTTAACCATGGAAATAACCTGTTTTTGCTGAAACTACAACATAAGGCACGTCAGAGCCATCTATTTCAACATATACTTGGTATAACTCATTTTCTAAGTATTCGTATCTCTTAATTTTTGGGTCATTTAAGTTATAAAAATCAGCTTCAAATAAATCCTTCCAGTTATCAGGAACAGGTGCATGTTGAGTTAAATAAACTGCAAAACTTTCAGCATCATCAGCTATACCGCCTGTTAACAAATATTCTTTATAAACGGCATCTATATTGACTTGATTTAAAAAGGCCTCACTCCACTTTACTTTTTCAGCTTCCGATTTATTGCCTTGTTCATTCATAATATAATTTTTGATTTCTTTAGCAATATCTGTTTTTTCTACAGCGCTTTCCATTATATTTGCAGGATTAGGGGTATTATTGTTTTCAAATAAAGTTTCTTGCTGTTCCGTTAACACAGGAGCAGTTTGCGCTTCTATTGACAGGTCAGCTTGTTTTTCGTATATATCTTCTTGAGGAGCCATGGTTTGCTTCGGAATCTCTTCTTTTGCTTCTTTGGAATCGGCATTGGCGCAGCCGGATAAGAAAATAGATGCGTAGATAATCATCGGAAGTACAGACCGCTCTATAAATCGCTTTTTCACTTAAATTCACCTTCCTAGTTTAGCGTGAGTTCGCCGAAGCCGAATAAGCTACGTGGTAGCTTAAATTGCAAGGCAATATTTCATTTTGCTTGAAATGCTAACTCCTCAACTTCAAGCACTTGATCGGTTTCCTGCCAATTTACTCCATCAAATATTTCTTCTTTGTACGTTATATAAATTTTATATTCATCTTGTGTGCTTAAAGAAAATGATGCGAGAAAAGGAGCCTCTCGGGGAAAATCACCGCCAGTAGAATCCGACAATCTCCAACTGACAGGTGTCCAACGAAACCGTTGGTCTTTAGGCTCAACAAGGTTTAAGTTGTATCCATCAGCTGAAATATATACCTCTTGATTAACACTCACCCAGCCGTTGTCCTCAATCCCTTTTATTCCCCCACGATGCGACCGGGGCCAGCATCCTCCCAAACCGGAATATTTCCACTTTACATAGAGAGTGGTATCCTCATATATTGGCGTATTCATAGTATAGGGCTTTCCATGACCTGCAATATTGTCATACCAACCTACAAAAATATAATTTTCTCGGCTTGGGTCTGGAGGCCATTGTTCTTTGCCTATCCCTTTCCCTTCCAATGCGGCGTATTGTTCCCCGATAAACCCTCTGTTAAGTGTAAACGAAACATTATAAACGGTACCACTTCCGTTAGGTTCTATTCGCCTTCCTTGTTCATATGAACCAAAACTAAAATATTCAAGTGGCTGGGGCATAGCGTATACTAAACATATGGAAGATATCCATATGGTGGTGAACATACAAATTGCGCAGGTTACTTTTTTATTCATAGCTTCTGTCTCCCTTCCATTAAAAAGTGATATTAAAATTAAATTTGAATTGCATGGATAATAAATGAGCCATAAAGATTAGGGTTAATAAATATCGTATACTTCTGGCCAATTCCAAATTGGTAAGGTGTTTTCATGGGGTCAAAGCAAAGCGTATATTCTTCTCCGAATTGTGACTCAACTTCAACAAATGTATTTACATCACCATGCATGATATCTTCACGTATCCACCAATCTTTTACAGTAAAATCAGCATACACCGCCATATTTTTGAAACTATCATCTTCCAAAGAAAAATATTGGTTTAATACTTTAAATTCGCTTTGGGATGATAATTTATGGCATTCATCAATGAAAATTTCTCCACCCCATATTTGCTTTAAGGCAGTAACAGTAACCCCTAGCTTCGCCGTGAAATCCTGTGTAGTGAAATAGATGTGCGGATTCGTATAGTGCGCTTGAATTTGGTAGCCGCCTATATCTTGGGGTATAGAGTAACCATCAATTGAAATCGTATCATCTTGCTTACTGCCAGTTGTTCCGCCTCCTTTACATCCAAATCCGGAGAAAGATACAGGAGCACAGACGTTAAAACCATAGTCATATCATGGGACTTATAAGGGTCTTTAAATGCAATGGTAAAGGACGGATTGTCTCGGCCATTTAGTGAATAATCATAGTCAGAACTTTTCAATGCGAAGGAAATAACACAAGCATTTTCACTATCATTTGTAAAATTAAGCATAAATTCCATACGCTCTTGTCCGTTCCAATCCACTCGCTCCACATTGCCTATCTTTAAAGGAAGCCCTCGCTCAATAATGTCATTTTCAAAAAAATCTCTAAGTTCTGTCACGGGATTGTCGGGATATTTGTATACATATTGGTTACTGATATTGTCTGGAAAATCCACATTAGAGTTAGTACTATTATCTGTAGAAACTACATTTGAGTTACTGTTATCATCTATATAATCCGTTATTGTATTATTGTTTTCCTTGCCATGTAAAATATCGCTAAATTGACGGCTAATAAACGATAGTAGCAGAAACAGGCCGGCTATAACAAGCACTGCAA
>CAZJGG010000112.1:0-2282 GCA_964545475.1 uncultured Eubacteriales bacterium | reverse complement strand
CGGATGGCTTGTTTTTATAATTTGTATGGTCGTATTCTATGCAGCAATTGGTCTTAGCATTTTGATAACGAAAGAGCGTGAGAAACGGATGATTGCAGATATACCAAAAGAATTAGTACAATACATGACGCATATTAACAGCAAGGATTATGAGAAAATGTATATGATGCTGTGCAGACAGTCGAAAGAGTCTATTACTCTCGAAGACTTTGTCACAAAAAATTTAAATATTTATGATGGTATCGAAGCGTCTAACGTAGAAATAACAATTAATAATGTTGAAGATGGTAAAGAGCAGAAAACTGTAAATTATGAAGCAAAAATGAATACGCTTGCAGGAGAAATAAGTTTTTCCGGAAGGGCTATTTATTTAATAAACGAGGAACCGAGCGGTGCTTTTTGGGAAAGTCTTGCCCCATTTACAATCAAAAAGCAATACCGTTTATTTTGGTATTCCCAATTGATTTTCCCGACCTTAACTGCTGATGACAAAGTTCGTGTCAATAAAACAAAAGCAGAAAGAGGTGAGATTTACGATAGAAACGATTATCTTCTTGCAGGCAAAGGGTCAGCATCGTCTGTGGGTTTTGTGCCGGGAAAGATGGGTGATGACAAAGAAAAGTGCGTAGAACAGATTTCGCTTCTTTTGGGCATACCCACCGAGACAATTTGGAAAAAGCTAAAGGCGTCCTATGTAAAGGATGATACCTTTGTATCACTTAAAACAATGAAGAAATTCCCGGAAGATAATTCGGAACAGGAATGGTTTTCATTATATAGAGATACTGAAGAAACTGAAGAAGTTAAAGCACAAAAAGCTCTGCTTGAAGAATTGCTAAAAATACCCGGCATAAAAGTAATTGATGTTCCGGTACGTTACTATCCCTTAGCAGAAAAAACTTCTCATTTGACGGGATACGTACAAAATGTTACCGCTGAAGATTTAGAAAATCTAAGCGGAAAAGGCTATGGAGCAGACAGCGTTATTGGAAAGTCGGGGCTTGAGAAAATTCTTGAAGACCGCTTGCATGGCGTTGATGGTTGTGAAATCTTAATTGTTGACAAAGATGGCAAAAAGAAAGAAACCCTTGCCAGTCAAAGCAAGCGTAACGGTGAAAACATAAAACTCACCATTGATTCCTATTTACAGGAAACTCTTTTTAATCAATTAAACGGAGATAAAACGACGGCGGTTGCTATGAATCCGATAACCGGCGAGGTGTTGGCACTTGTCAGCACACCGTCATATAATGCCAATGATTTTATTTTGGGAATGTCACAAGAAAAATGGGATTCACTGAATCAAGATGAGCAGAAGCCATTATTCAACCGCTTTAAGGCAACGCTCGTTCCCGGCTCTGGATTTAAAGCAGTCATAGGGGCAGTTGGCTTAACAACAGGTGCTTTTACTCCTTCCGAAAACTTTGGACATAGCGGGAAAAGCTGGCAAAAGGATGGTAGTTGGGGAGGATACAAAATAACAACCTTAAAGGAATACAGCGAAGGAGCTATATTAAAAAATGCCTTAATATATTCAGATAATATTTACTTTGCAAAAGCCGCACTTAGAATCGGCGGCGACAACTTGCGTGAACAGCTTATAAAAATAGGATTCGATGAAAGAATACCTTTTGAATATGGCTTGTATTCGTCGCTTTACTCTGTTAGCGAAAGCTTTGATTCGGAAATTCAGCTTGCTGACAGCGGTTATGGTCAAGCACAAATCCTAGTGAACCCAATTCACATGGCATCCATATATTCAGCATTTTTAAACGAAGGCAATATGATTAAGCCCTACTTGTTTTATAAAAACGACAAGTCTCCGGAAATATGGAAGGAACACGCTTTTACACAAGAAGCTTCAGAAATCGTAAAACAAGATTTGGTTGCTGTAGCGGAAAATTCTTATAAAGCTGTTGGGCTTAAAATGCCGTTTCCATTGGCCAGCAAGACGGGAACAGCTGAAATAAAACAAACAAAGGAAGATAAAGACGGAACGGAACTTGGCTGGTTTAATGTTTTTACCACTGATAAAAATGCCCGTAACCCAATACTAATTATTGCGATGATAGAGGACGTAAAAAACCGTGGGGGGAGCGGCTACGTTATTCCTAAGGTAAATGCTGCTTTGCAGGTTTTAGAGGAGTATCGATGAAAAGATTAAAGGCTCAATTGAGAGTTATACTGAAGTCAACATTGATGGTCTTATAGCAAGTCAAAATACGATTAAAGCAACCTGGTGATATGTCAATAGGGAAAAAGAAAAGATTTAACAATTGATA
>CAZJGG010000111.1:0-5074 GCA_964545475.1 uncultured Eubacteriales bacterium | reverse complement strand
TAAAAACGACCGGATTTAGGGGCGTTTTTACATCGTTTTGAAATTTTCTGATCAATATTCAACACGCCCTACTAATATTACTGTAAATTAACAAATTAGATGACAAAAAAACATTATTTTATGTGGCGAAAATATTTTTAAAGAATGCCGTTATTTAGGGCTTAATAAAGCGCAACTTAAAAAACCCAAAAATTTGAAGATGGCAAAAAAATATTAAAAACAGGAGATTTTGATTTAAAATCAATTTCCCCTGTTTTTTGTCTTTAACGCTTTAAAAATTATTTACAAACTCTTATAAAACACCGTAAAATTAAGATTTAATATGATTTACATATCTTAAATTGCGTAACAAATTATAAATTTTTGCCATATAAAAAACAAGATATTTCAGGGCGACAAGGCTACAAGCAAAAAGATTTAAATAGACATTGTCTCCTTTATTAATAAAAGCCTTAATTTAAGACGTTCTATACGTTTTTTAAAATTGTATATGTTTTTCTTCACACAATAACGATAGCAATTTACGTATTCCGTTTGTAACATCATTAATTCTATTGTCATACTCTTGACGTATTTCAAAGATTTTTTTATAATTGTCTTTTTCGTTAGAATTATTTAAAACAGTAAAAGTCTTATGTGTCATTGAGTAAATGTTCGATAGTATTTCAACATAGTTAATCAAATATTGAAATTTGAAGGGTTCTTCTAAATCAATATTATAATAATAACTGTCGAAAACTAAAGTACTTAATATATTTTTAATAATTTTATTATAGTTTTCTTTTTTTACAATTGAATTGGTTGAGTTAAATAATTTCTTATACAGTTTTATTAATTCATCTAATTGGTCAGTTTCATCAATGTTTTTTTCCTCAATCTCTGTTATATACATCTCTCCTTCTCCATAAAGCAACCACTCTTTTTCAACTAAAAATTTTGAACATATCATTAATATAAGGGTATTTGAGGGGTTTTCCCTCCTGTTTTCAATATTGGAAATATGTGAGTGGCTTACCCCTAACATTCCACCAAATACTCCTTGCGTCAGATTTTTATTCTTTCTTATTAATTTAATTCTTTCACCAATGCTTATATCAGACATATTAACCTCCTAATTTTTTGTTTCAAATAAATTTATATTGACAATTATTGTTACAAACATTATACTATTAATAACATACTTAATCTAATACATTGTAACATATAAAATAAAACCTATAAACAATTCTTAAAAAAATTTTAAATAATCCTATCTGAATAGCGTTCACATCTATTACGCAAAATTAATTTGAAAGGGAAAACAAGTTATGGCTAAACAAAAAAGAAATGATTGTATTGAGTTTGGAAAGGCAGTTCAGATAAGAATGATTGAACTTGAAATGACACAAAAAGAATTAGCGCAACTTATAGGAACATGTCCTCAGTATGTTTATTTTATAACGAGTGGTAAAAAGCCGGGATTAAAACATAGGGAAAAGATAAGATCTGTGTTAGGTATGCCCAGTGTTCGGGAAAGTATCAGTAAAAATATTGAAAGTAATAATAGGTGACACCATGAAAGATACTTTAATGCTTACAACTGAAGAATTTGCTTTTTTTGAAGGAATAAGGCCTAAATCTATTAAAAAAAGAATAGAGCGTGGTCTATTGAATGTGATAAAAATAAGTGTCAATACCCGATACGGCTTTGAATACCGCATTAGCCCAAATGAATTATCCCCAAAGGGGCAAAAGCGTTATTATGCGAATTTAAAAGCCAAAGCATCGGAACAGCTAACGCTTGATTCCTACCCATTTGAAAAGCAAAACTACAAGGATTTAACGTTGCTTGATTTAACCAGTAAACAGCGTGAGGAAGCAGCTTTTTGGGAAAAGACCATTAAGGAATGGCAAAACTTCATTTCGGACCATTATAAACTCAAAACGGAAAAGACAAAGGAATTTATTGAAGAATTTAACAAGATACACCCAGATAAACCTATTTCAGACCGCAATTTACGCCGTAAGTGGTTATTGTACACGCAGTACGGCGTTGTGGCATTAGCGGGTGACCGACGGCAAGGAAACAATAAGGGAACAACCATTCCCGACAGAGTGTACTCTGTTTTCATGCAATGGTGGCTTGATGAAAATAAACCAACTGTAGCTCATATGCGAAGATTAGTAGAAGAGTGGACAAAGCTAAATGCGCCGGAGTTGCTCCCATTGCCCTCTTTACAAGCGTTTTATACGGCTACAAAGCAATTGCCGTTACCTGTATTAAAATATTTTAGAGACGGTCAGAAAGTCTTTGAAGATGAATGTTTGCCTTTTATTCGTAGAATATACGAAAATATTAATAGTAATGATATATGGTCACCTGACTATCATACGCTTGATTTCTTTGTAAAAGATGATGTTACTGGGGAAGTATTCAGACCGCACTTAATAGCATGGATAGACATAAGGAGTAGGAAGATAATGTCCTTTTACTTAACAAAATCAGCAAATAGTGATGGTGCAACTATATCTTTTAGAAAAGCAGTCGAAAAATATCATATTCCCCAATGCATATATACAGACCACGGCAGAGAGTTTCTTGTTAGTGATTTCGGCGGCAGAGGAAACAGAAAAAAAGATGAAAACGCTAATTACGGAACAACCATTTTAGAACGGCTTGGTGTTGAAATGCATAATGCTATAGTAAAAAATGCAAAGGCAAAAGTTATAGAACGTATTTTTAGGAATGTAACTTTTGAAATTAGCAAGCTGATAAAAACGTATTGCGGTGGCAAGCCGGAACAGCGTCCGCATAGGCTAAACAAAGTACTTAAAAATGAGGAAAATATACCTCTTCTTTCAGAAGCAAAAGCAATGATAGCAGCGTATTTTGATGGTTGGTATAACGAAAAAGAATCACTTGCAGAAGGGCTTAACGGTAAAAGCCCTAATGAATGTTATTACGAAAACCTTATCTCAACACGCAGGGCAACTAAGGAAGAGCTTAATTTAATGCTGTTAAGAAGCACACGATTACAAAAGGTTAAGCGCAATGGGGTTAGTATTAAAATCGGAGATACAGACGTATGGTTTTACTCTGATGAGTTAGTGGCGTATTACATGGGACAAAAAGTATTTGTTAGATACAATCCGGAAGATTTAAAACAAGTGCATGTCTATGATGAAAAAGAGCAGTTTATAACATTTGCCGAATTAACTAATCAAGGCGGTTATAGCTTTAATGATGAAGCAGATATTGAAGTTATAAAGGAAACAAACAGGCGTAAAGGTAAGGTAAAAGAAGCTGTTAACGAATTTATGAATAATCTGTTGGATGTTGAAGAAGCTCCTCCGGCAATTAGCATTTTACTCGAAGTCGCGAAGAGAAATCAAGAACAGGCTAAACACGAAAGCAATCCGAAGCTTATTGATTTAGTACGTTTTAATCAAAATTATGATTCTTCTACTGCAAACAGCGAAACAGGCGATAACATTAGCTTGTCTAAAGCAGTAAATAATATGAAACATGAGGTAGCGGCAGGTGGTGAAGAAGTACAGATTGATATGAAAAAAATGATTGCTAATGCAAGGGCAAGAAAGGGTGAAATAAATGGAATATAATAGAGTTGAAGCCATAAAGCTGTATATGAGCCAAAACAGCATTACACAATCCACATTGGCAGACATGATAGGGATAGCCGACAGCACTTTCAGTAGGTGGTTAAATAACGATTTACCTAACCCCAAAAAACAGAATAGTATGGTTGACGATTTCCTTGATAAAGCTGTTAAAAGAATGGAAACTCAATCAGCAAGCAAATTTTTATTTGTTAAAACTGGTATAAGTGAAAGGGTTTTAGATGTTTTGGAATATTGCCGAATACAAAAGACTATCGGCTGTGTATATGGTGATGCAGGGATAGGCAAAACAATAACCGTTAAGCATTGGAGTAAAGATAAGACAGATGTTGTTGTAATATTTGCTTCAAGAGCATACAGTGGCGAAAAGGCATTTTTAAAGGTTTTAGCAAAGAAAATTAAAACAAGAGTGAATGGCTGTATGGACGATATATTTTCTGATATTGTAGACAAGCTATCTAAGGCAGACTTAACTATTGTTATTGATGAAGCCCAACGGTTGCCACTAGGAACACTGGAGGATATAAGAGACATTAACGAGCTTACAAATACGCCAATAATCCTTGTTGGAAATGCTGAAATCTATAATAAAATGCTTGGAACTCAAAAATCGGAGTTTGCACAGCTTTTTAGCAGGATAGGAATTAGAAGCCCTCTTTTAACAAGTGAGTTTACAATTGATGATATGAAAAAATGTTTCCTAACATAGAGGGCAACAGTCAGTCATATTTGCTTGAAGTAGCAAAGAGCAAATACGGCTTGCGTGGTGCAGTAAATGTCTATATAAACACTCAAAATAATGATGTTGTAACAGAAAACGGATTAAAAACAATGGCTAAATTAACGGGAATATTGGTATAAAGGGTTGGTACTATGGCTGATATAAAAGAAAATGGCGATTGTTACACCACTAACAATCGCACGAATAAAGCTTGTCTTTGAACAGGATAAGCTATCTCAATTATATCACGACCATAATCTCTTTTCAATAGTTTAATTCAAGTATAGAGGGAGTAAATTTATGCATAAATTTTCAATAATTACCGAAACAGGAATAAAGAATCGTGATGGTGCGTTATATAGGGATTATGCCGATAATAAATTACATGAATTTGAAATGGTAGCAATGCGCAGGAACATTACAAATGATATATTGAATATAAGTGGAAATTGTCTGCCATACAGAGGGAATAAGCATAATGAAAAAATATTAACTGATATAAAAAACTTATATGAAAATGGTAAGATTAACAATATTAATATTTTAATACATACCGCTTTTAACTTCGGGTTTATGCAGGGCGGTAAAGCGGTAAGAATAAAGAAAAAACAAAATGCTAAAAATCAATTTTAAGCGTATTTTTTCATAAGTTAATATTTAACACTAACGCAATCAGTTAAAGCTAAATTAAAGACGATTTAAAGCGAGTTAAACGGTGGTTAATTCTATATATAA
>CAZJGG010000110.1:0-5275 GCA_964545475.1 uncultured Eubacteriales bacterium | reverse complement strand
TGGATGCATGGGCGAGCAGCGGAGTGATTCTTGCGCCGTGACCAGCCCGGAGCAGTCCGATAAGCCGAGTAACCTCGAAAATTCGGGGCATACCTTGAACTACAGCAACGACCGACAAAGGCTTCAGATGACTGGAACTTACGGCAAATCCACACCGTCAATCTTAGACGATGTTCGCAGTATCAAGAACGGACTTAAACCGCCTGTACCGGGCAACAAGACGAACGAAATTGACATAGGATAACTTGACAACGGCGAGGGGATAAAACCTCTCGCCGCTAATTTTTCGGAGGTGATTATTACGGAAACCACAAGCGAAAAGAAAACTGAAAAACGCGTTCGTGACCAACAAATTAAGTTTTGGGTTACGCTGAAAGAACGCGAAATGATTGAACGCCGCATGGCGCAGACAGGCATCAAAAATATGCGCGCATATATGCTAAAACAGACGATTGATGGGCGTGTCATTCATATCGAACTCGACAGCGTGAATGAGATGGTTCGCCTACTTTCAAATGCCACAAATAACATAAATCAAATTGCTCGCCGACTGAATAGCACAGGCAATCTTTACGAGCAAGATGTCACCGACCTTGCCGCTCGATACGATGAGCTGTGGGCGCAAACGAAAGAGATATTACAACGCTTATCTGCTATATAAGGAGCGTGATGTATCATGGCGACGACATGGATAAAATCGCTCCATGTTAAGAAGAATGCAAGCAAGATTTCAGTAGTCGCCGCTGTCATAGATTACGTTGAAAACCCGGACAAGACTGACGGCGGCAGGCTCGTTACGTCGTACCAGTGTGATTCCCGAGTAGCTGACGACCAGTTCATGCTCTCAAAGAAAGAATACGAATACATCACAGGGCGCAGTCAGGGTCGCCGCGAGGTACTCGCTTACCACATTAGGCAGAGCTTCAAGCCGGGGGAAGTCAGTCCCGAAGAAGCCAACGAGATAGGGCGGCAACTCGTCCTTTCTTTCACAAAAGGGAAACACGCTTTCGTTGTAGCCACTCACATTGACCGCTCTCACATTCATAACCACATAATTTTCAATTCCACCACACTCGACTGCGAAAGAAAGTTTGTGGATTTCAAGCGTTCGGGAAAAGTGATTCGGCGAATTTCCGACTTGCTCTGTGCCGAACACGGATTGTCAGTTATCGAAAATCCTGCGCCATCAAAAAGCTCATACGGCGACTGGCTTGGCGAGAATAAAACGCCAACGCAAAAAGACGATTTAAGGAAATTAATTGACGAGGTTGCGCCCGTGTCCGCAACATTTGATGACTTCCTTGCGAAGCTCCGAGCGCGCGGTTGTATCGTCAGTACAAAACGCAAACAACCATCGCTTACTGCACCCGGTTGGAAGAAACCGTTCCGTCTTGATACACTCGGTAAAGATTATACTGAAACAGCGATTTTTGCGAGGCTCGGCAAGGTAAAAATTATCACGTCGGGCGGCGACAGTGGAACGCGAAGCGCGCCTAATCTGCTCATAGATATTCAAGCTAAAATCCGCAATGGTAAAGGAGCGGGTTACGAGCAGTGGGCAAAAATTTTTAACTTAAAACAGGCTGCGAGAACCTTGATATTTTTGCAAGAACAGGGCATTGATAGCTATGAAGATTTGAAACGAAGAACAGCCGTCGCATCTAACGAGTTTGACACGCTTTTCGATAAAATTAAAGACGCGGATAAGAAGCTGAAAGACATCAGCGAGTTACAGAAACAAATAGGCACATATGGCAAAACGAAAGGTGTATTCGACGCATATAAACGGAGCGGTTATGACCGTGCATTTTACGATGCAAACGCCGCCGCTATTATCCTCCACCGTGCCGCGAAAAAGTTCTTCGATACGCAAGGGTTTAGGGGTAAACTACCAAGTATTAATAGCTTAAAACAGGAGTATGCTGAAACGCTCGCACAGAAGAAAAAACACTATGCTGATTACCACAAACTCCGCGATTCTTCACGGAAATTGGCGGTCGCGAAAGCTAACGCCGACAGGCTGCTTGGCGTTACTGAAAACGCTCAAAACCGCGATACTTTACACAACGCTCAAAAACGCGATACCCACGAATTATAAGACTGGCAACGCCAGTCGCCGCAGCGGAACGAAGTGACGCTTAACGCCCCCTCGCAAAAGGGAGCGAACGGGGTCTGGGGCGGAGCCACAGCAAGCAAGAAAACGGGTGGGTACCCGTTTTCCCTGCTTGCGACATTTGTTACACGGGGATTGGCGGTTGGCTTAAAGTGCATAAATCAGCTTTTTTTCAAATACTTATCGAGCTTGGCGAATTTTTGCTTTATACGCTTACTCATCATTTCGTCACTGATACCAAAGGTCAGTCGCATTTGCGCCAACATCATTTCCACATCGGCAATCTCGTCCATAACATTTTCAAGAGTTTCCGGTGTTGGGGTTCGTGTTATATGCTTGTTGAGAGCGACAATCAATTCCGCACATTCTTCGACGGTTTGATAAACCTGCGCTGCTTCTCCCCAACAGCTAAGAGCCGTCCACATCGTATTGATTTGGTTATAATCAAACCGTAGATTCATGTCGTCTTGCAAGCGAACATCATATTTATTACCCGCAGATTTTCTCTTGCGAAGATAGTCGTCCCTTTTGCCAGCAATGAAGTCGGCATGTTGCGCCGCTTCTTGGGCTTTGTGTTGTTCCATGTTCATACCAACAGGAAGAGTGATGGTAGAAGTAGATTTCTTTTTATTCGGATTCTCCAGTGGCGTAAATTTGCCGTCCATTGTGTCAAAGAATTCCTGCTCGGTGAGGATTATTCCAATGCCCTCTTTCATCAAGTCTTGGACTTTTTTATAATCAGCGGTGGTTTCCGCGCCTCTTGCCGCGACAAGGTGTTGCGCCCATATTGCGTAGCTGTCCACAGGGACACCGCCGCAGTCAAAAAACAATCTGTCCATCGCATCGCGGCGAGAGCAGCGTTCAAGAGTCCCGGCAAACAAAACGCACTTGCCGGAGAAATAATGGTCGGTTGGAAATTTAAGTCCGTTGCAGACATATTTGTCATTCATTTATATACCCTCGCTTTATGGTTTTCGTTAAAAACACACGCTATCTATCTCGTAATCTTCCGAGCAATCGGCTTCTCCTGTAATGCAAGTGAAGCATCCATTCCACCCAACCGTCGCCGTGCCTATCGCCCATATTGGATTACCGCATTGGGCGCAGACCGCGCCGGATTTTTTAGCTTGAACGGTTTGCTCTAATGCCGCACGATAAGCCTTGATGTCTTCGCCAGGATTGTTTTTCTTGTGTGCTTCTAAAAATTTATTTATTGATATAGGGGAGAACAACACTCCCGTTGATATTTTGGATTCATTTATTTCCATAGTGCTCTCGTCCTTTCGTTCAATTTCTTTATAGCGGATAACAGGAACTTGCTTCGTCTTTTTGCCAACATTTTGCCGTTGCAGGGCGAACACCATATCGGGAGTACGTTTGAAATATCCGATTTCCTTTTTCCAACTTGTCCCACATTTACAATGTGTCAATCCGATAAACTGCTGAACCATATTTTTCCCACAATCTGGGCAAACTTTTTTATTATTCGTAGTCGTCATTTTTACATCCTTTCCCATATTGTTACACGCACGGTATCGCCCGGTTGCTTTCCGATTTTCGATTGAATATCCTTACGGATACCGATGATATAGCACACCGATCCATCATCATTCTTCACGCCCATGTTGACGATGCTCCCATCATATGGTTCGCCATCGAATGTAGCATGGACTTTCACACGGCCTTTCCCAAATTCCGTGCGGAGGTCATATGGGAACGGCACATATGCGCCGCCTTTACCAATCTCAGATGATTTTATAGCCGCGTCATACTCGAAGATTTTATCAGTCATCGCTCTACCTCCGTCAGTTCTGCATCTGCGTGTTCTTCCATGTACCTTATTATCTCGTCCAACATATTCTGTGCGTGGGAAACTTTCCCCGATACAACCGCTACTCCGATGGTCAACGTATGGTGAATGTCCTGTGTTTCGACCTCGGCGATTGACGCATTGAATCGCCCACGAGCCTTATCAACAAGGCTTCGGCAGACTTGCCGTTTATCCTTTAATGAAACGGCCTGCGGGATATAGAAAGTCAGTTTTACAGATTCAACATACATTCATTTACACCTTCTTCTTTCAGCACTTTTCGCTTCGCGAAAAGCCGCTCACTTCGTTCGCGTTCGGCCTTCTTGCCGATGCTTATTAACGCAGACGGCACAAGCCTGTACGCTTCTTTCTTATCCATTTTTGTGATGTACCGTGTGGCGATTCGCTCTTTGCAATTCGGGCAGAATATCGCTCCGTGGTAATGCGAAAAGTCGATAGAACCGTCGATGATGCGGTCGTTGTACATCTTCACGAAATTGCTTTCGCCGACTTTCTGATAACGCGCGATAAAGCATTTACAGTAAGCGCAGGTCACTTCAAGAATGTGACTGCCTCTGACTTTTCGGCAATTTGGGTTTATGAAAATTTCCATAACGCACTTCACCTCGCATTTACGAACCGCTCAATATCTATTTGGGGCGTTCCGTACTCACCATTTAGTTATGTCCCTATTCAAATCATAATCAACCTTGTAATATGGAAAATTTTCTGGCTCAAAATTATTCGCTCGCTTTGAAGTTATACACAGGACGCACTTGTTCAATAATTTCAACAGTTGGCATGATGTGCGATATAATCTCATCAATTGGCTTATACGCCATAGGCGACTCGTCGAGCGTGTCCTTGTTTACGCTCGTAGTGAACACGCCAGCCATTTGTTTTGTGTATTCGTCCATCGACAGCGTTCCCCTCGCCGTCGTTCTGCTCATCAACCGCCCCGCGCCGTGTGGAGCGGATTGATTCCAGTCATCGTTACCCTTGCCGACGCAGATAAGACTCCCGTCACGCATATTGATCGGAATTAGTAGCCGCTCGCCGCGTTTTGCCGAAACAGCCCCCTTGCGAAGTATCATTGAATCCGTGTCGATGTAATTGTGTATGGTCGTAAAGCGTTCTATTTCGGTAAAGCCCATTCCGCGCAAGATTACTTCGGTCATGGCTTGGCGGTTCAACACGGCGAATTGTTGGATTATTTTCATGTCGTGGACGTAATCATCAAATAATTCATCGCTGACATAAGCAAGGTCTTTTGGGATAATGGTTGTTTCAGTCTTTCGGAGCCGCTTAACCGTTTCGGATATTTCACGTTCCCGTCCACAGGCTTTAAGAGC
>CAZJGG010000109.1:0-5346 GCA_964545475.1 uncultured Eubacteriales bacterium | reverse complement strand
CTTACCTACCTGCATATTTCATTATTGCCGGAGCTATATCGTCAATCGGAAGTTCCATATCAAGCGCACCTAAATCACGAGCAACTTTTGGCATACCGTAAACAACGCATGTTTCTTTATTTTGCCCTATAGTGGTTGCGCCGTTTAAATGCATTTTATATAAACCCTTAGCGCCGTCTGCGCCCATTCCCGTAAGAATTATTCCTAGGGCATTAGCTTTCATAATTGGGGCAACGGAATCAAACAAAACATCTGCCGCAGGCATAACGCCGTTAATTTTAGAGCTGACAAATGTTTTAACCATTAACACCTGATTGCTTTTAACAAGTGTCATGTGATAATCCGCCGGGGCAATGTAAACGCACCCCATTTTTACTAAATCATTATTTTTTGCTTCTGATATGTTCATTTTACAAACGTTGTTAAGCCTGTCGGCAAAAAATTTTGTAAAACCAGAAGGCATGTGCTGAACAATAAGTATAGGCGGAATATCCGCCCCCAACCGCTTTAAAATTTTTTCTAAAGCTTCGGTGCCACCTGTTGAAGAAGCAATTACTACTATTTTAGTGTTTTCGTTAACAGCCTGTTGCATTACTTTTGGAGAGATACTTTTAACACTGTTAGTAAACCCATCTATTTTTCTTATAATATCTCCAACAAAAAAGCTTCTTAAATGCATATTAGGCTTGGGCATATATACATTGATACCATCTCGTACAAGATGCTTTGCCAGTTCATTATTAGAACCTGTTAAAATAATCATAAGAAAATATTTTGACATAAGATCTTTTAAAGTAGCGGAGTTGTAAATGCCATGGTCAACATCAATAATCAGTATATTCGCTTTATTTTTCGACAGCTTCATTTCGGCAAGGGCAAAATTGCTAACACATGATGTTATACAGCCGCCGCCTGCTCTTAATAATCCCAAGTTAAAGTCTGTAAATAACTGCTTATCATATGTAACCATGACTACTATTGTATCAATGCCATTCATACAATCACCTGCTTTAATTTATGTGAGTCCGGCGTGCTTAAACCTATATGAGCTAGCGCATACGCCCACACTTTACCAAAAGCGATATGCGTATCAAATATGCTGCAATTTACTCGTTAAGGAGCATATAAAATTATTCAGAAAGAGCATCTTCCAAGCCTAAAAGCTTTAAAATTGTTGGCTCAACAGAAAACCTCTCTTTTAATTTTAAAACATTATCAAGCTGCTTTATATCTGCAATGATTTTTGACTGTGAAACTACGCCTCTTTTTCTAACAGCTCTTATCATAACATTTTTAGGCGTATCCTCTTTGTCAATAAATTCTATAACCTGACATTTATAACCGCAAGCCTCTAAAACACCAGCCCGTAGAGAGTCTGTAAGAATAGAAGAAAATCTCTCCTTAAATATTCCATGCTTTAATATAAGAGATAACTCATCGCTTTTTATTTGCTTAAAAAGCTCGTGCTGACAACAAGGTACGCTTAGAATAACGTCTACATTATTTTTTATGGCATTTGCCAAAACGTAATCCGTTGCAGTATCACATGCATGGAGAGAGACAACCATGTTAACCTGACCAAGAGTTCTCATGTCATGCTCTCTCATGTCTCCAACCTTAAAATTAAGACCGGAAAAGCCGGATTCCTGCGCAAGATTTTGGCAGTTGGAAATAACGTCTGCTTTTAAATCAAGCCCTAAAATACGTGGAGATTTATCAATTTTGTCTAAATAATCATAAAGGGCAAAAGTTAGATAAGATTTTCCGCAGCCATAATCTACAATAACAGGTTCTTGAGGAATTGCATGGGAAACATCCGAAACCATTTCCAAAAACCTGTTTATTTGACGGAATTTCCGCTGCTTATCGCTGAAAACAATTCCTTCCTTGTTCATAACTCCAAGGCTTGTTAACCAAGGAACAATTGTTCCTTCCGATATTAAATATTTTTTTTGCTTGTTGTGAGAGCCTACAATTCCTGAGGTTACGCTTTTATTATGAGTAATTATTTTGTGCTTACCTCTTTTGTTAAACAATATTTTAACAAGTTTTTTTGCAAAAACAATTTCCCATTGTTGATAACAAATTAATGCAAGTTCGTGAAGTCTATGCTTCATATCGTAAATTGTATAATAGTTTTCATGCCTTACTTTTGTTTCAAAAAAAAGTGTGAACTGATAAAAAATAACATCATTTTTTTTATGGGGCACGACAGTTATTTTAAAATACTTAACGTCTTTTTTAATAGGGTCTGAAACAGCTATTTTTAAAAACGGTTCGCTATTTATTTGTCCGTCTATTATGTCAAACATATCATCCATAAAATTCTCCTGGGATTAATCAAATTTAAAGTTTTTAAGGGCATCCGCTATAGCGGAGTTTTTCTCTGTTTTTTCCTGTTTGTTAATTTTATGCATATAATAACTTACTTCTTTTTTAGACATATTTTCGTTAATGCTTTCATATTTAAACTCTTTTTTAGAGACTTTAATATCGTTAATTATTTCATGGGTAAAGGTTTTAATGTCTTTTAAAAACGCTTCTTTATTAAGCTTGCCACCGGCGATTTGTAAAAGTTTTTGCTCCCATTTTCCTGTCATTTCCGGGGAGCGCAGAGCATCCGGCGCAACCTCCAAAAGCTGTTTGCCTTTTTCGGTTATAAATATATCTTTACCGTTCTTTTCTAATAAAGCAGAATCAAAGAGTTTTTCAATTATATCTGCTCTTGTAGCAACTGTTCCAAGGCCTCCTGTTTCTCCCAGCGTATTAATTATTGAGCTGTCTGTTAATTCCATATATTTTGCAGGGTTTTCCATTGCGGATAAAAGAGTTGCTTCATTAAAAGGAGCAGGTGGTTTTGTTTTGCCCTCTGTTTTTTTAATTTGCTTTATTTCAAGAATTTGCCCTTTATTAAGCTTTGGAAGCGGCTGGGTTTCATCTTCGCCTTCTTCTTTTATGCTTCTGGTTATTTCCGTAAACCCGGCTTTCAAAACTGTTTTCCCTTTTGCATAAAAAATTTCATTTCCTATTTTAACAGAAATTTTAGTTTGTTCATATTCAAAAGGAGGATATAAGACAGTTAAAAACCGCATAATAACTAAGTCATAAATTTTTCTTTCTTTTTCACTAAGTTTTAAATAATTAACTGGCTGTTCTGTAGGTATAAGTGCGTGATGATCTGTCACTTTTTTATTATCGACATAATTGGTAGATGAAATTACATTACCTTTAAGTATTTTTTCACAAATATTTCCAAAAGGTCTGGCAGAAGAACAGGCTTTAAGCCTTTCGGGTATTGTAACTACAATATCCTCTGTAATATAACGAGAATCTGTTCTAGGATACGTAACAATTTTGTAATGTTCATAAAGTTTTTGTAATATTGAAAGGGTCTCTTTAGGAGTAAACCCATAACGGTTGTTTGCATCCCGTTGAAGCTCTGTTAAATCGTAAAGTTTAGGTGGTTCTTTCTTTTTAACAGATTTATGAATATCCGTAATTTCGCCTTTTATTTCTCCCTGAATATTAGAAAAAATACTGTTAATTACATTTTCATCAAAACAATTGGAGTTATTATTATTGTCAGCCCAAGTTAAAGTAATACCTCCTTGCGCTTTGGCGGATAAACCGTAAAAACTTCGTGGTTTAAAATTCTTTATATCATTTTCTCTTTTTAAAATTATGGCAACAGTAGGGGTTTGAACACGACCGCAAGAAAGACTTACATCATATTTAGTAGTAAGGCATCTTGTTGCATTAATTCCCACAATCCAGTCCGCCGCAGCTCTTGCTTTTGCGGAATTTGCCAAATTTTCGTAAAACTTACCGTCTTTTAAAGAATTAAAGCCTTCTTTAATAGCTTTTTCAGTAACAGAAGAAATCCACAAACGCTTTACAGGTTTTTTACAGCCGCATTTTTCCAAAATCCATCTTGCAACAAGTTCGCCTTCCCGCCCGGCATCTGTTGCAATAACAATATTATTAACATCTTTTCTGTTTAATAACTCTTTAACAGTAGTAAACTGCTTTCGGGATGAATTAATAACAACAAGCTTTAATTCTTTAGGAATTATGGGCAAGTCTTCAATTGACCATGTTTTAAATTTTTTATCGTAAACTTCAGGGTCTGCCAAAGTAACTAAATGCCCTAAAGCCCATGTTACAATATAATTATTGCCCTCTATATAACCGGCTCCGGCTTTTTTTAAGCCTAGAGCGTTTGCAATATCTTTACCAACCGATGGTTTTTCAGCTAATACTAGTGTTTTCACAAAAAGCTCCTTTAAAAAATAATAATATTATCATATATTAAATCCAACAATTAATCAAGGCATACAAAAAAACTTCCTATATAAATTGTTATATAGGAAGCGTTATAAAAAGAAGGAGAGAGGTTGTGAAGAAGAATTTATCCTATTATTTTATTGCTCTTTGCTGTCACGGTCGTCTGAATCTTTGCTTTTGTTAATTGATTTAGATAAATAATAAACTCCAAATACTAAAATGATAAGTGAAACAAGTGGTTTTATACCTCTCATAAAAGGCATTCTCAAAAAGAAAGACAATTCGGAAAGACAAGAAAAAGCAAAAATCATAATAATAGTAATAACTACAAGAGTTTTATATTTCTTAAACCAGCCAATAATTTCGTCAATGCTGTCTTCAACGTAAATTCCGTTAATTATACGGCGTCTTTTTTCAAAAGCATCAAAAACGTTAGTAATCCACAATATAGGTATAAAAATTCCTAAGATGCCCATGTTTGTAATAGACATAAGCAATACGATTGAAAAGAACCCTGTTAAAAAGAACAATCCGCGTTTCATAAGCCCTAAATACATGTAGTTAAGCCCAGGGAGAATGCAAGAGAAAAATAAAAGAATAATAAAGCTTGGATTCTTTTCTTTGCTACTCGGTCTAATGTCGTCAGTTGGTATTTTAGCGCCGGACATTTTTTCCGAAATACATCCTTTACAGAATATGCGGCCGTTAATTTCAACGGAACATTTTTCGCAAAGCCATGACCCGCATTTGTTACATGTGTTCACGCCGTTTTCATGGCTGTGGTTTACACAATACATATTAAACACTTCCTTTTGGTTTTAGTTTATGTTTTCAGCTGAATTATTTTTATAAAAATAGATACGGCGTATATTTAGAAAAGTTTATAAAAAAATTATTTTTTAAAAATTTATTTTAAAATGACCTTTTAATATGTAAATCTGTAGTTTTTTTAGGTTAGTGATTTTAGCTATATTAATGTAAGCTCGAGATTATATTCCCGCAATTTTCGGCAAAAACCGCCGTAAATTGTCGCTCATAACATGAGAATTGCTTCGCAATTAA
>CAZJGG010000108.1:0-5360 GCA_964545475.1 uncultured Eubacteriales bacterium | reverse complement strand
GTCACTCCCCGCACGGGGAGTGTGGATTGAAATCTCCTTAGAAATTTCAGGAACATCAAGAACTACGTTGTCGCCAATGTCATTTTCTTAACACAAAGACACAACTCGGTACTGACGTGAGTGGGATGTAGCAGAAGTGCGCCGCTCAAAAGAGCGCCCATTTCTCACGACGCTAGTGTGAGAAGCGATTTCTCGCAGGCAATCAAGCAGCAGTTTTTCAAAGGTTTAGCCCGATTAGAGTTTTTTATATAGCTCTTCCTCTGCTACATTGTACAAAAGCGATGTTATATTAGAAATCAATAAAGCGGCATAAAACTCCTGTTTGACGGATTTTTCGAGTGTTTCTACAAAGCTTTCTTTGTGGTTTACATTTTTCAGATATAGCCATTTGCAAAAACATAAATAGCTACATTTTGCGTAGGCTTAAGAATAATTGGCTTTATTAAACCTCATCATGGGGAGCAGATGATACCGACAGTTTACTGCAAACTTTAAAGGAAAACGATGTTAAGGCAACCTTCTTTTTATGCGGATATTGGGTTGACAAATATCCCGAAGAGGTTAAGCGCATTTATGCAGACGGGCACGATATTGGAAACCACGGAAATACCCACGCCCACAGCGCAAGCCTTTCTGTCGAAAAAAACAAGCAGGAAATTATGGCGGTGCATGAGAAAGTAAAAGCGCTTCTTGGAGTTGAAATGAATTTGTTCCGCCCTCCATTTGGGGAATATAACAATAACGTTATTCAGGCCGCCGACGAATGCAGCTATTACACGATACAATGGGATATTGACAGCCATGACTGGATGAATAAAGGGATGCAAAAGACACCCCAAAAACTTTACCAATTATTATTAAAGGGCTTAAAGAAAAAGGATTTGAATTTGTGCCGATTTCTGAGCTTATTATTAAAGACAATTACAAAATCGACCATGAAGGCAGGCAAATTCCATTAAATAATAACTAAGGGCGAGATTCTAAACAGACTCTTAGGTTAGTGCGTTTTTATATTCGCTGGGCGTAACACCAACTATTTTTTTAAAAATTTTAGTAAAATAATTTTGACTGTTAAAACCCACGAGGTAAGTAATTTCCTTGATGCTAAGGTTTTGCAAAAGCAATTCCTTAGCTTTTTGAATTCTTTTTTCAGTAATTAAATCAATAAAATTCTGGCAGGTTTGTTTTTTGAGTACCCGGCTTAAATAATTTGCAGTTAAGTTTAAGTGCGCAGCCACATCCTCCAGTGTAATGTTACGGCAGTAGTTTTTCTCAATAAAGCGCAAGGCTTCTGCTACAATTCCGTGGAAATCCCCGGAGCTACCTTGCAAGAAAGAAATTATTTCACACATATTTGATGTAAAATATTGGGTAAGCTGCCGGTTGCTGTTTATGGTCGCCATTTCTTCAAGAGAAAATTTCTGCAATGTTTGAGGCGCAATGCAGCGGTCTTCGGCATATTTAACTGCTAATATGAGAAAGCGGTATAACATATCTTTGGACTGCTGAAATGTATGGTTTAAAGCAACTCGTGCTGCAAAGTCATTAAGATAATCTTCGTTTGCTTGTTTTTTTATTAAAATCTGCTCAAAATCAGCGTAAAGCTGTTTTATGTCATAACCATCTCCGGCGGAAGCAACATTTCTGTTGGAAAGACACTTCTTCTGTTCTTTTCTGGCATCTTGGTAAGATTGGTGAAATGCGGCTGTGTTTTCATAAATACCACCGAGGGTTACTATATGGTCATAAGGTAAATGTTGATTTAAATATAAATCTACATACTTTATTAGATTTTCTGCATCAGACTGGGTTTGTTGTTCCCCAGACAATACAAAAAACACCAACTGGTTATGATACCTTTGGCCTATTGAAAGCAAACCCAGGTTCTGGAGTTCTGTTTTTAACTGTGAAAGCAGCATCTGGGGCATTTTTTCACAATAAATCACAAAGCAAAAGCCGCTTTTTACTTTAAAATCTAAAAAAGAAAAGAAAGTATCCAGCAAAACGTTTTCGTTGCCGGATATTAATGCGTAAACACAGTCACTTTCAACAATGGGGCGAATTCGGTCAACTCGGTTCATGAGAGCCGTGTTTTCCTGAGAATATTGCCGTTCGTTTTCTATCTTGGATATTGTTTGGCAAATAGCCTCTTGCAAACGAGATATTTTTGCTGGCTTTAAAATAAAATCTTCCACATGCAATTGAATTGCTTCTCTGGCGTATTCAAACCTATCATAAGAAGAGAGAATTAAAAAACGTGCATGTAGGTTAGAACGTTTTTTTAATTCTCTAATGGTTTCAAGCCCGTTTAATCCCGGCATATTAATATCCAGCATTATTATATCCGGAGAATATGTTTTGCAAATGTTCAGCGCCTCATAACCGTCTTGCGCCTCTTCCACCTGGTCTATCTCTGGGCAGTGATGGCTCACCATTAAACGAATGGCTTGTCTCTCAATCGGTTCGTCTTCTACAATAAGCAGTTTATACATATTTATTCTCCTATATCTATTTGCAAAAACATAAACAGCTATGTTGGCAAGAACAGCGGTTAATGTTTTGTCAAATTGCTCTACATAGCCGACAAGGTAAGAATGATAAATGTACCCTCTCCTATATCGCTAATAATTTTCATTTTATAATTGTTGCCATAGAAAATATCAAGCCTTTTCAAAACATTTTGTAAGCCGATATTCATGCCGGTTTTACTTTCGATACTATTATCCCCGGACATTATTTTATCAATCATAACCTGGGGCATTCCAATACCATTGTCCTCCACGGTTACATAAAGGTTTTCGGCATCTGTAAAAATAGAAACATCTATACGTGCGCCACAAGTCATTTTTGATACCCCATGCAAAACTGCATTTTCCACAAGAGGTTGTAAAATCATTCCCGGCATAGGAATATTATGCAAATCTTCTGCAAGGAGTAAAGAAAACGCAACCCGGTGCCCAATACGTTTTCTTTGAATTTCGTAATAATTTTTAATACACTCAATTTCGCCGAACAAATCAGAAGTTTTTGCCGACTTGTCTAAACTATACCTAAGCAAATCCGCCACAGTTTCCATCATGGCTCTTGTTTCGGGTGCATTTTCCATATAAGCCATTTTTGCAATCATGCTTAATGTATTAAACAAAAAGTGGGGATTCATTTGACCTTGCAATGCTTTTAGCTCGGTTTCCATAAGCAGCTCATTCATTTTAAGGTTTTTGTTTTCAATTTCCAACAGTTTTTTTTCCAGCTTTGCTTTTTCCTCTGTACTTTTAATATAAAGCTGAACGCTTTGCGCCATTTCGCCAAAGGCATCACATAAAACAGAAATTTCCTGTCCGGCATGATTAACTTCCTTCAAGTTATAACGTCCCCGCTTAATTTCGTTGATGTTTGTTACTATTTTTTGTATCGGCTTTGTAATACCCCATATGCAGGCGCTAGAAAAAACCACACTAATTAGTATCATAAGCCCAATTACAGAAAATATTAAAATCATCTGCCTGCGCCAAAGTATTTGCAAAGCAATTGACACTTCATTCATTTCATCTGTAAGTAGCGTGTAGTATTGGGGTGCAGTGGCATCAATGTTGTTTGCAGTATTTACTAGAAAATAGTATTCGTCTGTATAAGCACCAATGCTGTCTAAATTATGGTTTACTAATGTGTCAAATGTCTCTTCATAAGTTTGTATCATGTTGCCAAGCAACATGAGCCTCCATTTGAGGTCGCTGTGTTTTGTCCTCTCCGAAATTAAGTAAAGCTTTTGCTTTGCCGAATAGACATGGTTTCGATAGCTCTCCAATTGTTCTACGTTTTTGCCGTATAAATAGTTTTGCGCATTAATGCTTCCTGCTTTCAGTTCTCTGTAAAAACTGCTTAAGTCTGTGTACTGTGCAGAAAAAATGTCGTACATTTTAAGGGTTTTAGAATAACTAAATATGGAAAAAAGAACAATCAGCAATACAAAGAAAAGTAAAATACTATTGTAAATAATAAGCTGTTGTTTTAAGCTTCTAAAACGCCAATTTTTCGTCCTTTTTTCCATTAATGAAACCCCTTAAATTCTTTTACAGGGCGTACCCTTTAACTGTATCCATAAAAGCTCGCAAATTTTCCTCCGGCGTGCCAGTGGGTAGCGCACAACCTGCGCCGATAACTATATTTCTGCCTTTGAAAATATCCAAAACCCGGTTAGTTTCTGCTTCCACAGTTTCCGGCGTACCAAAGTAGAATACCCCGGAAGGGTCTATTGGACCAAAAACTACAGACTTTCCATTCATAATTTTTTGAGCAGCTTCAATATTAGTTTTATAATCAATTTCAACTGCTGCAAAGCCAACATCAGCCACATCGTGAATAATCTTATCTAAATTTCCGCATATATGGCACAAAACTTTTTTACCATCTTTTGCTAAATCTTCTTTAAGCCGCTTGTGATAAGGAAAAGCAAATTTTAAGTAACAATCACGGCTTAAAAGATCAGGACCACAAGAGCTGTCTCCAAAGCTTGTAATATCAGCACCTGCCTGAATCATCATCTTATGATAAGCAAGATGTACTTCATAAGCCGCATCCATTAAGGCAAAAATATCGGATTCAAAATCCTCGTCTAGTAAGTTTACCATAAAATCTGTCATTCCGAAAGATAACATTGCAAGGCTAAACGCCATCTGGTCACAGTTTCCTCGAATAAACAAATCATTTCCAGCTTTTTCTTTCATTAAGCGCACTGCTTCCAAAGAAGTATGAATGCGCCTGTTTTCCAGAAGTTTTTCCGGCTTTAATGCGTTTAAAATATCTTCAACATTTGTGGAAAGCGCACCCATAACACGGGCAGGCTCGTTTTCAGGAAAGTCAACAGGCACGCCTATAGCATCGGCTTCCATACACGTATCAATATCCATTAATATACCGTCTGTCCCGTATTTTTCTGCAAAAGATAAATGGGCATCTGCAATAATAGCTGCATCGTTGCGGTATTGCCCCATTGTATAGCCCTTTTCGTCCACGGCCGGCATAAAGCTGTGCAACATAACTGGGGTACGGTCGGGGGTGCGGCCTTCTAAAACTGCTGTGATTCTTTTATATCCGTTCATATTATACTCCTTTTTTTAATAAGCACTTATAAATAATAGGCTGAGAATTTTCTCAACCTATTATTTTTCACTATTTAATTGTTATTTTAATGTGAGTTCGATGAAAATTATAAAAAACATAATTTTCATCGAACTTTGATTATATTCGCACAATTTGCGGCAAAAACCGCCGTAAATTGTCGCTCATAACATGAGAATTGCTCCGCAATTAAGCCGCTAAAGCGGCTTTTCGACTTCGTCGAACTCACGTTATTTTAAGTC
>CAZJGG010000107.1:0-5462 GCA_964545475.1 uncultured Eubacteriales bacterium | reverse complement strand
TATTAAATAGTGCTTGGTAGCTTTTGTTGGCGAATTTATCTATTTCGCAATGTCCTATGCACTCCGTACCTTCTATTAAAGATAAACCAGCTCTAAAGCCACCGATTCCAGAAAACATATCAAAGAATCTCACTTATATGCAACACCTCCTTAAATAAAAAAGACGCATGGTTTTTAGATTAACCATGCGCCTTAATAAACTCATAAAATTATTATAAGAAATTTAATTCCTCACCGTCTGCCGGAATATATAAATTCTTGTTTTTACAAGCATTTTCTAAGTCGTTTCGTGAAAGTAAGCAATGATTCCAAGCCTCCATGTGAATAGAGATAATTTTAGCGTTGCTCGCTTTGTTTAACATCTTGTTAATATCATCAGCATTCATTGTTATATGCTTACCTTCTATCATTGCTGAACCAGCAAAAGCAACAATGTATTGGGGAGAATATTCATCTATGGCTTTTTCTACACACTTGCACCAAACAGTATCGCCTGTGATGTATAATGTATCTTTATGCTTACATTCTAATATAAAGCCATAGGAATTACCCATCATCTTGCCAACTATTCCAGTACCATGCTGCCCTTTGACTAAAATGACTTCAATGTTACCGATTTCTATACTGTCCTTTATTAACTTAAGATTAGAAAAACCTAACTCACTTAATTGCTTTTCATATTCACAGCAGCAAACAATAGGAACATCTTTCCCAAAATACTCGATAATACTTGGGTCAAAATGGTCTTTATGGGTATGTGTCAGTAAAATTACATCAATATTTTTAATCACTTCATCTGATACTGAAATATCTACCAGCGGATTTTTCTTGTCAATGCCGCCTTTAACCCCATCTAAAGTGTTTTTCTTATATAGAATAGGGTCTACAAGAAAACGTGTACCTTCAAATTCTATAATACATGTAGCGTGTCTTATTTGTTTGAACAACATTAATTATCCCTCACATTTCTTTTTTAGCGTATAGTACGCAAAAATGATAGTATTTGTATAAACAGTCTGCATGTTTAAATCCGGCTTTATTAAGCCACTCCAGTTGGTCGGCTAATGTTGAGGGATTATCAAAGCTAACTCGTTCATAACCTTTTTGAATTTCTTCTTGAGATAGTCCGCTATTTTCAACAAAATTACGCCACAAGCTCGAAAACATAGATTCAATTTCAGGTGATGGGCTTAAAACTTGGTCTACGTTTACAAAAATGCCATTGTTGTTTAATATTTCATAGCAATTTTTGTATAACGATTCCTTATCGTCAGCAGACAAATGATGAATAGATAAAGCAGATATGATAATATCGTACTTTTCTTCAAAGTTATGCTTGGTGTAGTCTGCAACAATATATTTGAAGTTTCTGTTTCCGGCAAAGCGTTCTTTAGCTACTTCTAACATCTTTTCCGATAAATCTATTAGCGTAAATTCAGCATTTGGATATTTTTGCAACACTATAGAAGAAAATAAACCTGTGCCACTTCCTATATCCAAAATTTTAGGTGTTTCGTCTTTAAATTCCATAATACACAGTGGAAGATTGTAGTAATCATCAAAGCAAGGAATAAATTGACGGCGCTGTTTATCATACTTTTCAGATACATTGTCGAATTGTTCTTTTATACTCATTATTTTGCCCCCATAAGCTATTTTAGTATACTAACTTCCTATTATATCATAGGGGTTCAAAAATGAGTATGCATTTAACAGGAATCTTTAATACTCGGCTTCGTCCTCTTGTTCCTCCATAATTTCATTCAAAAGGTCTTGGTTAAAGTCCTTTGAAATAGGAAATTCAAGGTCAACTAAATAGCCTTTCGCTTCAAACTCCTGTTTTAACTTCATACCTCGTCTTAAACCCGTTTGGTCATTGTCAAGGCATACGGTTATATGATTAATAGAGGGATTTTCCTCTAAGAATCTGTTAAGCCCTAAAAAGCTTGTGCCGCCAAGTGCGATTCTAAAGTCCTTGTGCCAATCTAAGCCTTTTCGCTTATATAGGCTTGCGTGAGAAATGGCGTCTATGGCGGCTTCAAAACAAAAAACCCTGCTTGAGCTTTTTAAGCCATGCAGGGTAAAGGGAAAGGATTTATCTGAACAATCCACTTCTTTTTTAAATTGTTTTTCTGAGAGGGTATATGTTCCTCTCAAAAATGCGTGTCGTGGAACACCGTCTTTATCGTATGATACAAATACAGCGTTATGATAGTCCTTTGTTTCATAAATTTTTCTTTGTCTAATCAGTTCTTTAACAATATCAGTGTCAAGTCCTCTTGTATTGCAGAGGTAGGCAATAACACGAGATACGCTTTTGTTCGGCTCCGGCAGTTGAAAACCGTCCTTAGAATTGTTGTTTACATCACTATCCTTTTGTTTTGCTACTGCTTCGGGCAATTTACGACTACTGTGGTAATCATTTGAAACAACACCACAAAATTCCGCAAGCCGTTTAACGGCTTCTATTACAGCCGATTTGTCGTCACAATAGCCGTAGTCCTCAATGAGTATTTGCTTTAACAACTCAATAGGTGACTTACCGCCAATAGCTTTTGAGTTCCAATACCAACGTCCGTCTGCCCTAATTACAAGACTATCGTGTATCTTGCCTTTAAAATCACGTCCGTCTTGTGCCAGCGAATAGCCGTTTGATTGCAGATAGCTTATAATATTAGCATTTTTAGCTGCTAAGTATTCTTCGGAAGTGTAGTAGTCCCTTTGTGTAGGTGGCATATAAAAACCTCACTTTCTTTAAATTTGTTCTATTATTGTTCTAAGTCATCTTCAAAGTCCTGTTGTTCTTGGCTTTCAGCTGTAGGATTGTTTTCGGCTTTGTTTTCATCAGGGTGTAACTTCTGATATTCAGCCTTTATAGCTTCAAAGTCAATGTTTCGTTCAAATTCAGGACGTAAAACACCGTGAAAGTCGTGCCTTGACCATTCGTATTTTTCGCCAGTAATGGGGTTTTCACAAAATACAGAACGCCCTCTTGCCGTTGGACTACAGCCAAAACCGCCACCACTTGCACACCATAGCAATTGGTCGGGTCTTTGGTATTCATCTTTTAGGACTTCTTTTTTCAGTACGAGAATCCTGTGTTCGTAGTCTAAGTAGTGGTTGCTTTTTGGAATTGTATGCTTTTCATCAAACATAGGTAAGCTACTGAGATGTTCTTTTTTAGTGATATTATTCCACTTGCTCAAATAGCTGTACTCCAAGTCCTGAATATCTGCGAATTTAGGATAAATGCCGTCTTTGCCAAACTGTGAGTTGAATATTTCCGTTTCACCGAGTAGAGTTGTATATCCTCTTTTGAAAAACTCTCTTAGTTCAAACATATATGAGTTATCCCAATTCTCGGCTTTTTCAGCTCTTTTGTAAAGCTCCATTGACTTATCATATTTACCTTCAAGGTCAAGGAATGTGCATAGTTCCTTTGTATAATGTATTTCCTCATATACTGATGGCGGTATCATTCCCAAGGATTTATATAAACCTTTGGCAATGCTGTCTATTTCATTGAGAGCGCCGTAATAATAAGACCTATCACGTTCAAATTCACCTATGCGGCCTTTTTCCTTATCTATTGTAAGATTAGGAATTTTGACGTTTTCAATCTCCTCAATGTTTTTCTTACAGCTTGCTGCCTGTGCGTTAAAGTAATCTTGTAATTCAAGTGGGTTAGCGTCCCAAGTGATGCCATATTGCTTTATGCTTTTGCAGAACATTACATCATCGTTTTTCTCAAACAAGCTCCAAGCAATACGCCTTGCCTGAAATTGGTTTTCAGCTTCAACCTTCAAGAATATATCCTCAAAATTTCCGTTGTTTTCGGAATAGTAGGAAAAGAAAACGTTATATTCTTTCATCATTACACCTCCAATGGTTTTAATATTTGAACCCCGAAATCATATTAGCAAGCATTTCAGACTGGCTGCTTAATTCCTGTGCCGATGCTGCAAATTCCTCTGAGGTTGATGAGTTTACTTGTACTACTGCGGAAATCTGATTAATACCACTGTTTATTTGAGTGATACTCTCCATCTGCTCCACGGTTGATTTATTTATTTCATCAACGATAACCGATATAGAATTAATGTCATCAACCATAGCTTTAAGAGAATCAGCAGTCTTTACAGCTATTTCAGCACCGTCCTTAACCTTTATTATTACGTCCTCAATAAGCAAAGCTGTATCTTGTGCCGCCTTTTGGCTTCGTCCGGCAAGTGAACGTACTTCCTCAGCTACAACAGCAAAACCTTTGCCGTGTAACCCGGCACGAGCTGCTTCAACGGCCGCATTTAATGCCAAGATGTTGGTCTGAAAGGCTATATCATCAATAACCTTAATAATTTTCGCAACGTCACCTGAAACAGTCTTGATTTCCTCCATAGCCGTAAGCATATGTTCCATATCAACATTGCCATCTTGCGCACTAATAATTGATTTTTCGGATAGCTCTGTTGCTGTTTTGGTTTTTTGAGCATTTTGCTTTATCTGCTCGTTTATAGCACATATTGAAGCATTAAGTTCCTCAACGGCACTTGCTTGATTTGCAGAACCATTAGCTAAATCCATTGATGTATCGGAAATTTGCCTTGAACCTAAGTGAACATTTTCGGCTGATGATTGGATATTTATTATAGTAAGAGTAAGTGTGTCGTTGATACGATTAATGGCTTTTTTGATTGATTCAAACTGCCCAACATATTCACGGTTGATTGAAACACGCAAGTCATTGTTTGAAATTGCCTGCAAAATGTCGGTTATCTCTGTAATGTAAGAACCCGTTGAATTAACCATTATTTCTAATGATGTCATCATCTCTGCAAACAAGCCTTTATAATGATTGTTTACTTCAATATTAAAGTTTCCAACAGAAAGCAGACTTAGGACACTATTTACTTCGTTTATTGGCTCGCTTACAACACTCAAAAGATTATTCAGTGAAGCAGTAAGTCTGTTCCAGCCTCCTTTATAAAGTTCTGTATCTATCCTCGTTTCGAGATTACCGTCCACAGCACCGTCAATCAGCCTCATAACATCAGAATTTAAGGAATAAATGCTTTTCTTTAAGGCTTCAAATTGGGAGTTTGCAATAGACTTCATGCCGACAAACTGCTTCATTTCCTTATCAAAATTACCGTTGCCAAGTTCTCCGAATGCGTCAAGGATAACCAAAATATCCTCAACCATGCCGTCCGCAAGTGAATTTATGCCCCTTGCTACGTCTTTATAGTCGCCTACGAATAAACTCTCGTCTATCCGTGAATCAATTATTCCTACTTTAAAATCTTCAGTCATCTTGTTTATGTTGTTGGTTAGCAGGGTTATAGTTTCAAACATGGATTTAACAGAGTTTGTAAGCTCTCCAATTTCATCACGGCTTTTTGTTTCTAAAATGATGTCAAAGTTCCCATTAGAAATTTCATTAACGGCATTTACAAGTCTTTTTAGTG
>CAZJGG010000106.1:0-5836 GCA_964545475.1 uncultured Eubacteriales bacterium | reverse complement strand
TATAGCTATTTGTACCTAACCGCTACCTTATTTTATGCGGCATAACCAACACATTTTTAAGCGAATTTAAGTGCTCTAAAACAAGCCCCGTTCCGTCTACAACGCAGTTAAGAGGGTATTCTGCACCTATAACAGGCATACCTGTTTCGCTTGTTATAAGCTCTCCAAGCCCTCTTAACAAAGCTCCGCCGCCAGCAAGCATTATGCCTGTTTCCATAATATCAGAGGCAAGCTCAGGTGGGGTTTTTTCAAGAGTGTATTTTATTGCATCAATAATGGAATTAACAGGTTCTGTAATAGCTTCGTTAACTTGTATTGCGTTAATGCTAATAGTTTTAGGAAGCCCGGAAACTAAATCTCGGCCTCTTATTTCCATTCGCTCGTTAGGGTCAGGGTTATAAACCGTTCCAATGGTAATTTTTATCATTTCAGCCGTTCTTTCGCCTATTGCAAGGTTAAACTCTTTCTTAACAAAGTTTACGATATGTTCATCAAGCTCATCTCCTGCAATTCTTAACGATTTGCTTGTAACAATGCCCCCCAGGGATATAACCGCAACTTCGCTTGTTCCTCCACCAATGTCCACTATCATGCTGCCGGTTGGGTCTTCAACAGGAAGCCCAGAGCCAATGGCCGCAGCCATTGGCTCTTCTATTAAAAAAGCCTCCCTCTCTCTCGCACCTGCTGATATAGTTGCTTCAATAACAGCTCTTTTTTCAACTTCGGTTACGCCAGACGGCACACAAACAACAACTCTTGGTCTTGAAGAAAAAAACGAACGTTTATAAGCTTTTTTAATAAAGTAAGAAAGCATTGCCTGTGTGGTTTCAAAATCTGCAATAACACCGTCTTTCATTGGCCTTATGGCAACAATGGTCCCTGGCGTTCTGCCTATCATTTGCTTTGCCTCGTCTCCAACGGCTAAAATTTCTTTAGTATTTGTATTTATCGCAACGACAGACGGCTCGTTAACAACGATGCCTTTGCCTTTTAAAAAAACCAACGTATTCGCAGTTCCTAAATCTATGCCTAAATCCTTTGAAAACATTAAGTTTCCCCTTTCTTAGAAAAATATGGAAATTATATTTATAATTATAACCATAGTGGTTAAATCATACACGTTTTTTCCATAATTTTCAACTCTTACGGTAAAATGTCCTTATATTTTAATTTTACGATTATGACATGTTCACATTAATGCAAACATGTCATAGTAATGTTTAAAAGCAGTTGTTATCTAATAATTTCAGCTGCTCTCTTCGATATATCACCAGATAATTTAGCGGATTCTTCCAATGACATACAATTAATGTTAACCGAAGCACTTAAATCATAAAGCCTTTCCGTTGCCTTTTCACCCAGTTCTGCCTGAACACCACATGTCTTTACAATCTTTAATGCAGTTGCGGAAATTTCACTAATATCTTTAATTACAAGATTAATTTTCTGGATCGTTTTAAAAGCAACGTTTACGCCGTCTTCCGTTTGCTTAACAAATTCTTCAATCTGGCGTTTTGCGTTTTGAATTTCGTTCTGGCTTTTTTGGGCTAGCTCTCGAATTTCCTCTGCCACAACCAAAAAACCATTAGAATTATAACCTGCTTTTGACGCTTCTATAGTAGCGTTTAAAGCAAGCAAATTATTTTGAACGGCTATGCCTTCCATTGCACGGATAATTTTAACAACACCTTCCGTGGAGAATTTCATGTCGTTAATAGCGTTTATCAAATGTTCTATCTCAACTTCTGCATTAATAGTGTTTTTTTGCGAAAGTGAAGTTAGTTCATTTGCCTGTTTTGCGCTTTTAAAGGTATCATTGGTAAGCTCGTTCATTTCTAAAATAGTTTCTGTAAGCCCATATGTCTTTGTCGTTTGTCCGTTTGCTTCTTCCAGAAGCCTTTGAGTTAATTCTAAAGCAAGTTTTGCTCTGGAAGAAATAAGTCTTAATTCATCAGTTAATATTTCATTTTTTGCTACTAAATCATTAAACGCATTATCTATAAATTTGTAGCAATAAAAAATTGCGCCTATACAAACAAGAATTAACGCAGCCGCCGAAAATAAAATTGGTTTATTCATTGTAAACCAGATATTTGCTGAAACTATAACAGCAGCCACCAATAATATTAATTTCAAATTAGTTTTAAAATTCATTTAAATTTCCCCTTTATAATGTCGGTATTTCGGTATATTAAAGGGGCGTTTTTATATATTAAATAGCTTATCTTTAAAAACGTGAGTTCAACTCAATGAAACTACGTCAAAATTTTAATAATTTTAGATAAACCCTAAGCCTCCATTTCTTCATTTGCTTCGGCCCCGCCGTTAGTCGTCCGGGGCCTGTACTTCCTCTTATTATAATATATTACTAAGACGTTTAAAATTGCACCAAATAATATAAAAATCAACGCAATTAAAGAATTTAAAGCGGGAATTTCGCCTTTTGCTATATAAATCCACACAGGGTTTAAAACCGGCTCTGCAAATGTGATTAAAAGGGCAACCTCTAAATCCAGCCTTTTAAGCCCTATACCGTATAAAACATAAGACACTCCCGAAATTAAAACCCCTGCCACTGCAACGAGCAAAATATCGTTAATACTGTTTGGTACAGGTGTAAAATCAAAGGGCAAAATAAAAGCGCTAAAAACAGCCGCCGTTAAAGTTGTTCCAGAAACTATTCCCAAAGCCGAACCTTCCGAAACCTGCTTTACAAAAACAGCATAAAGGGCAAAGAAAAGCCCAACCCCAAACCCTGTAAAAATTGCAATTGGAGACGCAGTTTTAAGAGCAAACGTTATATTAAAATAAACACCAATGCAAATTAAAATAAACGCAACAAATCTAAGAGGCTCAATTTTTCTATATTTTATAATGTTAAGCAAAATTACAAAAAGGAAGCATGTAAGCTGCATGGATACAGCCATTGATGGGCTTCCGATTCTTGTTGTATATGTAAAGGAAAAGAGAAACATCGCTATACAAAAGCCGGAAATAAACATTTTTCTTAACGGTTTAATCTTTTTTGTAAACAAAAAAGGGGATAAAACTGCTCCCCCGAAAATACAGCGAATAAATATAATCCAGGTGGAGCTCATTTCGGTGGATTTTATTATAAAGCCTGCAAGGCTCCAAAGGCACGCCGCCGCCAACACCATAAACGCCCCAAATATTTGCGAACCCATAAAATACCCCCACAATTATAATTACGGTTTCTACTTCATTATAACATTTTTTATAATTATTTACAATAGACTTATTTCATCAACTAAAAACCTGTCTAACTTCTCCAACTTGGCGTTTTTTAGGCAATTTTACGAATTGCTGTATCAACGTCAAATAATGAGAAGTTAAACAGGATCTTAAAAATTTAAACACAGCCTGCCCTGCCCGCTTCTTTAAAGATAGGAAATACAAACAGTAACTGCTCCTATAATAAAACCTAACAATCCGCCTAGAATAGTTATGGCGTTAAGCTCTCTTTTAATTACTGATAGAACTATCTTTTCCCCTTCTTCCATACTGAACGAGTTAATTTGCTCCTCTACCAGCTTTTCTATGTTTATACAGCTTGTTAAATAAGGTGCTCCTTTGGATAAAGCCGCCATTACAGCATTTATAATAATGGTTTTAAGCCCATCTTTATTTTCTTCGCTAAGCTTTTCAAATACTTCTTTTATATCTGTCTCCATAATTCCTTGGGCAAATTTTTTAATAAATTCGTCTAGCCTGTCAACAATCATTTCTTTGTTGTTTTCATCGTCTAAAAACTTAAATATATTTTCTTTAATACTGTTAAACACCTTATCCTTATTAATAAAAATAAGCGCAAGCGTCCCTACGTTTTCATCAATAATTTTAGAAATAAGCTTTTTAAGCTCCGTATCAAATTCAGGGTTTTTTTCAAGTGCGTTTTTAAGCAGCACTCCTGTGTTTGGCGTGCTGCTTTTAAGCGCATTAAGTGCCTTGTTATAAATTTCCACCGGCTCTTTTATGCTAAAGTTTTTTTCAATAAAAACACTAACCGTATCTTCGCTTTCATAAATTCCAGCGAAAACATTTTCAACAATTTTTTCAATTTCTTTTCTAGTCTCATCAGAAGTAACAGCAGTTAACAAATTTTCTTTTGTAATTAAATGTGTACTGACTGTTTGCCCCACTTTTTGGGCAAGCCGCTTCCGTTCCTTTGGGATAATTCCCGGTGTGAACGGAAGCTTTATAGAAAACAGCTTTTTTTCCGTATAAGGCCTAAACAACATTTTTATTGCAAGCCAATTTGTAAAATATCCGATTATTGCGCCGGAAATAGGTATTAAAACTAAATTTGGACTAGGCATGTAACCATCCTTAACCTATATTTTTTGCAGGTTCGATTAAATTACATGCCATATGCAATTTTACCAAACTCACATTATTTATGTTCTTGTTCACAATATACGCAGCGGTATGTCCTTTTGACTGAATCCGACAAAACAAAAATATGATTTATTTCTTGCTCAATACTAGTTATACAACGAGGATTCTTGCATTTTACAACGTTTGTAATCTTCTCTGGAAGTTTTATATGCTTTTTATTTACAACTTTCTCATTTTCAATAATATTTATAGTTATGTTAGGGTCAATATAACCTAAAATATCCAGGTCAAGGTCTATTTCGTCCTCAACTTTAATTATGTCTTTTCTTCCTTTTGTATTGCTTTTTACATTTTTAATAATAGCAACGCTACATTCCAGTTTATCAAGCCCTAAAAAGTTATAAATATCCATGCTTTTTCCGGCTGTAATATGGTCCAGAACAAGACCTTTTTTTATGCTGTCTATTAACATATTTCACCCTCCAGTCCTAAAAGCCTCAAAATAAGCGCCATACGGATAAATTTGCCACATTCCACTTGATGGAAATAAACCGCCCTTGGGTCGCTGTCAACTTCAATTGAAATTTCATTAACCCTGGGCAGCGGATGCATTATGGCCAAATCCGACTTAGCGCTTTTAAGCTTTTTATTATCTAAAATATAAGTATCTTTCAAACGAACATAATCCTCTTCATTAAAAAAGCGTTCTCTTTGAACTCTTGTCATGTAGAGAATATCCATTTCGCCTATATTTTCTTCTAAATTTTCAACTTCTGTAAAAGGAATGTTTTTGGAAGTTAAAGAATCCTTGATATAACTTGGAACCTTTAATTCTGAAGGGGAAACTAAGACAAATGAATTGCCCTCGTAACGGGAAAGAGCTTTAATAAGAGAATGAACGGTTCTGCCAAACATTAAATCTCCGCATAAACCGATTTTTAAATTAGTTAACTGTCTTTTTTTAGTCATAATAGTAAGTAAATCCGTCAAAGTTTGGGTAGGGTGCTGGTGTCCCCCGTCGCCTGCATTAATAACGGGAATTGAAGAGTATTGTGAAGCAACAAGAGCCGAGCCCTCTTTTGGGTGTCTCATAGCGCAAATGTCTGCATAACATGAAACTGTTCGTATTGTGTCGGCAACACTTTCGCCTTTTACTGCTGAGCTTGAGTCTGCCGATGAAAAACCTAAAACCGTTCCCCCAAGGGAAAGCATTGCAGATTCAAAACTTAACCTTGTTCTTGTAGATGGTTCAAAAAAAAGTGTCGCTAAAATTTTACCGTCGCATCGTTTTCGGAACTTTTGCGGGTTGCTGATTATTTCTTCCGCCAAAGATATAAGCTCTTCAGTTTCTATTATGCTTAAATCCAATGGGTCTAAAATATGTTTCATAAAGCACCTCCGTAAGTTATAAATACTTAAACGCACATACTATACCATATTATTATTTATATGTAAATAGCTTTTTTATTACACTGGGTCG
>CAZJGG010000105.1:0-5939 GCA_964545475.1 uncultured Eubacteriales bacterium | reverse complement strand
TTTTCTTCATGTTTTTATTATACCATATTTTTCTAGATGAAACTAAATTTCCGTGCGGAATATTATTTTTCAAAAAATCTTCGAAATGCACTTGTCAGAACGGTTATAAGCACAGATTTGCATAAAAGTAATCCATCGAGCAAATAGAGTAAGGATGCAATCACCGTCGCCGTGAGGGGCGACAGTGATATAGGTTTATTCTTTTAATTTAGTGTTTTTACAACCTCTAAGCACCGCTGCATTGTCTTAGTTCGAGGGCCAACCAAACTCTTTGACATAGGCTTTACGGTCCTCAGCAAGAAACTCTTTCATCTGCCGGTTACTCTTTTCTTCTGATACCTTATCATAGTAGACATACAAAAGATTAGGGATATGCTTAACGCCCCGTTCTTTTGGGATTGTAACAGGGTTGATTCCTTGGTACGACAATTCTTTCAGCGTTCCATTAAAGACCTCCAAGTCGTGACCTTGGAGTGATTCTTTTGCTGAGGCTATACTACGACACTTGTTGACCAATTGTAATGCTCCAATCAACCGACGCTCCTTCTGTTGATTAAAGTTACAGGCTTCAATCTTACGGATAGCACCTTGAAGGGTAAAGTAGTCCCCTTTACGGATAACCTTGCTCCAGTAGTCATTGATAACATCAATACAGGCGTCATCAGAAAGCAAGCTCTCGAACTTGTTTGTTTTGTTATTCCCCGACGCCCTAGCCTTGTTGGTTAGAGCATATGTTTTGCGGTACTTGCATTGTACCTCAAAGCGAATGATGTTCCGTGCTGAATCCAGTGTTATTTGAGGTATCAGGGAGAGCCCCTTGTTCTCCCTCTCCTCACTTCTTCTTTGTAACTCCATCTGCTTACTATAGAACTGGATATTTACAGATTGCCCCTTCAAATAGAAGCTTGCTGGGTCACTCTTCATTCGGTGGGACTTTTCACAGTATTTCGTCCACTCTTCATAAGGAGAGGGTATATCAGCCCGTCGAATTAAGTTCATCACCCTTTCGGGGCTACAGGTAATTCCGAGATCTTCTATGGAAAAGTTGATACAATAATCAACTCGTTTTAGGCTGTACCATCTGAAGTCTTTAAGCAGAGGGGAAATCTTTTCTGCCTCCAGATTGAAATTAGTGACAGCCTTATCCATATCGGCATAGGTAGCAGCGGTGATGTAATCCTCAACACCTCCAAGGATTTTAGGGTTTATAGTGACTTCAATGATATAGGACTTAAACTCACCGCTCCAGTTGTTGTAACGAATCAACCACTCAATCCCGTGGTCTTTTTGGTGATAATCAACCTTGAAGTTCCTGTTCTTTTTCAGAGTAGTCTTCTATGTACCATCATCGGACAACTCATAATCCAGCGCCAGTCTGCTTCCATTCACAGGGAATATCTTGATAAGTCCTGTATGCAATAGGCCATATTCAGAACACAAAGATATGTTATAATGGTAAAAACTTATAGTAAGGAGTGGGGCAATGGAAAATTTACAGGAGTACCTTTCCACAGGAGTACAAAACATAGCTAAAAAGCTGACAAGACTTGGTATAGGAAGTCTAAAAGAGAGTGCATTTACGGCAAATTTTTTGATTTCTTGCAAGGCAGCAGGAGTCAAACGAGAACGCTTTTCGGAAAGCGGGCAGCACATACCACCTTTTTTAATTGCGAGCATTACAAAAAGCTGTAATTTATTTTGCAAGGGCTGTTATTCAAGAGAGCTAAATAAAGACGCTGCTTGTGTGGCAGAACTATCAAGCGAAAAATGGAGCGCTGTTTTTTCCGAAGCAGAAGACATCGGTGTATCTTTTATCTTGCTTGCCGGTGGTGAGCCACTTATGCGTAGAGATGTGATTGGAGCAGCCGCAAAACATAAAAATATTTTGTTTCCGATTTTTACAAACGGAACAATGTTTGATGAGAAATACCTAAAATTGTTTGACAAAAATCGTAATTTGCTTCCAGTTTTGAGCATTGAGGGTGAGCGTATGCAGACCGATGAGCGCAGAGGCGAAAATATTTATAACACAATTTTGTCCGAAATGGAAAAACTCCAAAGGAAGCAAATTTTATTTGGTGCGTCCATTACTGTTACCACCGAAAATCTAAAGCTTGTCACCGACAAAGAGTATATTCAATTCCTTAGTGACAAGGGGTGTGCCTTGGTATTTTTCATTGAATATGTTCCGGTCACTAAAAATGAGGAATATCTCGCATTTTCCGATGATGAAAGATTGCCGTTTGAATCGGCGCTTGCAGATTTACGGACAGCGTTTAGTAATATGCTCCTAATATCTTTCCCCGGCGATGAAAAAGCGCTTGGCGGTTGTCTTGCCGCAGGACGTGGTTTTTTTCACATCAGTGCTTCGGGCAATGCGGAACCTTGCCCATTTTCGCCTTATTCAGACCTTAATCTAAAAGATTGTACCTTGCTTGAGGCATTAAATTCCCCACTATTTGAAGCACTCAAAAACACAGGTATTTTGGAGGAAGAACACAGCGGTGGTTGCACACTTTTTGCAAGACGCAGCGAAGTAAAAGAATTAATTTTACAACAATCAGATAAGGGGGATAATTATGAATATTGCAGTTAGATATTTTTCTCGTTCGGGAAATACAAAAGAGGTTGCAGAAGCGATTGCAAAAGCAGTAGGTGCCGATGCCAAGGATTGTACTAACGCAGTCACGGAAGCCGTTGATATGTTGTTTTTGGGTGGCTCAGTATACGGCTTTGGGCTTGATGAACACACCAAAAGTTTTATTTCACAGCTTAGTGCTGATAAAATAAAGGCTGTGTCGGTGTTTGGCACTTCAGCAATAGTAAAAAGCGGTAACGAGGATATGGCAAAGCTGATTCGTGAAAAGGGAATTAAGGTAATGAGTCAAAGTTTTTATTGCCGTGGCTCTTTTACCGTTATGCATAAGGGACATCCCGATACTACTGACCTAAAGCAAGCAACAGATTTTGCCCTTAGTGTGATTAAAGAAAGTACGGTATAGTGATAACACTATATGGAGTGATAATATGTTTCAAATATTAGTTGTGGAGGACAACAAAAATCTAAGAACGCTTATTTCAGCGAAGTTGAAAACATCGGGATATTCTGTTTTGACTGCCGAAAACGGTAAACAGGCTTTGGAAGTTTCCGATACAAACCATATAGACCTATACATCTGTGACATTATGATGCCAGAGATGGACGGGTACACTTTGATTGATGATATGCGAAGTGCAGGAGTTGAAACGCCTATACTGATTGTGTCAGCAAAGGAGGGCTTTGAAGATAAAGAAAAAGGCTTCCGACTTGGCACAGATGATTATATGGTTAAGCCCGTTGACCTTAAAGAGCTTGTTTTGCGTGTTGCGGCACTGCTTCGCCGTGCAAAAATAGCAAGTGAGAAAAAAATTATTCTCGGAAATGTTGAGCTTGATTACAACTCATTTGCGGTAATGGTTGATGGCATAGCAACTACCTTGCCAAAGAAAGAATTTCTGCTTTTATTCAAGTTGTTGAGCTATCCTAATAAGATATAGCTATTTGCAAGAACATAAACAGCTATGTTCGCAGAAACAGCGGTGAAACGTTTGCTGTTTCCGCTCCACACCTGTCAATGTTTTGTCAAATTGCTCTATTTACACGACTTGAGCTACTCGATGAAATATGGGGAATAGACACCGAGGTTGACGAGCGAACAGTAGATGGACACATAAAAAAGCTTCGAAAACGATATGATGACCGACCGTAGTTTCGACTTGTCACCTTGCGAGGAATCGGATATAAGGCAGAAAAAATGATATGAAAAACAGGATTGCAAAATCAATTAAAGCCAAAGGCACAATTACCGCAATTATTATTTTATGTTCTGCTTGTATTATATCATTTCTAATAACCACTTTTGGTTTTTGGGTTTTTATCAGGCTTGGTATAGTAACTGAATATACCCACACATCTATGGGGCTTTTTTCTCTTATTGCTTTGATTTTATGTGCAGTAATCGGCAGTCTGCTACTTTTTTTGGCACTTAACCGAATTACAAAACCCATTATCCATATCAGCGATTGCGCCAAAGACGTATCAAGCGGAGATTTTTCGGCAAGAGTTAACCATAGCGGCAAGGACGAGATAGGAACTCTTGCAGCTAATTTTAACAGTATGGTATAGCTATTTGCAAAAACATAAACAGCTATGTTCGCGGAAACAGCGGTGAAACGTTTACTGTTTCCGCTCCACACCTGTCAATGTTTTTGTCAAATTGCTCTAGACGAACTCTCCAAGATGGAATATTTACGCAAGGATTTTATGAGCAGTGTATCCCATGAATTTAAGAAGCCCATTGCCGCCATACAAGGCTTTGCGGAGCTTAAATGTGATGGCAATGTCACTGCTGCGGAACTACTTGAATATAGCCGTATTCTAAAAGAGCAAACAACACGATTATCTAAGCTTTGCTCTAATATGCTAAGGCTTTCGGGGCTTGACAGCGGTACGGTTGTATTAAAGCCTGTCCGCTTTTCCCTTGACGAGCGGATACGAAAGGTGATTATTCTGCTTGCCGACTTGTGGCAGGAAAAGAATTTGACGATTGACACAGACCTTGAAAAAATAGATTTTTATGGCGATGAGGAGCTTTTGCATCAGATATGGCTGAATTTACTTGATAATGCCATAAAATTTTCCGATAAAAAAGGGACTGTAACCATTACTTGTGTAAAATCAGACCATATTGTTGTTTTGCGTATAACCAATTTGGGCAACATAATATATGAGCAAAGTAAACAGAGGATATTTGAAAAATTTTATCAATGTGATAAATCACACAGCCAAAGCGGAACAACCTTTGAAGTGAAAATAAATTGCAAAAGTGAATAAGGACACATTCGGGTCAAAAAACAGTGGTATAGTACGTTATATTAGAGGTAGTCAAAGCAGAAACAAACCAAAATAAGATTGGAGGAAAACTTTTATGAAAAAGAAAATTATTGGAGCGGTAGTGATTGCTGCGGCACTATTTTTCACTGTAACCGTTCCCAGTGTACAAGCATTTGCATTTTCGGTGCTGTCTGTTTTCCGTGTTGGTGACACTAAGACCATCAATATTTCACTTGATGACATTAGCCAAATGGCGCAGTCAGCCAAGGAATATACCGAGGCAAACAAGGATAAATTCGTGGGGCACGGGGAAGGCACGTATGAAAAACCGTCAATGGAAAATCCTGAATACAAAACTCTTGGTGACATAGACGAGTTTACGGATTTTAGAGTGAATCTACCAAAAGAGATGAAAAATCAGAAAGCAGAGCTTTTTGCGACAGATGTAATCGAGAAAAGTATTTCTATGAAAGGCGGCGAGAGCTTTTCATTTGCTATGTCACCTACGCTTGTTGCAAAGTACGAAAACGTGGCATTTATTGCGACACAAGGTATGAACAGCAGCGTAAGCAGTGAAGTAAAAGCCGAGATGTGGCAAAGAGTGCTGTCCGCACCAATGCTGACTGAAAATATTCGCACACAGCTTGCGGCAATCGACCCCAACACAAAGGATATTTATCTACCTGTTATCACAGGTATAAGCCGTGAAGCAGACCTTGGCGGTACAATAGGTTATTTATATGCTACATCAGATATTCAAAGCATTATGGGTGCGTTGCCGGCAGAGTTAACTGCTGAAATGCAAAGCAAGATTAGCAAAGCCGCTTCTAAAAACACATATTCAGCTCCACCTGAACACAAAAATGCTAACGCCATTATCTGGACAAAGAACGGTGCGCTTTATGCACTTGTTGGTGATTTACTCGACAGTGAGCTTATCGCTATTGCAAGGAGTGTTCGCTGATGCTGATTGAAACGCAAAGCCTGTGCAAAAAATATGGCGAAAAGGCGGCTGTGCTTGATATGTCTATATCGGTTAAAGAGGGTGAAATATTTGGGCTGCTCG
>CAZJGG010000104.1:0-6155 GCA_964545475.1 uncultured Eubacteriales bacterium | reverse complement strand
AATTAAGCCGCTAAAGCGGCTTTTCGACTTCGTCGAACTCACGTTATTTTAAGTCTACTTTAACTTTTAATGCATCTGCATAAGAGTCAATATTTTCATTATTTACGATAATAGTACCAGCATCATTAATAACTGTTTCAGGTTTTTTACCCTCTGTAACGTTTTGATACAGCCAGTACGCAGCTTGATAGCCATAGTTAAAGAAAGATGTAACTACTGTTCCGTCAAGTTTACCACTGCGGATTAAGTCCAATGTTTCTTCTACGTCGTCTACACCGTAAACTGTTACATTGTCACGAATACCCATTTCTTCAATAACGTTTGCACAAGCAGGGCCTGCTTCAGCTGCTAAGTTGATTGCTAAGTTAATTTCTGGGTATGTTTTAAAAGTGTTTTGCCATTCAGTAGTTGCTTTCATTTTGTCTGATTTAGACTCTGTTGTGTTTACAACTTCAAATCCACCTGGATGTTTAGAAAATACTGCTTCAATTGCCGCAATTTGGTCATGAGCAATTTGATAGTTTAATGCCGCAACTTGAATTGAGCATTTAATAGGCGTGTTTTCACCGAGTTTAGAAACGGCATCCTGATAAAGTACTTCAGCTTGTTTACTAACATCTTTGCCGAAGAAAGCTAAACGATCAACATCTGGAAGGTCAGAGTCAACAACCAATACTGGGATACTAGCTTCTACAGCTTTTTGAACAGGTACTGCAGGCACTAAGCCCTGTGTAATAATGGCGTCTGCTTTTTGTGCGATAGCAGTTTCAACTAATTTTGTCATTTCTTCTGGAGAAATACCTTGTGGGCCAACCCAGTCGCCTTGAATTCCAAGTTCACTACATGCTTGGTCAAATCCATCTTTAGCAATGAGCCAAACCGGATGCGCCAACAGCGGAGAAACATAAACAAAGTGAAGTTTTTCTGCAGATTCCTGCTCACCGGAGGACGCTGTTTGGGTGTTTGCATCAGGCGCACTTGGTTTGGATGAACTACACGCAGCCATGGACAACATTAAACTTGCTGCCAAAATAATTGATAAAAGTTTTTTCATTTCTTAACCTCTTTCTTTTTAATTTTAATTAATCACTGCTTAAAAAAATTCATTTTATGTATTGGAAGAAGCACGAAGAATTGCAACTTCACTAACATTGGATTTATCCAGTACAGCTTGCACCTTTCCTTTACCCAGCACCACAAACCGATCGCACATAGCAATAAGTTCCGGTAGTTCTGAGGAAATCATAACAATGCTAATACCTTTGCTTGCCAAATCTACCATAATTTTATAAATTTCAGATTTCGTGCCAACGTCAATACCCCGGGTTGGTTCATCTAGCAGTAATATTTTCAAATCGGTCATTAACCATTTTGCTAAAATAACCTTTTGTTGGTTACCGCCAGACAAGCTGGAAATCCGTGTATCCATATCAGGAGCTTTTACACGCAGCTTTTCAAAGTATTCCCAAGCTCGTTTATACTCTGACTTAATGTCAAGGAGAAAAATTTTTGTCAGCTCTTTTAAAACGGTCAGCGTCATATTATGGCAAATAGACATACCACTTATGAATCCGTTCTTTTTACGGTCCTCGGTTAAAAGACCAATCCCATAGTTTTTAGCATCTTGTGGGGAACGAATGATAATCTCCTTACCATTTAAAAAGACTGTTCCGCAGGTTTTGGGTATAGTTCCAAACATTGCATTTATTAATTCTGAACGCCCTGAGCCCACTAAACCGGCAAGCCCCAGAATTTCGCCTTTTCTAAGAGTAAAGCCCACATCTTCGATTATGTTTTTTCCAATGGCAAACGTATGGGGAACTGTAAAATGCTCCAAACGTAATACTTCTTCCTCAAATTGCTGTCGCTCGGTAGACGGATACATAACGTTAAGCTGTCTGCCTATCATATCCTCTATTATTTTTGTGCTGTCATAGCCGTCTTTTTTATGGTATTGGTTTATATAACAACCATCTCTCAAAATAACCATGCGGTCGCTTATTTCAAATACCTCATCAAGCTTGTGAGATATATATATGCACGCAATCCCTTGGCTTTTTAACTCCCTAAGCACATTCATAAGATTTTTTGTTTCGCTTTCAGTCAACACTGATGTAGGTTCGTCCAAAATTAACACCTTTGGGTTACGAATAAGGGCACGGGCGATACAAACCAATTGCTGCATAGAGGGGTTTAAGCTTCTTACTGTAGCGGTAACATCAATGTCTATATGAAGACGGCTAAGAGCTTCATGAGCCTGCTTATGGCAGGTAACCCAATCTATAAAACCCACTTTAGTTCTGGGAAGCCGCCCTAATAAAATGTTTTCTGCAACCGATAAATCAAGCTCTAGGCTAAGCTCTTGATATATCATAGCAATCCCAGCATTTTCAGAATCAATAGGAGTATGGAAACTACATTCAACGCCGTTCATAGTAATTTCACCATCATACTCTGTGCATGGATATGAGCCGCTTAAAATTTTCATCAGTGTAGACTTGCCTGCCCCGTTTTCCCCCATAACAGCGAGAATCTCATCTTGATATAAACTTATGGAAACACCCTTTAATGCAACAGTTCCTAAAAAGCGCTTCTCAATATTTTTTACGCTTAATATTTCTTTTTGCCCCATTTATGTACACCTCTATTTCTTGATGGAACATTTAATGAATTTTTTAAAATTAAATTACGTTTATACTGATCCAAAAGTACTGCCAATACCAAAATGATGCCTACAACAAGGTTTTGCCAGTATACAGAGATTTTCATTAGGGTTAAAGAATTTGTAAGCACCTCCATAAAGAAAGCACCGATTGTTGCGCCGATAATTGTACCCATACCGCCGAATGTGGAAATACCACCGATAATAGAACCGCAAATAACTGTCAGTTCATAACCCGTGCCTGCAGCCGCTTCTGCCGACCCTAAGCGGGAAGCCATGAATATACCTGCAAAAGCGGCAAGGGTACTGGTAATAACATAAACCATCATTTTCGTTTTCTTTGTGTTAATGCCGGAAATACGTGCCGCTTCTTCATTTCCACCAAGCGCATAAACCGCACGACCAAAAGGCGTCCTCACCAGCGTAATATGACCGAGGGCAGCAAGACTCAAGGCGACAATTACAACAACGGGAATACTAAAAAACGAAAACTTATCAATTGATATAAACGAGCTAGGTAAAGGATATATAGGAACGCCTTGAGTTAAAACCGAAACCAGCCCACGGGCGGCATACTGCATACCTAAAGTAACAATGAGGGGAGGAATTCCTGCTTTAACTATAATAAACCCGTTTATTGTACCTATGGCAGCACCAACAAGTATACCGCAAAGAATCGCTATTGGTACAGGTAAGCCTGCCTTGCACGCCATACCGGTTATAACGCCGCCTAACGCAAGCACCGAACCAACTGAAAGATCAAGCCCCCCGGTAATAAGTACAAGTGACATACCGATTACAGTAATTAACGTATAACCCATTGTTTTAAGAACATTAAACATGTTTCCCGAAGATATGAAAACAGGGTTAACACAGGAAACTATAATCATATACAGCACTGTTGCAATTATGATACTGCTCTCTTGCTTTTGTATAAACCACAAAAAACGCTGTTTCCATGTTTTGTGTTGCAAAGCCGTTTGTTGCTGCTCCATTTTTGATGCTCCTCTTCGTGGGAAAATAATTTCTTAATAAATATTATATCATGCTTTTAATTATTTTCCACAAAGTCATATAGCATTATTTTTTCTTTTTTAGTAATTTAATGACTTAATATAGTTTCTCCGTTGCATCGTTATAGCAATTTGACTTATTATTGTCCTAATCTTTTTACACAAACTCTGGAATATTTGTGCAAAATAAACCCCGGCACTTAAAGCAATTGCTTTAAGTGCCGGGGTTTATTTTAAATTAAATTAATCAGTGCTTGCTTAGAGCCTGTTCAAAGTCTCCATTTCAGCGTCTTTTCGGCAAATTTTCTTAATTGCTGCGTCAGAGGCAAACGCCCATACTTATCGTAGCAGTTCAAGGCATTTAAGCATCATCCTTGGGTTGTGAAACGGTCCTTTAAAAGAACTTCCCTTAAGGGTTTTGCAGGGTGTGCCGTCTTTACGCAAATAACCAAACCACTCGCCGTATTCTTTATCTTTAAAATGGGTGAAGGCATAGTTTGTTACAGTTTCAAACATATCTTCGTATTTTTTATTTCCAGTTAGAATGTAGGCGTAAAGCGAAGCGATAACTGTTTCGTTGTGAGGCCACCATAGCTTCTGTTCCGCTTCAAGAGGTTCCACAGGAAGACCTTTGTAATCAACAAAATACAACAGTCCGCCCTCCTCTGTATCCCAGCCTTGCTCCCAAGACCAGTCAAGCATACACAAAGCTTTTTCAAGAAGTTCGCTGTTAGAACTTCGTGTCGAAAGCTCCATCATAAACCATGCAGCTTCAATGGCATGCCCTGGGTTTACTAAACGGTCAGCCGGGCAAAAATCATATATTTCCCCTGTTGCAGAAACATTTTCCAACACCGATTTAATTTCCGGCTTATAGTGAAAGCGAAGAATATCCCCGGCGTACAAATTAGCATCTGCAAGGTAACTAGCCGCATGTTCAGCGTCACAGACAGACATAATTTGTGCCACATTAAGCATAATCATTGATGGGCCAAGGGCACGGTAGCTTCGGGTTTTGCCGTTGCCTTTAGGCGTAATTTTAAATGGATCGCTTTCCGGGTTTGTGTAAATGCTTTTGCATAAAGCGTAAACACGCCTTGCATCCTCAATGTGTTTTCTTTCACCTGTAAAGCGGTATAATTCGGCAGCACCTATAACATAAAATGTTTCCGAGAAATAATATCTTCGCTTTCTAAGTGATTCTCCCTCTGCAGTCGTCATAAAATACATGCGGTCGTCAGTATCAAAACAGTGGGAATCTAAAAAGTTCTTACAGGAAAGTGCAATTTTTAGCCAATCATCATTATTTCCAAAAGTATTTAAAAGAAGGCTAAAAGTGTAAAGCGTTCGGCCTTGCATCCATACGCTTTTATCTGTGGAATACACATTTCCTGTTCTGTCAAGTGAAGTAAAGACACCGCCGTTATTTTCGTCTTGCATATTTTTAACCCAAAACGGAATAGTACTTTCCAGCAGTTCGGTTTGAAATAAAGATATATATTTTTGTTTATCCATTGGCATCCCTTTCTACAAATGCTTACACACAATTGATTTTGCTGAAACTTCTATTTTGCGAGCGCTCTCTTCTTCATTTCTCCTGCAATACTCGTTAAACAAGACATTAATAATAAAGAGAAAAGCTTGCTTTACAACAACTGAGCCAGCCTGTAATGGGCCTTCGTTAACAAGGCACAAAAGAATTTGGTCCGCAAGATAGGAAGCAGGTGATTTCTCAAAACGGGTTAACAGAACAATCCTTGCCCCACTCTGCTTTGCCACCTTAAAAACATCCATTATATCCTTTGTTGCGCCAGAATATGAAAAATAAAGCAGTAAATCTTTAGGCGAGAGCAAAGATGTTGTCATGGACTGTAAATGTGAGTCTACCACCCAATGAAATTTAGGAGATACCGACAAAAACCTTGAATACGCATCCATGGCAATAGGAGCTGAACCACCTTGACCCATACAAAAAACATTGTCCGCCGAAATCAACATATCTACAGCTTTAGAAACTGCGGCTTCGTTTAACCCTTCAAGAGTTTTGGATATTCCTTCCATTGTGTCCATATAGACTTTTTTCATTAAGTCGCCAAGGCTGTCGGTGGGGTCAGTCTCACCATACATGCTGTATTTGTTTACAGCAGATGCAGCCGCAATGCTTTTTGCCAGAGACAGCTTAAATTCATTGAACCCGAGAAAGCCAAGACTTCTGCAAAACCTTGTTATAGTTGCATCGGCAACTCCACAGCTTTCGCTTAGGTTGCTAATAGACATATAAAGCGGTTCCATTTTATTTGAATATATAAAATCTGCAACCTTTCGCTCTGCACGTGTAAATCCGTTATACTTATCAGTGAGCAGACCTATTATATCAATTTCACTTTGATAGCTGTCTGAGATTACTTTTTTCATTTTACCAACCCTCTTGTTTACCTATTTGATGGTGTTAAAACGAATCGCCATCTGTGGCAATGTCA
>CAZJGG010000103.1:0-6282 GCA_964545475.1 uncultured Eubacteriales bacterium | reverse complement strand
TTAATTTATTAAAAACAATAAGTATTTTCCAATAATATAAATACTTATTATCTTATATTAAACCTGAATCCGTGAAATTAGTATATATTTTAATCCATTTAAAGCCAGTAAACAAAGAGATTTTTTGTATTTGCACACCTAAACTTTCTTCATTGGGTGCTATGTTCAAAGCCATAAAACATTATACTTACAGTATTTATTGATGTTTTGAAATATGAGTTTCACGGATTCAGTCTACATAAATATTTATAGGTTTGTATACTTTCCATTTAAATCCATAAAAATTTTCTTTTCTGAGACAGCATATTTGAAAATTATTATAAATTTAGATGATGTGCTTTCTGCAAGCCTTGAATATCCGAATTTTTTTGCCACCTCTTTAGCTAAATCATTTTCCAAAAGACTGATTTGTTCTTCCAATACGGCTTTTGTCGCATTAATAATTTCTTCGGGCGCAATATCTTCCACATCTCTGCGATAAGCATTTCCGCTAGAAACCCTATATCCTGAATAATTATTGATATCTGTATTTTTGTCCCAATAATAAATCAAGCCCTTAAAATTAGTCTTTTGCAAGCCCAAGGAATCGCAAATAGACAACAATCGTTCTTCAATTCGTGAACCTGCCCTTTTCATACCCCAAGCATTGACAATTTTTCTGCAAATGGCTGCAAACCCAACAGGCGATTCTTTTGTTATAATTTCAGTTATTTGTTTAATCAGCATATGTGTACTTTCAGCATTGTAAAAAGTTTCGCTTGGCAAATTAATACTTTCAAGCGAAACAGCTTCATAAATAGACACGTCCGCATTTCTATTGCTAGATTCAAGCTTAGGAGTTGTAGAAATAAAAGACGATTCGAAAGCCACAGTTTTTATAATTGGAGTAGGGACGTGGACTTTATCTTCAAGACTTTGTTCTTCAACATGCTTCAGTCTTTCCACAAGTCGTGTAAATTCATTGTCTGAATAGGAAAACCAGTTCTGAGTCCAAATTCTATAAACGTCCCATTCTAAGCCTTCCATAACGCCTTTTATTAATATTTCACGGTCTCTAGCTGAATTGATGTTTTTAAATACTGCTCCATCAAATTCTATGCCCATTATATATTTACCTGTCTTTTTTGAGAGAACAGCAAGGGGCAACTTATACCTAGATGTCCCTACATTTCTATGCACTTTATATCCTGTCGCAATAAGTTTATCATAAATTTCATTTTCTATTGCAGAAAATTGATTGTTTGAGCTATCAGTAGGTCTAGTGGCTAATGTTAAAGTGGAAACACCATTTTTAGCATAATCAAGGAAACTTTTTAAATATGCAACACCGGCGGAATTTGTTTTGGACAAATTAATGTCGTCCCCTGTAATACTTGAATACACAATCAATTTGTATCGTGCTCGGCTTATAGCGACATTCAAACGCCTCCAACCGCCATTTTGGTTAATAGGCCCGAAATTCATGCTCATATATCCATTTTTATCTTTACCATATCCGATTGAAAAAATAATAATATCTCTTTCGTCACCTTGAACGTTTTCAAGATTTTTTATAAATAGCGGTTCTGCTGTTTGTTGTGAAAATTGCTTTTCTAAATTAGAATCCTTTGAAATTCTTTCATCAAGCATATCTTCAATCAAAATTTGTTGTGCTTGATTAAATGTTACAACACCGATACTCATACCTTTATAATTATTTAATTGATTAACAATCTCATCAACAACCGCTGTAGCTTCAATTTTATTTTGTCTTGTTTCTCCCCTGTCATAATGTCCATCAACCTTAACATAACTAACATTGCTCTCTGTGTCGTCACATGATGGAAACGTTAAAAGCTTGCCCTCATAAAAGTTATAGTTGCTAAACGCAATCAAACTTTCATGCTTGCTTCTATAGTGCCAAGTTAAATGTTTTTGTGGCATATTAATTGCCAAACAATCATCTAAAATGCTTTCCAAATCTTGCAATACAACTTCCTCATCCTGTTCAATAGGTTTATTTGAAAAGAATGAAGTTGGAGGTAGTTGTTTTGGATCACCAACAACAATAAGCTCTTTACCTCTTGCAATAGCTCCAATTGCTTCATATGTTGGCATTTGCGATGCTTCGTCAAAAATAATTACATCAAAAGGTGGAAAATTTGTGTCCAAATATTGTGCAACAGAAATAGGACTCATTAACATACATGGAGCAAGCCTGTTTAGTAAATTCGGTATTTTGTCAAATAGTTTTCTAAGTGCCATACCTCTTCCGCCTGAATGTATGGCACGTATTAGCATACCAACCTCCGAATTCGGATTGCTTGTTTGCCCTGCTTTTGGCAAGCGTTCTACTAAGTTTTGAAAAACTTCTTGTCTTACAAGCACTGTGTAACGATTATCAAGTTCTGCAAATTTTGTAATTTTGTCTTCTTCTAGCTCTCTTGAAAACGATGAAAGATAGTCATTATCTGCTATAACCTTATCTGACCATGCGTTGTAAAATGCTTTGCTAAACGCCGAAAAAATATCATTATTTTCAACATCACCGTTTTCATAAGCAATAATAATATTGTAAACATCTAGTTCTATTGCCTCTTTTTTTACTTTGTTGTACTGACAATAGTTTTGTAAATTATTTTGATTATTTCCCCAATCAGTTATTGTTTTTTGGAGCTGTGAAATAGTTTGCGTTTTCACTTTGTCCGCTGAAAGCATGTCAAATAAATTGATACAATTTGAAATTACTGCTGTTAATAATTCTTCAAATGCTGACAAACCAAAACTTTTTTTATCTAGCAACTCATAAAGATTTTTTCTAATACTATCACGAATATCTTTGGATTGTATTTCAGACAATATAGCTTGAAGTTTCTCCATTGAAAAAATTTCTTTCTCCAACACATCATGGTTGTCCAAAACACCCCATCTTGAACCAAAATAACCCCCAGAATCTTTTGAAACCTGTGTATATTTATTTTTAATTTCAATATAAGATTTTATTTTTTGCAATTCGGTTAAAAGATTGTTTTTATCCAGTTTTACGCCAAGTTTAACATAAGTAAGCAAATTCTTTATAATCTTATTTAAAGCAAAAACTTTCAATAAAAAGAATTTTTCATTTGCTAAATTATACTCTGAAATAAATTCGTTAATATTAATATTTTCTATATTCTCATTGTATGATTGATACAACTCTGCTTGTTGATTAAAAAAATTACGACTTATTGAAATTGCAGAAGTCAACTGTGGTTTCAACTTCTCAAAGTCTAGGGAACATGCCAATTCTTTTTCAATTATCGGCAACTCTTTAATAAGTAAATTCAATTTGTTTAAAGTTTCCAATTCGCTAAAATGAATATTATCAATATTATTTTCAAGTGAAAACAAGGCTTTAAAATTTTTATTACCAGACAAAAGTTTATTGATTTTAAAATTTGTTTCTATAATTGTGCTTGATAGTTTCCCTTGCATTGTAGATGGAAATGTGTCCAGTTCAATAGCTTGTAACGGATTTTTATAGGGATACCCACAACCTGCACCAACTACATTTAATCTTCTTATAAAACCCTGTACTTTGTTAAATTGCTCACGTGTATATAAAAATGCTGTTTCGGGTGTAAAGAAATCGTTTGCTTTTATATTTTTAAGTTCGCTTAAACGGTTTAAGACATTATAAAGTGAAAAACCTATTTCGTGGTTATAATGGAGAGCCTCAACATAATTGTTTAATTCTTGTTTAATGCTATACAATTCAGAAGTTACAGTTTCCCAATCTGGTGAATTTTTAAAAAGTCCTAAATTTAAAGTTTCTTCTAATTTCTTAAGTATATCTTTCTTATTGCTTTTATTTGAATGAAGTTCCATGCAAAACGGTGATAATCCCAATTGTTCCAATCTTCTTTGCACAACTGATAAAGCAGCCATTTTTTCTGCTACAAATAAAACTGTTTTTCCATTTCCCAAAAGGTTAGAAATAATATTTGTTATAGTTTGGCTCTTCCCTGTTCCGGGCGGTCCATGCAGAACAAAACTTGCCCCTTTACTTGCTGCGTTAATTGCGGCAAGCTGAGAAGAATCAGCACTTGTTGTGGTAAAAATTTGAGCAGGATTTACTTCTAAATCCAAATTAGTTGCATCAAATTCAGAAGTAAAAGAACCGTCAACTTCACCGTTTATTAAGCTATTAACAATTCGGTTTTTCTTAAGTTGATCAGAACGATTTTTTAAGTCATTCCACATAACAAATTTATTAAAGCTAAAGACACTTAAAACGGCTGATTCCTCAATCTCCCATCTTGGCATATCCATAATAGATTTTCTAACAATGGCAAATAGAGTTCTTACATCAACACCGCTGTCATCTTGCGGCATAACTTCTAAGCCTGAAAGGTCCTTGCCAAAAACACTATGTATATATTGAATCAGCGTAACATTAAAAATCGTTTCCTCTTCTCTTTTCCGGAGCACATAACCAAAAGAAGAAGATTTTTTTGTAATCTCCATTGGGATAAGTAATAAAGGGGCATATCTTGCAACATCAGTAGAATTATTTTCATACCATTTTAACAACCCAACACCTATATATAATACATTTGCGCCGTTTTCTTCCATAGCAAGCCTTGCTTTACGATATATATTAACAATAGTTTTGCTTAGCTCGCTTGGCTTTAGCAATGTTCTTAATCTGTTTTGTGAAAACTCTGATTTCGTAATGGCAGACAGAAATTCGTTTCCTGTTCTTTTTTTGTATACTTCTAAATCCCTCACAGAATTGGCTAATTCTGCAGGAATTGGAAACAACTGAAATTCCTCACCATTAGATAAGGAATCTTCAAAAGTATACAAATCAGGACATAAAACAGTTATGGAGTTTGCAGTATTTCTAAAATTAATAAGGCTGTTTCGCAAGCTTAAGTCTAACAACTGCCTTTGCCAATTTCCAATTCTTGTTTTGGCAATAGGGTTATTTGAGTCAATAAATTCAATTTTGTTAAGTTGGTTAGGAGCGTCAACATTATACACCTCGCCCATTAAATTATCTTTGTCTTCAACATAAGAATCATAACTTGTATATTGATGTCTTAAGGGTAACGGCCTAATTTGACTTATTCTTGCTCGTTTAACGTCAACAAAGTAGTGAAATTTTGATGTGTCATTCATATGTAGTTCTGCAGCTTTAACAGCCTCGTCAAAGTTTACTTGCTGCTTTCCAGCAAAAGCAGTACACTCAACAAGACAAATTTCATTAATCCCATCAGCAACTCGCTTGCTTAATAAGCTATAATCGGCAAAAGCCCCCTCTGGAAAACATTCATTAATGAGCCAACAGCCAACAAAAGCATGTCCTTCAATAAAAACAATAATGGAATTAAGTTTAGCAGCCTCAAGAACAGAAGCATATAGTAGAGCAAGGTCTAAGCATGTACCTATTTTATAAGTTTCAATTTCCTGTGGAAGCCTTATTTTTTGCCCTCGATCCTCAAAACTTGCAGGAGGGCTTACGTAATCAATCCCAAAATCTGATAAAGCTTGATATATTGCCGCCATTTGCTGTTTCACACGGTTGGGGTTGTTAGATTGATAAGCGTTGAGAGCAGAATTAGAAGTCCATTTCTCCATATATTGCGCAGCATTTTTAAGGATATTACTTATTACAGGACTATTGGGAATAATAAAAGCCGTTATTATTTCTGGTATGGATAAATTTCCATTCCATTCGTCAAAAGCTAATAGTTGCACATCAAAAGTATTATTTGCTAACTTTTCAACTTCTCCATTAAAATTAGTAACAACTTCAATAATAATTTGACCTTTCATTCTTTCTGTTAAAGAGAATAAATATTCGGGATTAATCTTTAGGTCAATAAGCCCCAAATCAATTGTTGTTTGCGGGGCTATTTCTTCAATTTTCTTATTCCAAGCAGTTGCAAAGTCCGGCCAAAATGTCAACGTAATATCTAAGTTTTGAATTATTTCATCGCAATTATTAGTAATCTTAAACTTTTTAATAAGCGACACATCGTTATTATACATTGCAAAATTTAATGTATGGTCATATAACAATTCTAACGTTATCTTTTCCATTATACCCCGCCTTGATATTTATTCATTTGCATTTTCGATTTTTAATGAAATATATAAATACGTAAAATTAAGCTACTAATAACATAAGTAAAAAAGAACTATAAGTAATTTCCATTTATAAATTTAACTAAAACTCAGCTTCTCATTATATAATAGCCTGTTCAAAGTCTCGCTTTTAGTGAATCGAGCAAATTTTTTGAGGCAACCGCTAAAGCG
>CAZJGG010000102.1:0-6443 GCA_964545475.1 uncultured Eubacteriales bacterium | reverse complement strand
GTCGTGGGTGTCGTGCATTTGCCTATTGACAAACTTTAACTTTCATGTTAATATCTTAATGCTCTGCGGGTGTGGCGGAATTGGCAGACGCACTAGACTTAGGATCTAGCGCCAACGGCGTGCAGGTTCAACTCCTGTCACCCGCATCAAGAATGTGGGTCATAAAAGCTAACATAGGGTTAAACTCCGATGGTTGCAAGCTTTTATGGCTTTTTTTATGTAAAAATTAAAGTTAGAAAAAAGAGCTAGCATTAGACCTCTTCCAAAACCAATGTCAACAGGTTAAGAAAAACCATCAGCAATTAACCTTCTGATTGTGGTGAAAATCAGAGGATCTTGGGGTGGGATTTCTATGAGAGGTTCTGTTTGGGCGAATCGGAACAACAAAACGTTTAGCTTCATCAAGTATATCGTTTAACATTTCGGTTTGTTTGTCGGGGGAATGCTGGGCGATGGCTAAAATAAGTTTGTCTTTCAAGATGCCAACAAGTTCGTTCAAATTGACTTTGTATTGGTATTTATTGTCCTTGGTCTCCCGTGAAGATTCAATTTCTTCTTGCACATCAAAAGCAGCACTCAACAAGAAGTTGACCAAATACATTGACGCAAAAAATTCCTGTTGAACACCTTCTACAGACCTTGCGGAAAAATTCTCAAGTTGCAGTTTTTTCTTGATAATTCCGTATTTAGTTTCAATTGGCCAACGCATAAAGTAAAGTTTTTTGAAAGCTTTTTTGCCCAAGCGTTTGTCGGTAATTGTAAATTTACGTTTTTTAAGGCAAAAATTTTCTAGTACTGTCAAAAAAAGCACTGCAAAATCCCGAAAGTGACGGTTAAAATTCGCAAGGAAAATAGCGGTTATTTGCATTTATAAACGCCCTAAATCCATCTAATAGGTTTTTTAAAATGGTTTTTTAGGGCGTTTATGTCTATATGATTTAATGTACAACTAATCGTTAAGTATAAAATTCGCTTGTTCTATCGCCTTTTTCATTGCTTCAAATCTTTTTAGAAATGGCTTTCCATAACGTTGAACGCTGGTTAAATGGATGTCATATCCCAAACTTTTCAAATATTCCGCAATTTTGGCATAGGTAACGCCTTTTACAAGTTGTCTTTCAACCTCATACCGAATGCTTAAAGGTAATTTATCTATTTTGCTATGACTACGCCTTTTGTTCATTATATCACTCTTTTCGATTGTAAATCGTTATGTATTTATAAAGCGTGCTTCTGCCAATGCCTAGCATTTTAGCAAACTTTGTATATGAAATTTTACCGTAACTGCCGTTTGAAAACTTTTCGTATTCCCTTATGAAGTCGGTGGGTAAACCTGATTGAGGTCTGCCTAATTTAACACCTTTAAGTTTTGCCGCCGCAAGCCCTTGATTTATTCTTACGATTGCCTTTTCACGTTCCTGCTCTGCCATATGGGCTTTTAACGTCACTACTATATCAATAATCATTTTAGAAAGCTTATCGTTATTCATTCGGTCGTATTCATTCATATAAGGAATATCAAGAGCGATAAGTTTAATACCTTTTTCTTGTAATTCCTTAATTTCTATAATGGTATTGCTTGCATCACGCCCAAGACGGTCTAAGTCTGATACAATAAGCGTATCGCCTGATTTAAGCTTGCTTTTCATGTATTGGTAGTTAGGGCGATTATCGGTTTTAACCTTACCGCTTAATGTATCTTTATACCACTCAAAAACAGTAAATTGATTAGCTTTTGCATACTCATTTATTGCTTGTTCTTGTCTGTCGTGCTTTTGCGCTTCTTTATTTGTTGATACCCTCATATATGCTACAATCATTAAAAACACCTCATTTACTAATATTCTAATGATTATAACACGATGTGTCTATAAAAACAATCATTTACAAATAGACACTTTTCCGATTATAGGGCATTGATTTTCTGCTCTTTCTAATAGGTAGGACACGTTAATTTTTATGTCTATTTAATCAATTGATTTAGTAGACACTCAACCTTTGATTATGCCCTCTCTAATTAAGTCTGTTTTACTGATGAATGTTTTATCATTTTCAACTTTAATTTTAACATTCGGGGTGTTGCTTTTCCTATCAATTACAAGTAGCTTTTCATTACTGCCTGTAGCTTTATATATTACAATTTCATCACCATTTACTCCAAGCCCTAAGTTATAGTTAGATGGAAGTTCAATCAATGGAATCCACTCATCATTAGATTGTGTACTTGCTTGAATTTGTGTTGCCATAGTTTTCGCCGCGCCTCCTTTTGTTACTACAACTGTATTTCGTGCTCCATCCCAATCAGCCGTAGAGTCCAGTGCCCTACACAAATCAGCTACAGAAACAAAATTTCTTGCGTTTTCTTGCCCTTCCTTAACTACCGAAACGACCTCCACTTCCTGTTTAACGCCGTCTACCTCAACTGCAACATCTGTAAATACTGCACTTTTAATACCAGGCATCCCTGCCGCAAAGGCTGTGCCACTAATTGATACAACTAATCCGAAAATAAAACCTAAAACAAATTTTTTCATAATATGAAGCCTCCTTATATTTTTATACTATTATAAGGGAATTTACTTCAATTTTCAATAATTACCACCGCCACGACTATTAACAAACACTTGAACCATTACATCAGCGTTAATCATACATAAGTTGTCAGGACTAATTAAAACTTCGTGCCATCCTCTTATAATTTTGCCGCCGCCGTCTTTTGACAAATACGGCACGATATTAAACCCTGCTCCTGTAGCGGTCATATTAGTGTCTTTGCCGTCTACCGTCACCTTGAATTTACTTGCGGTAGGTCCCTCATATATTCCATACTCTATTTCATGTGTATGGTCGTTGAGCGTTAAATTATGACTGTGTGGCTGTGTAAAATCATGACTATGAGATTGTAGCGTAAAATTATGACTGTGTGGCTGTGTTGTAAAATCATGACTATGAGATTGAACTGTAAAATCATGGCTATGGGATTGTAGCGTTAAGTCATGAGCATGTTCGGGTAAATCAAATTCATGAGCATGCCTGCTATTAAAGGCGTGTTTGTGGTTAGCTACCTCTCCTTCTTTATCCATGGCATTTCCAATGGCAAATTCTCCGCTTGTTCCATCAGGTGTTACAAATAGCCATCTTGTCCCATCATGAGTTAAAAAGTTGTTTCCACCATATTTTGTTGTTGTACTAATTCCGCCACCAGATTGTGTTGTGCTACTTGTTCCACCGCCGGATTGTGTCGTGCTGTTTGTTCCCTCTCCGGCTTGCGTTGTACTGCTAGTGTCGCCACCAGAGCTGGTTGTACTGCTTGTGCCGCCCCCGGAGCTTGTTGTTGTGCTTGTACTGCCTCCGCCCTTAATAGCTTTTGAATATGACCTAAAGGCATCAGCTTGAAAGCTTAACTCAACCTTGTTTATATGCACAGCTTCCTCGGGTATTTTGAAGCGGATTTTAGCAGGGTAACGAGTGTCGCAATTACCGTAGTAATTGTAATTATTTATATTTGTTGCACCTTGAGCGTATGTTTCGTTAATTTTTGCCCTCTCGTAAAGCCCAGCAAGCCCACTAGAGCTTTCCCCACTGTCGGATGAAACTTCAATAACCGCCGAAATATAGTCTTTTTCAATTTCTTTCTTGCTCTTCTTTATTATTCGTGTTGTAACATCTACGCCTATGTCATCATCAATAACACGAACAACATCACCACAATCAAACTTATCAATGGGTATGCCTGTAAGTCCCCACAATTCAGCTGCTTCTATTTCATAAGTAATTTTTGGCTGTTTCAGCTTTTCAAGCTTTGATTTAGCGGCGTAATAAAGATTTTCTTCGAGCTGATAGCGCAAGTCAGTCCATATTTTTTCAATTACGCCGTATGTGCCTATGGTATCCGCATCAATATATGGTTTCTTTGTGGGGTTTATACCTGTTATACCAAGCTGATTTACGCCTTCGCCGTAACCAAGAGCATAAAGCCTTGTGCAAACAACTGCACCGTCCTCACGCTTTATAATACCCTTCATGTTACGCTCATAGCGTAAGTATGCTTTTATGACTGCAGACGGTTTTATAAGGTTAACAATCCAAGGATAAACTGTTGTGTCCCAAGTAAACAAATATTCTTCTTCAAAAGGGTTAGGAATGCTAAAGAGCGCACTTAATAGCGTTTCGTTTTCCCAAGAATACTGAAACTGTCTTGAAAAATCACAACGCCCAAGCCTCCAGTCCGTTTGCCTGCCTAGGATGTAATTAATTATAGCAGTGGTATTTGTTCCAACGCCGCCTATTTCGTGGTATTGGAACAGGCAAGTATCAAGCAGCCTACCAAGCACATGCTCACAACGGTAAGTAATTTCCCTCGTAGTTGCAGTTTTAGTAAGCTCCAACGGCATAATGCGAAACATGTCGATATATTCGCCGTTTTCATAAAGCTTTATGTAGTTAAAAGGTATGCAGTATTGATTTTTCATATCATCAATTTTAAGCGTAAACCTTGCGTTTGTCAGCCTGTTTATTTCTTTTTCATATCCTACATTATAAGCATTTTCAAGTATAGCAATTTTTTTTCTTGTTTTATCATATACTTCTATAAGCCAGTCCATTTTTATCACTCCATTTCATTTTAAAATAATCGGCGTTAGTCTTCATTTAAACGCCGATTAAAACGAATTTAAAAGCTATTTAAATATATTGCCGCATAGCATTTCTAATAGCTTCCCCTGCTTTTTGACTTTCTTTTCTTTGCTCTTCTTGCTGTTGTGCTTGTTTTTCGCCATCTAATAATTCTCTTACAGCTTCCATTACATTTTTTGTGATGTTTTCAGTTATTTTATTAATTGTTTCTTGTTCGAGATTTAAGTCACTCATGCTTTGTCCTCCTACTCAATATTAACAAATATTCCAGCAATCTTATTTTTAGCTATCCATAAATCGTGGTACTTTCTGTAGTCAAGCTTCCAAGCGTCTGCCTTAATATTCTTTTGCGGCTCAAAAATACGAACTGTTTCAGTTTTTGAAATGGCAATTGGAGAATCCTTAGCGGTTATAATCCAATTTATAGACTTTGCATCTGCCGTCTTTTCAAACCCACCGCTTTCTTCGCCAATGCCTCCCGATTTAAAAATATAATCTGTATAGAACCTTGAAGACGGTACTTTAATTATTGGAATGCCGTCAATAGCTTGTACCCTTATTTCATTTTCTCCACGCTTGAAATTAGTTACATCAAGATGTTTTGCAACCTTATCACTGCTGTTAAGTATTTTTGCGGTTTTTATACTTGTAGTAATAACAAGCTCTTTTTCTTCTCCAATGATGTCTTGAACAGTAGCTATATCGTTCATCAGCTTGTCAAGTATAGAGCTTAGAGCTGGCGCATATCCTGTTGAAGCTTTTCCGTTATCAATTGCTATTTGTGCGATTTTACTGTATCGGTAAGCATCAACCTCGGGTATTACGCAATCAGATTGAAAAGTTCCCATCACGTTTGCTGCCGCTAAAACAAAATTGGCTTCGTCAACATCCATTGCATCAATAGAGAACGTTCTTGCTCTGTCCTGTGTAAATTTATGTGTTTCAAACGTTAAATTTATACTACCGTCTGGAAATCCGTCCTTTCGGCTGTAATTGCCAAGCCCATCCATCACAATAGAAGCAATTTTAATTTCATTGCCGCCGCTATATTTTACAAGACTTGAATTAACCTCCATCCACCCGGAAGTAGCTCTTGATGTCATTTGATAGTCTAATTCCTGTTGAAAAACTTTTGCATATTCTAAAATATTGCCGTCCATATTATTTACCCCCACACATTATTTCTCTGATAAGTGATTTATTCTTTGATATGCCCGAATCACTGTCTCTTGCTTTGTTTGAACCGTTACTGGGTGTTTTGCCCGATATTATTTTTGTAATTTCAATTTGTACTGCTTTGTCAAATTCAGTCTTGAATACTGATATATTTTGCTGTGTTTCTTCATCATTTGCACCTAATATTAACGGTAAAACATTAATAGGTATATTACACTGTTCAAGCTGTTTTATGGTATCAAATTCAAGTTGTCTTTTTAACAATTGGATTTCCTTTTCTTGAAGCTCCTGTACCTTGTCTTCAAGCCTTTTTTCAAGTTCTAGTTCATTTGCTTCTTTTTTGTCTTCAGCCGGAAGCTCCTGCTCCAATTGGTGTTCAGTGATTTCCTGCGGAACATTTTGTTGCATTTTTAATTCATCCATAGCTTTTGCGCCCCCTATTATTTGAATTTAGTTCTTATCAGACGGTAAATAGTACTTTGTGAAATATTGTATTTATTTGCAAGCTCTTTTGCGTTTTCACCATTAAACTCAGCTTTAATTTTTCTGTAGAAAAATTTTTTAAAAGCTTGTTTATATGTTGGTATATAAAGTTGTGTGCCACCAAACACTTCAATAAGCTTTGATAAATT
>CAZJGG010000101.1:0-6848 GCA_964545475.1 uncultured Eubacteriales bacterium | reverse complement strand
GCTAATTATGGCAAGCCGCCGCAACAAAGAATGGCGGAATAATCGCTTTCAAAGGTGGGCAACAGCTTATTGAATACAGGTTCTTAAATAAAAAATGCCGAGAGAGGGCTTAAGTTTTGAATATAACAGGCTCTTAGGCTTTCTTTTTTGAGTTGGGGGTGTGTTCTCGATAAGCTTTATTTTGCATTAAGCAATGTGGAAATACACGAAGATTTCTTTGATCCGGATGCTCTTTCTGAAGAACCTGTTACCATCTGTTTTGAGGGACAAGAGTATTTGAACATTCGCATGGACGAAAACGAAAGAAATGGGAAAGTAACCATTACTTACGATTTCTCTAAGTTTGACTAATATAGCTGTTTATGTTTTGTCAATTGCTCTACATATGTACACACGTGCGTTTCATAAATGCAAATTTGCACAAACAATGTAGGGAATGACCCCTGTGTCATTCCGATTTTAAAAGGATTGGTGACATTTTCGGAACGACACAGGGGTCGTTCCCTACGTTTTACCGATGTAATTTGTGCATATTGTCAGTTTATGAAACGGACGTGATATAGCTATTTGATAAAACATAAACAGCTATGTTCGGGGAAACAGCGGTGAAACGTCTGCTGTTTCCGCTCCACACCTGTTTATGATTTGTCAAATTGCTCCTTGTACATTATTTAAGTTGACAAATGTCAATTACAATATTAGTATTTAAGAGCCTGTCTAAAATCTTCGTTCTGGCATCTTTTTGGCAAATTTTCCGTTTGGACTGGGTAAGTCGCAAACGCCCATACGGCTATGTGTGTATGAACGTTTAAGCGAAGGGTTTGCCAAGAAGACGCCAAAATGGAGACTTTGAACAGGCTCTAAAACTACGGTGATGGGATTGCCGTTAAATAAAATTATTAAAACTTTTGGAGGTTTTATCTATGATCTACGACAAGATGCAAAATGTAAGTAACTACCTTGGAATTTCAGAAACACTCGATAAGGCTATTGCCTTTATACAAAGCTGTGATCCGAAAGCGTTAAATCCTGGGCGAAATGAAATAAGCGGTGATGATTTGTACTGTAACCGTATTACTACAACTGCAAAGGCTTCTTGCGATGTGCTTTTTGAAAAGCACGAAGTTTATATTGATATCCACGTTGTCATTTCAGGAGAGGAATATATAGAGCTGGGATACGAAGAAGATTTTACGCTTGTTTCGGATTACGATAAAGAAAATGATATGTCAACTTATAAAGGTGATGGCAAAGCAAAGGTATTACTTGAACCTGGGAAATTCTGCATATGCTTTACGCAAGATGTGCACAAACCGGCTGTGAATGATTTTTGTGTTGGCAAGGAAATTTTGAAATATGTAATAAAGGCTAAAAAATAAATTTAGCAAATTGTGAATATTGTATAATAATTAAAAAAATTTTCATAAATTATTATTATTGAAAATTTTTTTAATTTTGATACAATTATTACAGTAACATTTATTTTTATAAGGAGTGATATTATGAAAAAAGTAATTGCTTTTATTCTTACTACAACGATGTTGTTTGCACTACTAACTGGCTGTGCAAGCAAAGAACAGGCCCCACCAGCTGAAGGAAGCTCTGCGTCGGCAGAAAACTCAGATTCAGCGGCTAGCAGCGAGGAAGCAAATAAAAAAGATGTGACAATAACTCTTTGGTTAACTCCTCAATGGAGAGGCGTTGTTGACGGCAGCGAGCCAAACGCTGACTATGACAGCTTTTTTAATTATGCGGCACAAAAGTTTTCAGAGCAATATGACAAAGCAAATGTAACTGTTAAAGTTGAGGTTATTCCTGGAGAACAGAGAGATGAAAAAATTTCTACTAGTATCCGTACAGGCTCTCAGCCGGATGTGCTTTTCGAGGGTATTTTCACTGTAGGCTCTCTTTCTCACAAAGGTGTTTTTCTGCCTGTAGACGAATTAATTGACGATGCGGACAGAGCTGATATTAGCGAAGCAATTCTAAGCGGCTGTACGTTTGGTGATAACATTTATGCATATCCATTCTTCCAAATGCCAGGTACAATGGCTTATAACGCTGATCTTTTCAAACAGGCTGGTTTGGAAAACATGATAGGTAGCCCTGACGAAATTAAAACTTGGACTATTGATGAATATTTGACAATTTTAAATACTCTTAGAGAAAAATTGCCAAAAGACGTTTACCCAATGAGTATGTTTGCAAAAAATAATCAGGCAGACACATGGAATTTGGCTTACCTTAGAATGTATGGCAACAAGTTCTTTAATGAAGACGGTCAAGTAATCGTTAATGATGAAAATGGTCTTAAAGCGCTTAATTATATGAACGACCTTGTTAAAAACGGGCTTACAAACCCTAACCCTGAATCTGTAACTTCAAACGATTGTAACGCTTTATTCCTTAATCAAAAAATTGCTATAAGCTTTTCAAACTCTGTACTTTATAACAATGCTTTAAGCGATATGGAAAATGGTACAACTCCAAAATTTGATATACGACTTGGAAATATCCCTGGCGAAAATGGTCCTCTTACATTTACTTATATTACAGGATCATATTTATTTGACACAAAGGACGCAGAACGAATTCAAGTTGCGAAAGACTTTGTAAAATTCTACAGTTCAGATCCAGAACTTGTTAAATCCTCTAAAAACGGCGTTCCTGTAAGAGCTTCAGTAGCGGAAGCGTTTAAAGACGAAAAACCTATTTTTGCAGCTTATGACCAAAATGCAAAATATATATTTAACTTTACAGGTAACCTTCCAGGATATACAGAGCTTCGCCAAGTTCTCTTCCCAGAGCTTCAAGCCGTATATACAGGTCAAAAGACTCCAGAACAGGCTCTTGCAGATTATCAAGCTGGTGCAAACAAGGTGCTTGAAGAAGCAAGAAAAGATTCTGTAATTCTAAAATAATTAAAAATTGAAAAAAATACCGCAGCAGTGGAATATTCACTGCTGCGGTCTATAATCTCTGTTGCGTCTTAGAGTTTATCACTAAATAATTACCAAAAAAATTTATTAGGGGCGTTTTTACATGGTTTTGAAATTTTTTTATCAATATTTAACACGCCCATTAGGGATAAGCTCTTAAATAAATAGAGTGCAAAGGAGTGAGACGCTTGGAAAACATAGTTCGGAAAAAATTTTTTAAAGGTGATTGCGACTGGAAGGAAACCTTGGTAGGTTATTCTTTCATTCTTCCTCAAGTACTGCTGTTTTTAGTATTTATGGTTTACCCAATTATTGAGGGCATACGCCTTAGTCTTTATAAGGTTTCTTTTACAGGTGAACGTTTTACGGGGCTTGATAACTACAGAGCTCTGTTTACAGACCCTGTTTTTATGAAATCCTTAAGTAATACTATTATATTTGTCGTTTGCATTGTGGCGCTAACGCTTCTGTTTGCACTTTTTGTAGCGTCATCAATTTTTGATAAAAACGGCCGCTATGTTTCGTTTATACGGGGTGCTTATTATATACCTATTATGGTTTCGATGGTAGTAATGAGTATGGTATGGAACTTCCTGCTTAACCCTGCTGTGGGGCTTATACCTTATCTTGTTTCAGACACGGCATTGGGCGGTTCCAATTTTTTCGGAGACAAATATCTTGTTTTGCCTACTATAATTTTTATTACTTTTACAACAAACGTTGGGCAGGCGATTATTTTATATATAGCGGCTATGATTGGTGTTTCTGGTGATATACTTGAGGCTGCTTCTATTGACGGGGCAAAGAGGGGTCAAAAGATAACTAAAATAATAATACCCCTTGTTAAGCCAACTACTCTCTATCTGCTTGTTATTAATATAATAAACGCTTTGAAAATTTTCGTTGTTATTCAATTACTCACTGACGGCGGGCCTAACAACGCAACAGTGACTATGATGTATTACCTGTATATGAATGCATTTAAGTTTGATAAACTTGGGGTTGCTTCAGCAATTGGTGTTATAATGTTTGCCATAGCTTTAATACTTTCACTGCCGCAGGTAATTATGATGCTTAGGAAGGAGTAGGGTGAAATGAAAAATTATTTTCAAAGGATAAAAAACATGGAGCCTTTAGACCTGGTTAGTAATATAGTTGTTACGCTAGGTGCTCTACTTAGCATCTTTCCGCTTTATTGGTTATTAATAAGCGGTTTTAAAACAAGCACAGATATATTTAAAATTCCGCCGGATTGGTGGCCTGTAAATCCGACTACGGCAAATTATACAGACCTTTTTAACCAACAACCGGCCATACGATGGATGTTTAACAGCATTCTGGTTTCGTTTGGTGCGGCGGTGCTTATAGTTTTATTTGCTTCAATGGCGGCCTATGCATTTTCTAAAATTAATTTTGCCGGAAGTAAAGTTCTTTTTGTAATTTTTATTTGCTCTCTGATGATACCAAAAGAAATCCTTATTGTTCCGCTTTTTAACATAGTTAATATATTTAAGCTGACAAATTCATACGCAGGGCTGATACTGCCTAATGTGGCTACAACATTCGGCGTGTTTATGCTAAAAGGTTTTTTTGATACAATTCCAAATAGCTTAAGGGAGTCGGCCAAAATAGACGGTGCTAACGAATACCGCACTTTCTTTCAAATTATGCTTCCCATAGCAAAGCCCGGTATTGGAGCGTTGTTTATTTTAAGTTTTGTAAACACATGGAACGATTATCTTTGGCAGCTTGTTTCAGTAACTGATAGGGATATGAAAACCCTTATGGTTGGTATAGCAAGTATTATGCAAGAAATTATTCCTAATTTCGGCTATAAAATGGCAGGAGCAACAGTAGCCGCAATTCCTATGTTAATTATTTTCGTAATGTTCCAAAAGTACTTTACAAGCGGCATTACAATGGGCGCAGTTAAGGAATAGACTGCTGTGCAAATAGTACATCTTTACGAAGGAGAATATTATGCCATCATTGGATATGAAGCTTTCAGAGCTTAAAACATATATGGGCTCTTCACCAAAGCCAGACGATTTTGACCAATACTGGAAACGTGCATTATCCGAGCTTGATAAAGCAAGCCTTGCCTATGAGCTTATAAAGGAAGATTTTCCGCTTTCTGGTGTAGAATGCTACCATATGTATTTTACAGGCGTTGGAGGAGCAAAAATTCACGCAAAATTACTAAAACCAGAAAAAATTTCTCAAAAAGCGCCGGCTGTTGCCATTTTTCATGGCTATCAAGGGCATTCCAGAGATTGGTATGAAAAACTGCCCTTTGTATTAGGCGGATTTGTTGTGGCGGCTCTTGATGTACGTGGGCAAGCAGGTTTGTCTGAGGATAACCTTGTAACTACAGGCAGTACATTCAGAGGGCATATTGTTAGAGGCGTTTGCGATGAATCTCCTGACAACTTAGCCTTTCGTAATATTTTTCTGGACACTGTACAGCTTGTCCGTATATTAGAAAGCATGGACTTTGTTGACGGGGAGAGAATTTTTTCTGCCGGGTTTTCCCAAGGTGGTGCGTTAAGCCTTGCTTGCACTGCACTTTCAGGCATTGTTAAAAAAACGGCGGCAGGGTGCCCATTCCTTTGCGACTACAAGCGTGTTTGGGATATGGACATTGGAGGAGTGCCTTATGAAGAGCTTCGCTTGTATTTTAAGCTTAGAGACCCCGAACATAAGACAGAAGATATGTTCTTTAACCGACTGGGTTATATTGATTTACAAAACCATACGCCTAACATAAAAAATGAAGTTCGTTTTTATACCGGATTGTTAGATGACATTTGTCCGCCTTCATCTCAGTTTGCGGCATATAATAAATTAAAAGGGCAAAAATCAATGAAAATTTATCCGGATTATGACCATACAGAGTATCCAGAGGCATGGCAGGACATTTTGTTATGGTTTGCGGAATAAAGAAATATATACTGCTTAAGGAGAAATAGATATGAGTAAATATGATAAATCTAAATTTAAAGGCATTGTAGTAGCGTTAAATGCAGCTTATGATGAAAATGAAAATATTAACTGTGAAAATGTTAAGAAACTTGTGCAATGGTATGTTGATAAGGGTGTTAAAGGGCTGTATATTTGCGGTTCTACAGGGGAGGGCTGTTTGCTTTCTGTAGAAGAACGTAAGACTATGTTTGAAGCGGCCAGCGAAGCAGGCAAAGGAAAGTTGGCTTTAATTGTTCATGTTGGAGCAACTGCAACAAAAGATAGCATAGAGCTTGCGAAACATGCCGAGGCTAACGGCGCAGATGCAATCAGCGCTGTTCCAAGCATTTTTTACCGCCACAGCGAAGCGGCTATTGAAAACCACTGGAACGAGATTACAAAAGCAGCTGATTTACCGTTTCTTATATATAACATTCCACAATTAACAGGTTACGATCTTAGCGACTCACTTCTTCTCAAAATGAAAGGAAACGAACGCGTTGTAGGAGTTAAAAATTCATCTGAAGTAAGCCATCAGATATTGCATTATAAGAATTTGTGCGGTAATGACTTTATCGTGTTTAACGGACCAGATGAACAATATCTTGCAGGGCGATTAATGGGTGCAGACGGCGGAATCGGAGGCACTTACGGTCCTATGCCTGAGTTGTATTTGAAGATTGAAGAATTCATAAATTGCGGAGAAATTTCAAAAGCTTACGAACTCCAGGGGGAAATTTTAAATTTTATAAAACGTCTTTGCAGCTTCCCTTCAATGTATGGAGCTAATAAAGCAATTATTAAATTACGCAGTGGAATTAATCTTGGTCAACCTAGGCTTCCGTTTTTGCCTGTTTCAGAGAACGACCCAAAAATTAAAGAGCTTGCTGCTGATATTGAAAATGCAATTAAAAAGTGGAAATAACAACTTCATCAGCATAATGAGGC
>CAZJGG010000100.1:0-6924 GCA_964545475.1 uncultured Eubacteriales bacterium | reverse complement strand
AATAAGGATTATTCAACACGCCCCATTGGTAATTGAACTGATAGATAAGCTAGAAAAGGATGGTTTTAAGCCTTTTTAGGTAAAGAGTCGATTGCCCTTCGAGTAACAGATAATAAGGGCAGCAATGTTTAATACATGATTGCAACTGGATATGAAAATTATGCTGGAGATACAGTTGTTCCTATGCTTATTTACAGTGCCAACACCAAACGGATAGTACGAATCCATGCTGAGAAATTTAATTTGAATAATAAAGCAAGGTCATCTGGTGCTAGCTTACATCATGAATCTTCTGGATTACAAAACACCGCTCGTGGTGGTGACTTTAATAGTTCATCATTTTTATGTGGTTTAGGTGCTGCAGTTGCTTGCACTACTTATTCTGCAATGATATTTGCGTTGGTTCCACCAGCAGTATTGGTTGGCGGTTTTGTTTGTTCAGTTGCATTTTCATGGCTTTGTTCATATTCTTAACCATTAACCGTATAGTTTAACAAGACTTCCGAAACTCCATGCTGCAAAGACGGCGGCATGGAGTTTCGAGAGAGGTCTAATTAAAGTTTAATCAGCGGTTATCTAAACAATCTTTGTGGTAAAATCCTCAATATTCCAAACGTCTGTTACTACATCTTGATAAAATTCTGCTTCGTGGCATACAAGCAAAACGGTTCCTTTAAAGTCAATTATAGCTTTCTTCAAAGCTTCTTTTGCAAACACATCAAGGTGATTTGTAGGCTCGTCCAATACAAGTATGTTAGAGCTTTTTAGCATAAGCTTGCATAGGCGTGCTTTGGCATTTTCTCCACCTGAAAGTACACGCATTTGGCTAGTGATTTGCTCATTTGTCAAACCGCATTTTGCAAGAGCGCCTCGTACCTCGGCATTTGTCATGCTGGGAAACTCGTTCCAAATTTCTTCAAGGGCAGTATTCTTGGAGTCTGCCACCTCTTGCTCAAAATAGCCAACTTCAGCGTAGTTATCAACATTTACCTCTCCGTTAATTGGTGGAATTTTACCAAGCAGGGTTTTGAGTAATGTTGTTTTTCCTAAACCGTTAACACCTTTTATTGCAACTTTATTTCCTCGTTCCAAAATAAATGACATAGGTTTTGTTAAAGGCTCATCATAACCAAGAACAAGAGATTTAGCTTCGATAACAGCTTTCCCAGGGGCACGAGAGAAGTTAAAATTAAAGGTGGGTTTTATTTTTTCCCGGGATAGCTCTATAATATCCATATTGTCAAGCTTTTTTTGGCGGCTTTTTGCCATATTTGCTGTTGCAACCCGAGCTTTGTTTCTAGATATAAAGTCCTCTAGTTTTTCGATTTCTTTTTGCTGTTTCTCATAGGCTTGTTCAATCTGGCGTTTTTTTAGATTATACATTTCAATAAACTGTTGATATGTCCCACTGTATCTTGTGAGAGTTGCATTTTCCGTGTGATAAATTACATTTACAACATCATTTAAAAATATAATATCATGGGAAACCAAAATAAAAGCATTTTCATAATTTTGTAAATAATTTTTAAGCCACTCAATATGATTTTCGTCCAAAAAGTTGGTTGGTTCATCTAAAATTAATATCATCGGGTTTTCTAGTAGAAGCTTTGCCAAAAGTACTTTTGAGCGCTGCCCCCCGCTTAATTCAGAAACGTCTTTGTCAAGCCCAATTTCATTTAACCCAAGACCATTTGCACACTCAGCTATTTTAACATCAATGGTATAAAAGCCAGAATGCTCTAAAAGTGCTTGAATTTCACCGGCTTCTGAGAGAAGATTTTCCATTTCTTCATTGTCAACTTCGCCTAGTTTTTCATAAATAGAAAGCATTTCACGTTCTAATTCATACATATACAAAAAGGCGTCTTGCAACACCATTTGAATTGTTTTCCCAGCAGTAAGGGTTGAATATTGGTCAAGGTAACCAGTTGTAATTCGTTTGCACCACTCAATAGTACCTGAGTCAGGCATTAGTTTTCCTGTTATTATATTTAAGAAGGTTGTTTTCCCCTCGCCATTTGCTCCAACTAGCCCAATATGTTCTCCCTTTAACAGGCGAAATGATGTGTTTTCTAAAATCATTCTTGATCCAAAACCATGTGTTACGTTTGTAACTGAAAGTATACTCATAAATTCTCCTTAATTGACGTGTATTCTATGTAAATTGTATAAGTAGCACTTTACATAGATTTTTATTATTAAAATTATAATTATAAAATCTCTAAATGTCAAATTTGTTCTGCGGAGCTTCAGCGCAGAATTTATATATATTTTGCAATAGAGTCTTAGTTTGTGAAAGACTATAATTTTACTCATTATTATTATAGCTATAGCAGTTATTGCTTGGAAGATAGTAGTATTTATTATTTGGCTATGGTATAATATAACGTGAGTTCGACGAAGTCGAAAAACTGCTTTAGCGGCTTAATTGCAGAGCGATTATTACATTATTTAGTAATTTTTATCGAACTCACATTAATGTAATAAAAAATAATGGAGAGATGAGTTATGGGCAAAAAATTATCTTTGAGGGCTTTTGCTGTTGTCTTTGTTGTATTAACAATATTTAATCAATGGGGCATTAATACATATGCATTTGAACTACCAGGGCAAGTTTCGTCCGAGCCGGCGTTAGACGATTTTAGAAATATCTTCTATAATGATGTGCAACCGTACAATCAAAATCAAGATTTTGGTATACCTTCATATGATCAGTCTATAGTAAATGAGATAATTTATGTGGATGACAGTAGTATCGAACATAGACCTCAAGAGCTTCCGGAACTATCTATTAATAATTCGCCTTCAACGTTTTCACTGACAGCGAATTCAGGACCATTTACTTTGGGTGATGAACGGTATTTTAGAGTTGAGGTATCAGACTCGCCGACAAAAATATATAAAGCTGTCAAAGCATTATTGGTTATTCAAGCAGAGCATTCAAATGTTTGGATATTAGATGATAATGATTTTCATGGGAAAACATCTACATCACATGGAAATTCTTGTATGCTGACATCTATTACAGATGTCACAAAGCAAAATATAGCAACTACGTTTGATGGCATATACGATAGAATGACCGACCCTGAAACTGGATTTGGTACTCATGAACAAAAGTTATTTAACTTGAATTACGGCGGTTGGACAAAAAGCGGCGATTTTGGAATGGACGGAAAGGTTAATATTCTCCTATATGATATTGATGCACTTAACGCAAAAACAGGAGTTTATACCGCAGGCTTTTTTTGGTCTTATGATATGTTTGACAAAGTACAGCTTGATGGGATAGACATTGACCCCATTGATATGTTTCATATGGATATTGGAAAAGCAGAAGGATATGAAAATTTGCAAGGTTATGGCGATAAATTAAGCTTTTATGGAACGTTAGCCCACGAATTTCAGCATATGTTATTTAACATGTACATGGGGGCATATGTTTTAGGTTCTTCTTCCTATAAATGGTATAATGAGGCGTTGAGCGGACTTGCTAATGTTTTTTATGTCCAACCTGGGGCCGAGATTATTAATAGTTTAAGTTTTAGTTCCTCAGCCAGAAATTCCTATACAAACGGCTCGTCATACGGAGACTTTTTGAATTTTAATAATAGCCAAAAAAATTATGGTATGGGATATTTGCATTCCATAATGATGTATAAAAAAACCAACGGTACATATGGCAGAAAAATGTATGATTTCTTTAACACAGGAAGTCTTAGCAATAACAATTTTGCAATAAAAAATAATTACGTTGCTAGTACTGGGTTTGATGTGATATTAGGCGGTGGGTTTAAGGCAACTTTAGGCAGTTTATATGATTCATTTGACAATAAGCAAGTTTTTGATAATCTATATTATATATTTATGGAAAATTTCGCTTCAGACGGTGGTATTGTAAGAAGTACTTCTCCTTTGCATACTTATAAATTCTCAACCGATACATCAAGCAGTTCAAATTTATGGTATACCAGGCAGAATGGCACAGATATTTCTCAAATAAATTCGGGGAGTGCTGTTGTATTAAAGGGTTACACGGGTTCAACTCCACGTGGGGCTACACATGATAAGATGTATAAAATAGGTAGTAATACGTCGCACCCTTTATTAAGAATTAACATTCCTGATGTTCCGGGTATGCAGTATTATGTTGTTATTCCTAATACATCGCCGGCCGCCGGCGCCGATGTTTATCCAATGCAAAAGGGACAAGATAACGATATTGACACTTTTGGAAGAACAGCTTATTTATTTGTATCAACCTTATTTAGTAATATTGATACAACCGTTACATATTCTTGGAATGATTTGCCGTCAAATATATTAACCGGAACAGTTAGTATTAATAATACTACGCCAAGGATAGGAGACACTTTAACAGGCTCGTATTCTGCAGGTAATAACACAGGTACATTAACTTATATATGGAAAGTTGACGGTATTCAAAAAGCAGCAGGTAATACATACACTGTTTTGTTAAATGATTTAGGCAAAAATATATCTCTGGAAGTAACATCAACTGATAAACAAGGTACTCTATATACTTCTACAGCTCCTGTACGAAGAAAGGTATACTCAGGTCCATCTCCAAGCACCCCCGTAGTAAGCGATAAAACACTTAATAGTGTGACGTTGGTTTCAACAAATGGAAACGAATATTCTTGCGGTAAGGTTTTGTGGCAAACAAGTTCCGTTTTTAACGGTTTACTACAGGGCACAGCATACACTTTTTATCAAAGAGTAGCAGAAACTCAAACCACAGAAGCTTCGGCAGCAAGCCAAGGGCTTAGCGTAACTACCTATGGGTCGTCTGCAGAATCTCTCACAGGTACGGCAACAATAAACAATACAGACCCACGCATAGGTGACATATTAAACGGATCGCTTGTGGACAGCAACAATACAGGTGCGTTAACCTATGTATGGAAAGCCGATGGAGCGCAAGTGGGCACAGGTTCAACATACGCTGTTGTTCCAGGCGATTTTGGAAAGACGATTACTCTTGAGATTACATCAAGCGTAGAAACAGGCGTGCTAACAAGCACAGCAACCAGAGCAGTAGCCAAAGCAGTAGGACCTTCTGCACCTTCCGCACCTACGCTTGCATTAAAAAACCACAACAGCGTAACCTTAACAGCTAATGCCGCCTATGAGTATTCCAAAGACGGAACAATATGGCAAACAAACAATGTGTTCAGTGGGCTTGCCCCAAACACAGCATATACTTTCTTTCAAAGGGTAGCAGAAACCCAAACTACCGAAGCTTCGGCGGCGAGCCAAGGTTTTAGCGTAACGACCGATGGGCCGGCAGGTTCATCGAATATCACCGTTAATGTTTCAACCATTGACTTCGGCGATGTGTCGGTTGGGGCTGTATCGACGGCAATGAGGTTTACAGTGAGCGCTTCAAACCTCACAAACCTTATATCCTACAGCTTAGGAGGAACAAATCCGGAGGCATTTACCGTTACCGAAGGCTTAGGCTACACAGACACCAGCGGCGGCGTGATTGATGTTACTTACAGCCCAACCACCACCGGAAGCCACTATGCAACAATAACGTTTACAGGAGGAGACTCACCTGTTACTGTGAGTTTGGTTGGTGCAGGCGTTACGGACAACTCGGTAACAGGTATTATGCTTAACACAACGAGCATTGCTCTTTACAGCAATGCAACACCTAATACGCAAACCCTCACAGCAACTGTTTTACCAAGTTACGCCGCAAACCAAGGCGTTTCATGGGCAAGCATCAACCCTGCCACGGCAGTGGTTGATCAGAACGGCACGGTTACGGCTGTGGCTAACGGTACTACAGAGATTATTGTTACATCAAAGGAAGGCGGATTTACGGATTCCTGTACCGTAACGGTAACGGAATATAAATCCGGAGGGGATACTGAGGAGAGTTCAGAAGACAGCAGCGCCTATATTACAGGGAGAAAAGCTGCCAAGAAAGTGGCTGCAACGGACATTACATTTAAACTAGGGGACATCAAACAAACTAAATATTACTATGCCGTTTGGGACGGCGTTAAAAAAATATCATGGAAAAGCCTTACAAAAACAGAGGTTTATAGCGTTTCCACTAAAATTGGGCACACAGTATACCTTTCAACGTCCAAAAGCTTAGACGGAGTATTTGATGAGTTGAAGCTGACACAAAACGGTATTTCAGCGCCTAAAGCACCGTCTGTAAGTGTTAAGTCAACTTCATCAGGGGTACTTGGTACAACCAACCTAACGTTTGCAAAACCATATAGCAATTATGAGTATCAATTGGCGCAAAATGCGGATGCAATTTACAAATTTAATTGGATAAGTTGCCCCACTGACGGAGAAAAGCCTATTGCCAAAGAAATTGATGCACAACAAGACGATTTGATATTTATCAGAGCGGCAAAAAATAATTATTACCCTGCTTCACAACCTACAAAAGGCGTAAAAACGCTGGTATCAGGTGCAGCGCCTAATGTTCATGTTTCCTTTGAACAAGGCGTAAAAGGAATTAATGTTACTATAAGTGCTGAAAGCCTCAAAAATTTGCAATATGCCGTGGCGGATAAAAATTCCAACGAAAACGACTTCGTAAAAAATAAGGTTAAATGGAAATCAATTCCGTCTAAAGGCGTTATAAGCAATGTCAAAATTGAAGATGGGCAAGCAGTGTACGTTAGAACAAAAGCAACTTCAAAGAATGGCTTCTCGGTCGCTCATGAAACACCATATACAAAAATGATATAGCAATTTGCAAAAACATTAACAGCTATGTGGAGCGGAAACAGCGGTGAAACGTTTGCTGTTTCCGCTCCACACCTGTAATGTTTTGTCAAATTGCTATAAAAGTAATAATTAATAATTAATAATTAAATAATTAAAAAAATGAAAAAAAGTACTTGCTTAATGAAAAATGATGTGATATAA
>CAZJGG010000099.1:0-7045 GCA_964545475.1 uncultured Eubacteriales bacterium | reverse complement strand
GCTGTAGGAATTGTGGCAAGCTCGCCAACGCCTTTTGCGCCGTAGGCATAACCCTCTTTATCCTCGCAGTCAATAATTATTGTTTCAATTTCAGGGGTTTTGCCGGCACGGTAAAGCCCGAGAGTGCCGAATTTTGCTGTGGGAAGACCTTTTTCAAGGGGGAAATTTTCCGAAAGGGCATAACCCAGCCCCATAACAACGCCGCCCTCAATTTGCCCTTGGGCGCTTTTTTTATTTATAACAGTTCCCATGTCGTATGCAGCCGAAATTTTTTCCACAACACCATTTTTATTTAAGACGCAAACCTGGGCGGCGTAGCCGTAAGCCGCATGGCTGACAGGGTTTGGCTTGTCGCTTCCGAAAGGGTCAGTTTCAAAACAGAATTCGGCGTAAAACTCTTGCCCATTAAGCTTATGCACCTCATTTACTTGAGCTAAAGCTGTTTTTAGTTTAATTGCCGCTTGACGAACTGCTTCGCCTGTGAAAAGGGTTTGTCTCGATGCGGTTGTAGTGCCGGAATTTGGCGTTCTTTCTGTATCCGGCGGCTGGTTGGTGAAATAATCGCTACTAAGCCCTGTAGCTTCGCAGGCAATTTGCACCATAACCGTTGCCATGCCTTGCCCAATACACGCCGCACTGCTCCTTATATGTATTTTGCCGTCTTCAACGGATAAAATACACCGTCCTGTGTCCTTTAAACCAACGCCGATTCCGCTGTTTTTTAAAGAGCAGGCAATGCCGGCAAACTCGGCGTTTTCATAAATGTCCTTAACAGCAAGTAAACATTGTTTGAGCCTTGTGGATTTATCTGCTATTTGCCAGTTGGGCAAAACGTCTCCCGGGGTTACCGCATTTTTAAACCGAATTTCCCACGGGGAAATGCCTACAAGCTCCGCCAGTAAGTTTAAGTTGCATTCACAGGCAAAAGCTGTTTGGGTAACGCCAAACCCTCTAAACGCTCCGGCTGGAGGGTTGTTTGTGTAAACGGCTATTCCGTCTATTTCTAAGTTTGCGTAATGGTAAGGTCCTCCGGCGTGGGTGCAGGCTCTTTCTAAAACAGGCCCACCAAGGGAAGCATAAGCCCCTGTATCAGAAATAATTTTAGCTTTTATAGCAACTAAATTTCCGTCTTTATCGCAAGCGGAGTTCATTTCAATTTTAAAGGGATGTCGTTTTGGGTGAACCAAAAGGCTTTCTCGCCTTGAAAACTTAACCTTAACAGCCTTCTTAAAGTGCCAAGCCAAAAGCGCCGCATGGTGTTGAACGCTCATGTCCTCTTTTCCGCCAAAACCACCACCAACAAGCATACTTGTAACCCTTATGTTTTCTTTAGGCAAACCAAGCATTTCGGATATTTCTCGCTGTTCGTCGTAAATGCTTTGCCCCCCTGTATATAAGTGTAGCCCGTTTTCGCCGTAGGGAAGGGCAATAGCGCATTCCGGTTCTAAAAAAGCGTGTTCTGTAAAAGGGGTTTCGTAGATTTTTGTTACAACAAACGCCGCATTTTCTATTTCTTTGTCTGGTTCGCCGTGTTTGAGATGTACATGCTTTAAGATGTTACCTTTTTCATGAAGTTTCGGGGCATTTTCGGCTAAGGCTTCCTCTGGGCTTAAAATAGGAGGCAATTCATCATAATCAACCTTAATTAGAGATACAATTTCGTCAAGAGAAGCTTTGGTTTTAGAAGCCGCAAGAAGAACAGCATCTCCAGCGTACCGTGTTACTTCTCCCACGTCTATAAGAACATCCCAATCTTTAACTATATGCCCTGTCTTTTTTGCCCCGGGAAGGTCCTTAGCCGAAACTACGCCAATAAAATCAGGGTGCTCCTTTGCAAGAGATATGTCAAAGCCTTTTATTAACGCCCTTGCACAAGGCAAGCGAACAGCCTTGCCGTAAATCATATCGTCAAAAGTTAAATCGTCAGTATAAAGCCCTGTTCCCAATGTTTTTTCATAAGCATCAACTCTGTGAAAGTTGCCGCCAATGCCGTTTGTTTTCTGCTCAAAAGAAATGTTTATTTCTTCTCTAAGTGTTTTGGCTGCAAGCAAAACGGCCTCAATTATTTTTTTATAACCTGTACACCTGCATATATTGGCGTTGATTGCTTTCTTAACCTCAATTTCACTGGGGTTTATGTTTTTATCAATCAATGCCTTTGCCGCCATTACCATACCCGGTGTGCAAAAGCCGCATTGCACTGCTCCAGCTTCGGCAAAAGCGTAAGCATAAACATCTTTCTCTCGTTGTGATAACCCATCAGGAGTAATAATATTTTTTCCGTCAATTCCAGACATTTTTATTACACAAGCTCTGACTGCCTTACCATCGGAAATAACTGTGCAAGCACCGCAAGCCCCCTCGCTGCAGCCGTCTTTTACCGATGTAATTTTCATGTAATCCCGCAAAAAATCCAATAAATTTATGTTTTCGGGATAATTTTCAATAATTTTGCCGTTAAGAGTGAATTTTCCCAATAAATCACCTTACCCATCTATAAATACCAAACTATAGATACATAAACCCTGTGTTATAGTGATGCATTTTCAATGGCGTCAATTATTTTTACATATCCTGTACAGCGGCATAAGTTTCCAGAAATACCACGTCTTATTTGTTTTCTTGTAGGTTTTATGTTTTTGTCTAAAAACGAAGTTGCAGATAAAATAAGCCCTGGTGTGCAAAAGCCGCATTGTACTGCGCCGGAATCAATAAAACTTTGCTGAACTTTAGAAAGCCCTCCGTCTTCGCCGTGTATGCCTTCAATTGTGGTTATTTTTTTGTTGTCTGCCCAAACAGCTAAATATATGCAGGAGTCAACTGCCACTCCATCTACTAGAACAGTACAAGCACCACATTCCCCAACGCCGCAGCCTTTTTTTGTACCTGTTAACATAAATAAATCTCTAAGCATTTCTAAAAGGGACATTCTCACGTCTATTACAGGTTCATAATTTTTGCCGTTTACTTCTATAGTAATAACTCTATTCATTAAAATCACCTGCCAAAGCTTTTTTTATTGCTTTTTGGGGTAGGGTTTTAATTAACTGCTCCCTAAACCGCTTGCTTGCCCGCCAAGATTCTCTGGCGGATGTGTCTTCAAGGCATTTTAACCCAATTGTTTCAAGGGTTTTTACTGTTATTTCAAGCCCCTTTGCAAACTGCTCTGCATTTTTCGCTCTTACAGGCGTTGGCCCAGCCACACCAAAAGCTATGCGTAAATCTTCAATAATATTACCACTAGCTTTTACTGAAACAGCGCACCCCAAAGTTGCAATATCCATTGCTTTTCTTACAGCGAATTTTATATAAAATCCTTTAAATCCTAAATAATCCTCTTGTTTTATTTTTATATGAGTCAAAATATCTCCTTGTGAAAGGTTAACTTTTCCTGCTCCTTGGTAAAAGTCTTTAATATCAATTTCTTCTTTGCCCTTGGTATTGCTAATTAATAAAACAGCGTTTAAAGCAAATAAAATTGATGCCGTGTCTGCGGAAGTTGCTCCGTTTGCTATATTTCCGCCTATTGTACCCATATTTCTTATTTGAGGGCCGCCAACAAATGAACAAGCCTGGCTTAACGCCGGGATACGCTCTTTTATAAGCGAGCTTTCCTCAATTTTAGTAAAACTATTACACCCACCAATTAAAACATCACCGGTGTTAGTAAGCTCAATTTGTTGCAAATCACTAATTCGTGTTATTCCAACAAAGTCACACCCGGCAAATTTGGGAGAATGCTCTCTAAGCTTTATTAAAACGTCTGTTCCTCCAGCAATTATTTTTGCATTTTCATTTGTAGCTAAAATATCAGCCGCCTCTTCAATAGAATAAGCTTCAAAATAATTATTAAAATTAAACATTAACCAGCCCCCTTTCAATAGCCTCAAAAACAGTTTGAGGGTTTAACGGCATTTTGTTAATTTCTACGCCGATTGCGTTGCATACAGCATTGTGTATAGCCGCCCCGGGAGAACATAAAGGCGGTTCGCCTAAACCTTTAACCCCAAATGGACCATATGGGTCTTTATCTTCTTCAAAAAGGCAGGAAAGCTCGGGAATATCCATAGATGTAGGCATTTTGTAATCTAAAAGGTTGTTGTTAAGAGGTTTGCCTGTTTTTTTGTCATACTTTAATTCTTCTGAAAGGGCGTATCCTATGCCCATACCCATACCGCCGTCTACTTGCCCGGAAGCAAGAAGAGGGTTTATAATTACACCGGAATCATGGATGTTAAGCATAGATAAAATTTCAACCTCGCCAGTAGAAGTGTCTACTTCAACCTCTGCAAAAGATACTCCCATTGGGTACGAATTTGTTTTGCAATTATTGCTAACTTCAGCAGTTAGACACCCTGCAATATTTAAGTCATAATATGTTTTTAAAGCCAGTTTATCAAGGCTTTCAAGCCTTTCCCCTGTTTCTGCTTTTATTATAAACCCGTTTTCTAAATCAAGAGCGTTTTCAGGCAATTTATGTATTTCAGCTGCAGCTTTTAATATTCTTGTTTTAAGCTCTAGCGCCGCCTTCTCTACAGCCATACCTGTAACGTAGGTCTGTCTAGAAGCGTAAGCCCCAGTGTCAAAGGGCGCAATATCAGTGTCGGTTTGCCAGTCCGTATAAATTTTGTCATGGGGAATTGATAAAATTTCCGCTACCATTTGTGCAAACACTGTATCAGAGCCTTGTCCGATTTCAGTTGCTCCTACAAGGATTTTCACAGTGCCGTCTTGATTAAGAGAAAGTCTGCATCCGCCGATTTCAAGGGAGAAGGGGTAAACACCAGTTGCATAAGAAAACGCAGCAACCCCAACCCCTCTAACTTTGCCTTCTTTATTAAAATTTTGTGCAGTATTAATTTTTTCTTTATAATTAAAAGCTTTAATGCCATTTAATAAACATTCCGAAACTTTGTTAACACCCATTGGAATTTTAGTAAGGGGGTGGTCTAAACCTTCTTTTAAGAAATTAATGTGCCGGAATTCCGTAGAATCCATGCCAATTCCTTTGGAAATTTTCTCCACCATTGCTTCAATTGCAAAAATAACTTGAGGGACGCCGTAACCACGCATTGCTCCTGCCGCCGCTGTGTTTGTGTAAACGGTTTTTGAATGGTAACGTAAGTTTCCAATATTATATAAAGAAGCTAAAATTCCTGCGCCTTTAGCGGCAATAGAATGCCCATGTGAAGCATAACCGCCGTTAGTTGAAACGGCGTCAACGTCAAGGGCAGTAATTTTGCCGTCTTTTGTAACGCCTGCCTTCATTTTGTATGTTATGGCGTGGCGCACCCTTGTATATGCAATAGATTCTTCTCGTTCAAGAGATAAGTTTACAGCTCTGCCCCCAATAGCCATAGACAAAGCCACAACAAGAGGCTCAATAGTAACATCCTGCTTATTGCCAAAACCTCCACCGATAAAAGGCTTAATAACTCTGAATTTACTTAAAGGCATATTAAAAGCCTGACCTAAAATGCGCCTTGCAATATGAGGAATTTGGGTTGATGATATACAAACCCAACGACCGTCTCCATCCATATATGCCGTTGCAGTTTGGTTTTCCATATGGCAGTGCTGAACAATTTGAGTTGCATATTTGTCTTCAAATACAAATTCAGATTTTTCAAAGCCTTTTTCAATGTCCCCGGTGTTAACCTCGGATTCCGCAATTATGTTTTTTTTAGCAGGCCAGTTATGTATGTTTAAGGCGTTTTCACAAAGGGCTTCATCTGTTGTAAGGTAAAAAGGGTATTCTTCGTATTCGGCTTTTATAAGTGAAACCGCAATTTCCGCCGCTAATTCAGTTTCGGCCACAACAGCCGCAACTTCATCTCCATAAAGCCGTATATGTTTTGTTAATATATTTCTGTCGGAAATATCCTGCTTTTCAGCAATTAAAGTATAGGGGTGCCCAGCCGTAGGAAATTTATATTCCGGAACATCATCATATGTAATAACTTTAATTACGCCATTTACTTTAAGGGCATCAGAAATATCAAGGCTTTTTACAACTCCGTGTGTAATATTTGCCCTAAAAATTTTTGCATATGCCATGTTTTTTATAAAAATATCATTGGTGTAATCGGCCTTGCCGCAAACTTTGGCATAGGCATCTTTACGAACTTCACTTTTACCGATTGTAGTAAAACTCAATATACATCCCTCCTTTTAAGGAAAACAAACAATTCTCCCTTATTATAATACACTTCAAGAAAAAAAGAAATAATATTAAGTAAACAAAACACAATAAATGCTGTTTGCTTCAAAATAAATTTAAATATTTAAATATGACATACTGTTGTCCTAATTTTATGTTATACTTATGTCAACAGCTTGTTTTTAAAAGATAAGCTTTTACAAATTAGGAGGTACATAAATGAATTCAGAAGTTATTAAAAGAGCAGGAGAAATTATTGCAAAAAATTCCAGAGAAAAAGGATTTTGCGTTTTAGCTTTATTAGACGTAGAGGGATACCCAACAGCATCAACTATTTCAGTATCAAAAAATGATGGAATCAGTTCTATGACATTTTGTACAGGTCTAAACAGCAACAAAACCCCACGTATTGAAAAATGTAATCGTGCCAGTGTTTGCTCTTGCTCTATGGAACACAACATAACGTTGGTTGGAACAATTGAAATAATTACAGACCCAGATGTGAAAAAAGAAATGTGGTATAGTGGTCTTGAAGGGCATTTTAGCGGACCGGAAGATCCAAACTACTGCGTTTTAATGTTTAAAACAGAAAGATATAATCTTATGGTTGATTGGAAAGAAGCAGTAGGAACACTATAAATACAAGCAAAAAGAGTTCGATGCACGGAAATTTAGTTTCATCACAAAAACTTGACAATATTAGTAGGGTTAAGTAAACAATCAAACATAAGCCCTGAAAAGGGAGTTTTCACGGAATTTTGATTTTTAAAATTTCTGATGTAATTAAGGACAATTTTTCTAATGATATTGAGGTTTTCTTGTGTGCGTTGTTCGAGACTGAATACCACTCCGTGTAAATGGCAATAATCTCCATATCAGACCAAT
>CAZJGG010000098.1:0-7072 GCA_964545475.1 uncultured Eubacteriales bacterium | reverse complement strand
ATACGGTGACAATACGCTCCTCTGTAATGGTTGTTTTAAAATAATCATAATCATATGGGCTACTTATACTGTCTTGAACGGAAAAGTTGTTTAAAGCAAGGGCAGTGGACGTAGCAGTTGTATTATTAAATTCATTGTGGATATACTGGTCAGTGCCGTGCATTTTAAGTGAAAAATTGCCAGGGCCTTCAAATCCAATTATCCTTATGTAATAACTACCAGAACCAACGATTATATCAAGCCATTCTGCTGTACTATATGTCTCAGAGCTTGCAATTAAGTAAAGTGTCATTGTTGATTCATCAAGCCAATATAAATATAGGTCGTAGTCTGATGATGCTGCCATTTTTAATTCCGGTGTAAGACGTGTACGACCTGTAATTGTTGTAGAATACCACCTTTGATCACCATTAAATGAGATTGTGCCGTTTTCAGTTGCGCTAATTGAAATAGCTTTAGCAGTTGCTGGTGATGAGTTGGTACTTAAAGGAGTCGCTAGTGACCTTGCTCCTTTATAATTTAAATTATCACTGCTATCAATGGTTACTTGCATATCTGATTCATTTAATTTTGTGGAAATAGTACTTTCGCTAACTTTATCTAAATCCTGTTTACCTGTAAATTCAATAATTGCATCGTATTCTAAATCATCCAATTCGCCTTCAAATTTAACAAGTTTATCTTCCAGCTCTTCTAAAGTTGATAAACCGAAATTATCTAAAGACTCAGGCGATAACGATTGTAAATCAATAGAACTGCTAGTATTTATATCATCAATTGTTTCTGTTAAGTTGTCTTGATATTCCTGAGAGGTAATTTGATATTCATTAGCAAAAACTGATTGGGTTCCCAGAGAAAATGCTAAAACAAAAGCAATTATAGACATGCATCTTTTGAATTTATTCATTGTTCTTCCATTTAAGTTTTAATTTTTGAATGAATTCTAGTCGGGGTAAATAAAGTCAAATGTAGGTCAGATGAAGTGTCGGCAGTGATTTTTTGTGATTATATACTAAATATGTATCAAATTATAACATTTAAGTCTAAAGTTGTCAATCCTTATACCTGATATTCACGGGGCAACCCCAAATAAAATGGTACCAATGGAATAGACACTGAGAAAAAAATGTTTAAGCCATAGGTATTTTTTTGTATAATAAAAATGAAGTGTATAGCATTAGCAAAAATTATGTCAGTGGAATATTTTAACACCATTTTTTACAGCACTATTTAGTGGTGCAGTTCTCCAACATGGTTGTTGTGGTCATCTAAGGTATAGTGCAATCCGTCATGGCTACTATGCCAAACGCCGTAATAATGTAAATCGTCATGATAATCATGATTGTCACCGGCATAGTGCCAATCATCATGGTTGTTATGACCACTCAAAGATAGTGACCGCCATCATAAGTTGCCTAATCAGCGGATAATGGAATTACTTTAGCTGTTGATGTATTTGTAGTAGTAGTTTTAGTTGTTTTTGTGCTTCTGTGATGACTTCCTGCAAATGCGTTTACTGACATATAAGTAACAAGCAAAGCTGAAACAACTGCCACAGATAAAATACGTTTTGCCTTCATTGTTACCCCACCTTTTTTAAAGTCAAAATTGACTTGTTATATTATAAGAATACTAATGAGTATATTGAAAAACATAGGGTATGAAATTTTTTTAATGCCCTACAAAATTTAATGAATCAGACGTAGTCTTTTCTGCCTTGACTGCGCCCTGTGATGGCGGTGTATTGCTGCTTGGCAAGATGAAATTCTGTATCAGTCGTAAAGGGTGAGCACTGATACCCTGTGACCAATTCGCCTTTACGAGTTTTATCGGGGTTCTCTGCATAATCGGTGCGGTCGGTGATGGTCTGAGCAATGGTTTTGCCCTTATTGACATGTAGCGGTTTTATCCATGTAGCCGCCAAAATAAACCTCCTCTCCAATCAAAAAACACAGGTCCGGAACTTTCTCCAACCTGTGTTTTATATATTCTTTATATTTATTTTATAGTATCATTTAACTCATCAAGCTTTGCGGTCAACCAAATTGCTGCGCAAGGCAATCAGTAAAGACTTAGGATAAATGCAAATATAGTTGAGATTATTGCAAGCTGTAAAGTTGGCGCATGACCTTCCTGTCAAAAGGAAATCTTAAGAAATATTCTGCATACGACACCAGTGCGGCTAAGTACACAATCCCCGAAAAAATGTTGAGTAGTACCGCTATTCGCTCTGTAAGAAACTCTATCACTGCCACAAAAATGGTCAGTAGAATGGTTAATGGAAACAATAGAATTGTTGCAGCTATTCTCATGTTTCATCGCCCTCGCTTTATGGTGGATTTTCGTCTTTTCGGATTGGCAAAATCTTTATTTCCGGCTCATCCGATTCGATATACATATCCTCTGTTTCTTGCTGTGCCTTTTGAAGTAAGTCGATGGCTTTTGTTTGTGAGCGGAATAATGTTACATACATTTCCTTATAATTTGGCATGGGGTAACCCTCCTAAAATTTATCTATAAGGAGAGTATAGTGCGCTATTTTGAATAGCGCAGCGCCCCAAAATAAAGTTTGTGAAAAACAGAGGCCAGGACGGTTATTTTGAGTGAACTATTACAGCGCATTGCCGGTAGAATTTCATTACTGATAAACTGCGTAAAAATAATATGAAATGGAATAAACAAGAAAACAAAATTATAGACATGCACAATTTTCGCAAAGACCATGTAAAGTCAAAGAATACCCATTTACTTGTATATTTGTATTTTTGGGTTTTATTCTAATATCCGCATCCACATCAAACACTCTACCGCAGCTCTGGCACAGCAGATGCTCATGATCATCAAGACGATAATCAAAGCGATCGGGTGCATTTTGCACCGTAACCTTGCGAATAAGCCCCTTTTTGGCAAAGCTGTTCAAATTTCTGTAAACGGTGGCAATACCTATTCCATCGTTTTCTTTTTTTACTTCTAAAAAAACCTCTTCGGCGGTAGGGTGATTTGTCATATTGTTAACAACACCTAATACCGCCTGCTTTTGCACTGTGTTTTTCAAAGCTCTAACCGCCTTTTATATGATAATGATTATCAATATCGTATCACAAAAAAATATATTTGTAAATACCTATTGACAAGAAAAGAATTCCAGTGTACTATAATGATAATGATAATCAATATCATAATTTGAAAGGAGAATTAAAATGAGAAGTTTTACAAAGCTCGACCTGCAATATGCGCACAGATTTTACGGATTTAAGGGTGAGGCACAGTATTTACACGGGCACACGGGCGTTTTGACCATTGAGGTGGAGGACTCGGTTAATATGGGAGTCAATATGGTTTTTCCGTGCAACGAAATCCAAAAAACAGCTTGGGATTTGCTTTGCAATTTTGACCATGCACTGATACTTAGGGAAGATGACCCTCTTCTGCCTGCCATTCTTGGTGTTTACGAGAAACAGGGTATAAAAGACGGTGCGCCGACCAACAATATGAAAGGACCCGCCTTTAAGACAGAGCTTGCCACTGCCTATCCCGACTGCCGTTTGGTGGTGACCAAAGAAACCATGACCGTTGAGGGCATGATTAAAATTGTTTACGACCTCTTAAAGGATAAGATGAACATCGCAAAACTTACCTTCACCAGCGGCGTAAACGGTGCCACACAGGAATATGAACCCCATAACCAAATCGACCGCTGTCCGCTGTGCGGCATTACACTGGATGCAAACGGCGTTTGCCCAAAATGCGGATATAAAAAACAATAGATTGAAAGAAGGCAAAAACTATGTGTACACAAAAATTTTTCAGATGCAAGCATTGCGGCAATTTCGTGGGGCTTATCAACAACGCAGGAGTACCCATGATATGCTGCGGCAAAGAGATGGACGAGCTTGTACCTAACACAGTCGAGGCATCGAACGAAAAGCATATCCCGAAAATTGAGGTCAAAGAGCGCCTTGTTTATGTCGAGGTTGGCAGTGTCATTCACCCGGCGGAAGAAGCGCATCATATTGAGTTTATCTATCTGCAAACCAAAAACGGTGGGCAGAGAAAATGTATAAAGGTCGGCGAAAAGCCTGCGGCAATTTTTGCCGTGATTGACGACAAACCGCTTGAAGTGTTTGCATACTGCAATCTGCACGGGCTTTGGAAAGCGGAGGTAATGTGCGACTGTGGTTGTGAAAAGTCATTGAATGACTGCACCTGCGATGATACATGCGACCATGGTCATGGCACAGCTCAAGCAGAAATAACCTTTTCGTCAGATTATTCTGAGGGGTGTAAATAATTGAACATGCAGAACAATAAAGTATGCGAAATGCTAAACGAGCAATTTGGAAAGGAAATTTTTTCGTCCTACCTCTACCTTGCCATCGGCAGCTATTTTGTCGCAAAAAACTTAGACGGATTTGCAAATTGGTTTGATGTTCAAGCCAAAGAGGAGCTTGACCACGCTCTTATATTTCGCAAATACTTACTTGACGAAGGATTCTCTGTTAACCACTGCGAAATCGCAAGGCCCATGGTGGAATATGCCGAGCTTAAAGATGCGCTTGCGGCGGTTCTTGCACATGAACAGATGATAACTGCGTCCATTGGCGAAATTTACAGCGAAGCGCTGAGTGCAAAAGACTACAAAACCACTCAATTCTTAGATTGGTTTGTAAAAGAGCAAGGCGAAGAAGAAAAGAACAGCAAGGACTTAATCGCCAAGTTTGAGCTATTTGCCGGTGATGGCAAAGGGCTTTACATGCTAAACGCAGAGCTTAAAACACGCATTTATGCTCCGCCCTCTCTCGTATTATAATGCCACAATATTAGAGGGTAGTGATAAAGTCACTACCCTCTAATGGCGCTCAAAAACAATTATGTGCAAGGATGGTATGAATGATGGTAACAGAATTACTTTATGTTTTAGGTGGCACAGGGTTTACCTTTTTGGTAACGGCACTCGGTGCTGCTATGGTATTTTTATTTAAGGACGATATAAAACCGGAAACTGGTAAGTTGTTTTTAGGCTTTGCGGCAGGCGTGATGATTGCCGCTTCGGTATGGTCGCTCTTGCTTCCGGCGCTCGACTTGGCCGAGGCGCAGGGTGTATTTGTTATGCTTCCGGTTGGCGGCGGTTTTATATTGGGGGCTCTTTTTTTAATGCTGCTCGATAACATCATTCCGCATTTGCATATTCGGCAGGGAGAAAAAGAAGGTCCAAAAACAAACCTAAGACGCAGCACGATGCTTGTACTGGCCGTGACGCTTCACAACATCCCCGAGGGTATGGCGGTTGGTATTGCTTTTATTATGGCGGTACGAAACGGTGACCCTGCTGTGTTGGCAGGAGCTGTGGCACTTGCCATTGGGATTGGTTTACAAAATTTCCCAGAGGGGGCTGCTATTTCATTGCCGCTGAGAAAAGAGGGTATGTCAAAGGGTAGAGCCTTTATCTATGGTGCGGCTTCTGGCATTGTTGAACCGATCGGCGGCATTGTTACGGTTTTGCTTGCAAGCCTTATTTCGGGGCTTATGCCGTGGATACTATCTTTTGCGGCGGGTGCTATGATTTATGTGGTGGTGGAGGAGCTGATACCGGAGAGTAATTTGGGAGAGCATTCCCACGCCGGAACGGTCAGTGTGATGTTTGGTTTTCTTCTGATGATGGCACTTGATGTAATTCTTGGGTAGTGCCAGTGATTCTTTATTATTTATTGGGAGTAATTTACTGTTGAAACGGTTTATTTATATCATCTATCAAGTTTCAGATAATTACTTAACCCCATATTTTAGAACCTGTATTCAATAAGCTGTTACCCGCCTTTTAAAGCGATTATTCCTCCATTCTTTGTTGCGGCGGCTTGCCATATTTAGCTCTATTATGCCTTCGCCAACCCGCCGCGAATGGCGAAAAATCGCAATTCAACTTCGGGCAACCCATTACTGAACACTGGTTCTAAATTCAGACAAGGGACTACAACAGTAGTGATGTCCCAAAAAGCTATATAGAGCAATCAGGAGGGCTAGTTACCTGCATATTTCAGGTGACTAGCCCTTAGAATTTGTTCAGGCTCTTAAGGTAGAGGTATTTGACAAAATATTAACTGACTCTTTACTTAATAAATAACAAGCAGATTAACTAAATTTTAACTAAATATTGCCAGATCTTTTGTTCTGTGTGTGTATTGACATTTAACATCGAGGAGTATATAATCCAGCCATTGGATTAATTAAATTTGACCGTTATGGTATTGTTTTGATATTTTTGGTCGAGAAAGGCAAGGATGTTTATGAAAAAAGCGAGAGTAATCTCGAGGAATCAGTATTTAGGATATCTACTTATTATTCCCACGTATCTCTTGTTTATTACGTTTTTCTTTATTCCTTTGGTGCAATCGTTTTTATTAACATTTGTAAAGTGGAATGGGTTTTCGCCGAACAAGGAATTTGTCGGCTTAAGTAACTATATTAGGCTTTTTAGTGATACAGGCTTTTTTAATGCGCTTACAAACTCTATGGTCTATTTGGTTGCGACTGTAATTCTATCAATTTCTATTTCTCTTTTGCTGAGCGTGTTAATAAGCGAAGGAATTAAGGGTAGTTCGCTAGTTAATGCCATATATTTTTTACCCCATATTGTTTCTCTTGTAGCCGTAAGTGTGGTGTGGAGCTGGATTTATCTGCCAAGCGAAAGTGGCCTGATCAACTCGTTTTTGGGTGTTTTCGGTATAGCACCAAAGCTTTGGCTTAAAGACCCAAACCTTGCCTTAATATCCATTGTCATAATTGGAGTATGGAAAAGTTTAGGATACAACATAGTAATTTTAACAGCCGGGCTTATGTCCATTTCTCCATCTCTTTACGAAGCAGCAAATATTGACGGGGCAAACAAGGTTCAAACTTTTTTTAAGGTTACATTGCCTTTACTTAAGCCAACCCTGTTCTTTGTATCAGTATCCGGCACTACAGCCGGGTTAATTCAAGTGTTTGATGTGGTTAACGTTACCACTGGGGGCGGCCCCATCAATGCTGTCAACTTAAGCACGAATCATAACTGCATAAGAAAGAAGTGGAACAT
>CAZJGG010000097.1:0-7120 GCA_964545475.1 uncultured Eubacteriales bacterium | reverse complement strand
AGGAGGTAGAGCAATTTGAACAAACATAGCTGTTTATGTTTTTGCAAATAGCTATAAAAGAGGCAAAAGTCATTGATCACAGACAGTTATTAGTGAAATACTTAAAATAGATTGTATATCGGAGAAGTTTGCAACCGAAAAAGCGAGGTTAAAGACTTCATAACCGGAGAAAGAAGAAAACTAATGGATGAAATCATGAAAACATTCTTATAAAATGAGGTTTTAAAAGATTACTTAAAGGAAAGGCTTATACCCGTTCAAAATAGAATAATAGAAATAGATATTGTTTTAAAAGTATTTAATAACCGAGAAAAAGTTACAGTAAATATTGAAAAATGCCTTTCTAAGATGATTTACGGTATTAGCCTACAATCCGAGGACTGGTTTAACAATGCGTTTCTAAAGACAATCTTTGAGAAATTCATGGTTTATTCAGACGGCAAAATTGAAGTTATAATAAAAATTGATGCAAACTATGAAGAGAAATTTCAAGTTCCAAAATATACTAACATATTAATCGTAAGTGTAATTTGGAACTATATAAGCTGGAGTGGAGTTTGCTTGTTGGGTAGTAACCTAGTTTCCAATTTAACAAAACAATTAGTACATTATTGTTGACACCACATCTTATATTTGCTATAATATGTACATGAAGTACATATTATAGCAAATATAAGATGAAAGGAGAGAAAATAATGAAAGTAACTAAAGATAGCTATACAATTATTGCGGCAAAACATGAACTTGCCGAAGCTTATAAAACTAGTTATCTAGAGACTCAAAAAGCACTGGGTGGTGTTTTGCAGGCAGACTCTTTAAATTTGAGAAACATTGACTCAAGAATTGACAGAGCATTTGAAGACAGTGACCTACATAAAATCCTTTTGCATACGAATTACAAACCGTATGGCGAAAGTTTAGAAGATTTTATGCAATTAATTTCACATGATAAAGCGTATATATCAAATTTAGCTGTTGTTGAAGCCGCTTCTGAAATGGGGTATAATGAATTAAGAATAGTTGCATCTGGAGAAAATGTATGCAAATATTGTAAAAGTATGGACGGAAAAATTGTAAAAACAGACGATGAATCAAATATTCCACCGTTTCATCCTAATTGCAACTGCACTGTTGTTCCTGTAAGCATACGTTTGCTAAACGACAATCCATATGTATATGAAAAAACGCAAGTTATTAATTTTTTCGGTCCTGTGCGCAGTATTACCATAAAATACGATGTACACTTACTGAAGCGTTATTTTTCAGACAATTCAAAGAAGAATTCTACGTTTAAAAAGCCGAATAGCAGTTCGACAACGAATTTATCTTCCTGGCTTACGAATATTGAAAAACCATATAAAAGTACTGACTATATTATTGATGATTACGGTAAAAAAGTTGCAATAAAACCACATAATTCAAATGATGGTTACATTACTGTAGGCTATGGTCATGCAATACAGTCAAATACTGATGCAAATAAGTATGGATATAGCTCTGGAAACAAGCAAGCTGTGAGTAGTGTTTCTGATATTATAAAAAAACAGCTGGACAGCTTTGAATCTTACGAAGATAATCCTTCTATATTAACATTTGAAGAAGCAGAATCTTTGCTCCTAGATGATTTAAGAAAATATTAAGATATAGCGTTAAAGCTTGTCAATAAAACAAAATTAACATTCTCTCAAAATGAGATGGATGGGATAACTAGTCTTGTGTATAATGGTAATCGCGCATATGACCCAGATAGCTTGTTATATTATTTTTTGCGAAAAGATAAAAATGGCGCATTAGATGTACTGCATAAGGCTATTGACAAGGGGTGGTACGGTTCTAACGGTGGTTTGTTTAGACGAAGGTTAATGGAGTTTAACATATTTTTCAATAACGATTATACATTTTATGATGATTCTGAGTTAGATAAGCTAAAAAAAGATATAGGATTTTAAGGAGCTAAATTTTTATGAAATTGTTTAATAGAGTAAGTATACTTCAGATCATCACTATTTTTAGTGCTTTTATCATTATTTTTATATTAGCATTTATAAATAAGCCGCTTAATGAAAAAGTTGATTTACCCGATGTAAACATAAATATTTTGGAAAAACATGTATATGGTTCTTGGAAAATAACCAATAGAGTAGTTAAATTGGATGAAACAGGGCTTGACTTTAATCTTTCATCTACGGAAATAAAAAATATATCGTATGATAACGAAATAAGCCTTATGAATGGCTGCTTCGGAATTGCTCCAACATACACTGCAGGCTCTGTAATTACTGAATATATTCATCCTTTAGGCGGAACTCCAGTATATTTTGATGCAAACGACCTTTATCTATTTGGTTTATACGGCGGTTTTAACATTGACGTAGAGAATCCTATATATAGCGTAAGTACTGTAAATGCTAATGAGGCGGTTGTTTCGGATTTACTTCTATCAGATGAGCAAAAACTAATTAGTATAGGCAGTATTATCAATACCGAAAAAATAATTAAAATTACTTACGATTTAGGCAAAAATTACTCTTATGTAAAACGCAGAAGTTTCGGTGATATACTTTATATTTTTGATGAAAATGATTTTGACACTTTATATCTGGATTTTTGTGGGCTATGGGAAATGAAAAGGTTGGAATCTTGTGATGAGATACCATCAAATATTGAATCTCGCCGCATGAAGGGATAAAATAGCATTGGAAAAAACTTATGGCGGTGGGCTGTTTTGCAGAAAATAAAAATACTAAAAATAATTAAATTGAGGTTTGTGCCTGTTTCGATAATTCTTCTTTGGTTCTTCTTTTCCTCTGTTAATAGACCTCTTCCGAAACTCCACGCCGCCGTTTTGCGGCAAATTTACCCCTGACGTAGTCAAAACGAAAAATTATGTCGCAAATACGACGACAGCGAGTTTCGGAAGAGGTTTAGTTTTGTTCTTGCCATTAAAAATCCTCCATGGTTTTTATTATGTCATGGAAGGATTGTTTACAGAAAGTATTTTATAGGCTCGTTTTTGGATTTTGGCTTCGCCGGACTCACGTTAATACAAGCTTTCAGAAATTAATATTTCTCCGGAAACAATAAAGTCTTCCTGCTTATTAGCCGAAAGCAAAAATGAAAATGCTTTTTGCACCACTTGGTAACCCTGCACAAAAGGCTGTTGGCAAATGGCGGCTTTTATTATGCCTTTTTTAAGCATTAGTTTTGTTTCCGGCACGCTGTCGGTGCATATAATAATTGGAACATTTTCATTAACTTCCTCGGAAACGGCTTGACAAACGCCGTATGTACCGGCGGCGGCAATGTAAATGCCGTCCAAAGAGGGGTGCTTTTGCAAAATATCTTTTGTAACATTATATGCTATATTATCGTCATCATTGGTTTGAAAAACTTCTATCAAGTTCCATTTAGGGAATTTTTCATTCATTACACTGCGAAATCCCTCAACTCTTTGGTTATGTCCTAATATGTGTTCTGAGCCTGTTAACACTGCTATATTATTACTTTCCTTTGGTAAGATAAGCCCCATAATGCCACAGGCAATTCTGCCATTTTCAAAATAATCCGTCCCAACATAACAAAGAGCTGAGGAATTTTCAACAGTAGTATTGACGGCAAAAACAGGCAATCCTCCGGAAACTAGTGTTTTTATTTTATCTTCAATTACAGGTTCGTTAATTGGGTTTAATATTAAAGCGTTTATTTGATCCTGCATTTCAGAAATTGCTTTAATCTGTACATTGCTATCGTACCCTTTAATGGTTTTTAACATAACAGATACGCCATATTCAGAAATTTCGGATTCTGCCTTTCTAATTCCGTCTATAACTTCATCAAAAAATGGGTTTCCCTCGCACGCAAGCAAAACCCCGATAACATAAGATTTTTTTCTAACTGCTAAGGCTTTTCCTGCAAGGTTTGGTTTGTATCCAAGCTGAGCTGCCACACGTTCAACATGTTGCCTTGTTTTTTCACTTACTCCTCCTCGCCCGTTTAAAACCCTATCTACAGTACCACGGGATACTCCACTTATTTCGGATATTTTTTTTACTGTAACAGCCATTTTTCTAACCTTTCAATAAAGTGAATATGTTTGAGAACATTATATTACATCCTGAAATTTTTGTAAATAATTATTAGTAATGTTTATGTGGCACATTGACATTGTTTTGTATTTAGTGTATAATTTTTGTAAAATAGTGCACGAGCACATATATAAAAACTTATAAAGGGGATATATAATGTCAACAATTTTCTCTAACATTCCAAAAATATTGTACGAAGGTTCAGACAGCAAAAACCCACTTGCTTTTAAGCATTATAATCCTGATGATGCAAAAATGCGGGAATATTTAAAATTTGCAATATCTTATTGGCATACACTTTGCGCCCAAGGTGTAGATATTTTTGGCGAAGGCACGGCAGATAAAAGTTTCGGCGGCAAAGATGTTATGGAAATAGCCTATAAAAAGGCCGATGCCTGTTTTGAACTTATGGAAAAACTTTCTGTTGATTATTTTTGCTTCCACGACAGAGACATTGCGCCGGAAGGGGTAGGTCTAGCAGAAAGCAATGCTATTTTAGATAAAGTATCCGATTACATACTTGAGAAAATGCAAGCAAGCGGAAAGAAAAACCTTTGGGGCACTGCCAATTGTTTTGGAAACAAACGGTATTTACACGGCGCAGCCACTTCTCCTAACGCAGATGTTTTCGCCTTTGCAGCAGGGCAAATTAAAAAAGCTATTGATGTAACTATAAAATTTAACGGTAAAGGATACGTATTTTGGGGCGGGCGTGAAGGTTACGATACTTTACTTAACACAAAAATGGGCTTTGAACTTGACAACATGGCACGCCTTATGAAAATGGCAGTTGAGTACGGGCGGAAGAACGGTTTTGACGGAGATTTTTACATCGAACCAAAACCAAAAGAACCAACTAAGCACCAATACGACTTTGATGTTGCTACAGTTTTAGCCTTTTTGCGCAAATATGGGCTTGATAAAGATTTTAAAGTAAACATAGAGGCAAACCATGCGACGCTTGCAATGCACACATTCCAACATGAGCTTCGTGTTGCAAGAGATAACGACATTTTCGGCTCTATTGATGCCAACAAAGGGGATTTGCTCCTTGGCTGGGATACAGATGAATTCCCAACCAATGTTTACGACACAACTTTATGTATGTATGAAGTTATAAAAGCCGGAGGCTTTACAAACGGCGGTCTTAACTTTGATGCAAAGGCAAGGCGTGGAAGTTTTGAAGCCGAAGACATTTTCTTAAGTTATATTGCAGGAATGGATGCTTTTGCTTTAGGTTATAAACTTGCACTAAAGCTAATTGAAGACGGCAGAATTGACCGTTTTACAGAACAAAGATACAAAAGCTACGAAACAGGTATTGGAGCGGATATTGTAAGCGGAAAAGCAACATTGGAAAGCCTTTCAGATTATGCACTTAAAATGGGAGAAATTACTACAAACACAAGCGGCAAACAAGAGCTTTTGGAAAGTATTTTAAATGATATTATGTTCGGTTTGAGATAGAATATTAAGGGAGTGTCCGTATGAACTATTTAATCGGAATAGATATAGGAACAAGCGGAACAAAAACGGTTTTGTTTGACGAAAATGGTTGCATCATTTCATGGGCGACGAAAGAATACCCTTTGCACCAGCCACAAAACGGCTGGGCAGAGCAAAACCCTGAAGATTGGTGGGAGGCTGTATGCAAAACTTTGAAAAAGGTTACAACAGCCATTGACAACCCAGGAGTCATAAAAGCCATAGGTCTTTCCGGGCAAATGCACGGGCTTGTAATGCTTGATGAACAAAACCAGGTTATACGCCCTTCTATTATTTGGTGCGACCAGCGCACAGCAAAAGAATGCAAAGAAATTACGGAGCTTGTAGGCGCAGAAAAGCTAATTGATATTACTGCAAACCCGGCATTAACAGGCTTTACAGCATCAAAAATTTTATGGGTTAGAAATAATGAGCCGGAAAATTATAAAAAATGCCGTCATATACTTTTGCCTAAAGACTACATACGTTTTAAACTTACTGGGGAATATGCAACAGATGTATCAGACGCAAGCGGAATGCAGCTTCTGGACATTGCAGGGCGCTGCTGGTCTGACGAAGTGTTGCAAAGGCTTAATATTGACAAAAGCCTTCTTGGCAAAGTTTATAAAAGCACGGAGATAAGCGGAAGAATAACAGAACAGGCGGCAAAACTTACAGGGCTATTGGCAGGAATAATTGTAGCAGGAGGCGCAGGAGACAATGCTGCGGCTGCTGTAGGCACAGGAGTTGTTACTGACGGAAAGGCGTTTACAACAATAGGTACTTCAGGAGTAGTTTATGCCCATACAAGCACCATGTGTATTGATAAAAAGGGCAGAGTACATACATTTTGCGCTGCTGTCCCAGGGCAATGGCATGTAATGGGCGTTACGCTTGCGGCAGGGCTTTCCTTAAAATGGTTTAAAAGCCAGTTTGCTGAGAACATAAGTTATGAAGAATTAGATGAATTAGCGGCAAAGCTTCCTATTGGAGCAGACCGGCTTATTTATCTTCCATACCTTATGGGCGAGCGCACACCCCACCTAAACCCAGATTGCAGAGGGGTATTTTTTGGATTATCCAGCGTTCATGGAAAACCTCATTTAGCAAGAGCAGTAATGGAGGGGGTTGCATACTCCATGAAAGATTGTTCGGAAATTCTTAACGAAATGGGTGTTTTAACAAATGATATGGCGGTTTGCGGTGGCGGTGGAAAATCCCCTCTTTGGCGGCAGATGCTTTCCGATCTTTACGGCTGTCAAGTTTCCACCATACAACAAACTGAAGGACCTGCCCTTGGCGCAGCCATTTTGGCAGGAGTTAGCGCCGGGCTTTATCCGTCTGTGCCGGATGCCTGCCAAAAGCTTATTAAGAAAGATAAAATTTGCACACCTATTCCAGAAAACAGCATACATTACACAAAATATTATGACATATACAAAGGTCTGTATAGCGATTTAAAATCAAGATTTAATCAGCTTTCCAGTATGATTTGACAAAACATTAACAGGTGTGGAGCAGGAACAGCAAACGATTCACCGCTGTTCCTG
>CAZJGG010000096.1:0-7139 GCA_964545475.1 uncultured Eubacteriales bacterium | reverse complement strand
CCGCAATTAAGCCGCTAAAGCGGCTTTTCGACTTCGTCGAACTCACGTTAAATAAGCTGTTAAGCAATTTGCGAAAACATAAACAGCTATGTTCGCAGGAACAGCGGTGAATCGTTTACTGTTCCTGTTCCACATCTGTTTATGTTTTGTCAAATTGCTATAGTATGCCCATTTCCCCCTTCCTTGCAAAACGAAAATTTGCTCGCAAACTCGACGACAGCGAGTATCGGAAGAGGTTTATTTATGCATATTGAATTGAAACAGTTACTGTATTGTCAAAAATTTCGCTGTTTATTACAATTGGCACATCTAATGTGTTTTCAAATTTAAAGTCTAGTTTACCTCGGTTAGAAGTAGTGGCATCTTGACCGTTTTCAACATAACCAACTGAACGTGAATGGTGGTGTATTTCCACAACTTCAAGACCTGCTTGCTCTACGGCGTTGTAAAGGGTGGAACTTACCTGACAAACCCCTCCGCCATAACCCTTAGATTCCTGCCCGGATACAAAAACTTTGGCAAGTTTGTAACCATTGGCTTTAGATGTAGAGCCGACGGTTTTGTTAAAAGAAAAAACTTCTCCGGGCTCAACGATAGTGCCGTTTATGGCATTTGCCGCTAGTGCTAAGTTATGTGATCGGGATTTGTTGTTTTTATTAAATTCAGTAGTAAATTCTCCTAAAATGTCGTATGATATATCTTCCGTATAGTAGTCGTTTTCAGTGTATTCATATTCAAAGCTTTGAGGCTCTGAAAATTCCGGCTTCTGTAAAGCGGAAACAGAACGTGTACAGCCGCTTAATATGAATAAAGCTAAAATTAATAAAATCCTTTTTTTCAAACCAATCCCCCCCATTTTGGTTTGTAAGGCAAGCGCCTATAGCGCATTAGGCTTACGTTATAAATTTTTTCATATTTTTTAAGGCAGATTTCTCAAGCCTTGATACTTGTGCTTGACTGATACCTATTTCGTCTGCAACCTCCATTTGGGTTTTGCCCTCGAAAAAGCGTAAGTTTAAAATACGCTTTTCTCTTTCGTTCAGCCTTTTAAGTGCTTCGGAAAGTGATAGGTTTTCAAGCCAGCTTACATCTGTATTTTTATCATCTTTAACCTGATCCATTACGAAAATAGCATCACTGCCATCGTGATAAACAGGCTCAAACAAAGAGATTGGGTCTTGTATTGCATCAAGAGCAAATAAAACCGATTCCTTTGGCATTTCCATTTCTTTTGCTATTTCTTCGATAGTCGGCTCTTTAGATGTTTGACTTATTAGCTTTTCTTTAATTTGCAAAGCCTTGTAGGCTGTGTCTCTTAATGAGCGGCTAACCCTTATTGAGTTGTTATCCCTTAAATATCTACGAATTTCACCGATTATCATTGGAACAGCATATGTGGAAAACTGCACGCCCTGTGTAACATCAAAGTTATCTATAGCCTTTATAAGCCCTATACAACCAACCTGAAATATGTCGTCTACAAATTCTCCACGGTTGTTAAATCTTTGAATAATGCTTAAAACAAGTCTTAAATTTCCATGAATGTATTTTTCCCTCGCTTCCACATCGCCGTTTAAAATTTTTTCAAACAATTCTTTTTTTTCTTCGCTTTTAAGTATTGGAAGCTTGGAAGTGTTTACACCGCAAATTTCAACTTTATTGTTAAGCATAAATTTCCCTCCGGTTTTTTTAAAATAAAGCCGTCATATTAAAATGATTTCCCATGAGGTGGAATTTATACGTTCATAATATTGTAAAGAATTTCCAGTAGAACAATTTTGCTTTAGAGCCTGTTCAAAGCCTTCATTTAAAAAACACATAAAAAATGGACTTGCGGAAACCGCAAATCCATTTTTTATGCTATATATCTCGTCTCACAACTTCTCTGTCGCGTTCGCCGAGTCTTCCGTATAATGTTAAGCAATATAAGCCGGAAAGACCGACTAATGCGTAAATAAGCCTTGAAAGCCAAGACTCCATGCCGCCGAAAAGCGTAGCAACAAGGTCAAATTTAAAAAAACCAATAAGACCCCAATTTATTGCCCCGATTATAATAAGCGTAAGAGCCGCCCAATCTAAAGGTCGAGTTCTCATTTATAGTCCTCCTTTATAAATAAATTGTCTGTAGACTTATTTATTGTTCCACAATTGATTTATTTTATTTAAAAGAGTATTACATATTTAAACCATATTACAAGATTGGGCGGCTTTTTTTAAAAATGCGGAATATGTAATTAATTGAAAAAAATTATTTTCGTTGTTTAAAAGCTGATTTGCAGCGATTTTTTGAAAATTTAAAAATTCTTCATAAATTAAAGAAAAATTTTCAAAATTGTCGTAAAAAATGCTTTTAATTTCATCAAGAGAGGCAACTCCCTTTAAAAAGTCTATTATAACAAGCATTTGTAAATGCTCCCTAATATAGAAGCGGTTGTTTATGGGAGGTGGTAAAAGTTCTATTCTAACATAATTTTGAATCATAGTTTTTGTAAAATGTATGTTATGGTTTTTAAAATATTTTACAACTTGAGAAATTGTCAGAAGGCTGTTGTAGCTTTCAATGCCATCCAGCGGATTATAAACCTGTATGTCCAAAACCGCCGTCACCTCTTTTTGTTTCATCCAGTGTTTCTGTTTCTATAAATTCAGGGGTATAAACTTTTGATATAACCATTTGGGCAATTCTCATGCCACGCTCAACTGTAAAATCCGTATCACCGTGGTTTATTAAAATTAACTTAATTTCGCCACGGTAATCGGCATCAATAGTGCCCGGGGAATTAAGCAGGGTTATGCCGTGTTTAAGGGCTAGTCCGCTTCTTGGTCTGGTTTGGGCTTCATATCCTTGAGGTATGCTTATGCAAATACCAGTGCCTATAAGAGCGATTTCGCCTTTTTTTATAATAACGTTTTCATCCACGTTTGCATATAAATCCATTCCGGCAGACATTTTTGTCATATACGTTGGAAGAGGTAAGTCTTTAGCGTTTTCAGTTTTAGTTATTAAAAATTTTTCCATATTAAATACTCACCTTAAATTCGGAAACAGGCCCCACCGCTGAAAAACTATAATTTTTAGAGTCGAAGGTTTGCTCAGCAATATCGTAAACAGATTTTAACGTAATAGCATTAATTTTATCTATTATGTATTGCTGGTCTAATATCCTATTTAGCAAAAGCTGTGATTTGCCAATTGAAGTCATACGGGATGAAGAACTTTCAAGGCTTAACAAATATTTGCTTTTTAGCTGCTCTTTAGTTTTGTCAAGTTGATTTTGAGTTATTTTGTTTTTAAAAAAATTATTAGTTTCTGTATTAATAAGGCTAATAACATTTAAAAATTGCTCAGGGCTTACTGCAGCATATATTGAATAAAGACCATTGTTTATAAAGCTTGCGTTGTAAGAGTATATTGAATAAGCAAGCCCGTGCTCTTCCCTTATTTTTTGAAAAAGGCGGCTGCTCATGCCACCGCCGAAAAGGGTATTAAAAGCTATCATATCGTAGGCATTGTCTGCTCCAAGAGGAAGCCCAGGATATCCCATCAAAAGATGAACTTGTTCAATATCTTTTTCTTTTGTTACAACCGCTGGTTTATATACAGCTTTATAATCGTTGGCTGTATAGGGAGATTTTTTGCCGAAATTTTGAAAATATTCATCAATTTTTTCTTTAATATTAATGTTCCCAATATTACCGGCAATAGCAATAACAGTGTTTTCAGGATGATAATTATTGTTGTAATATTTTTTTAAATCATTCTGATTAAAAGAGGAAATTGTTTCTTTTTCCCCTAAAATGCTAAAGCCGAGAGAATTGTTTTTAAAAACGTTTGCTTGAAGCAAATCGTAAACAAGTTCCTCCGGCGTGTCTTCATACATATTTATTTCTTCCAAAATCACGTTTAATTCTTTTTTAATTTCCCCATTGTCAAAATTGGAATTAAAAAACATGTCCGACAAAATTTCAAGTGCGGAATCAAAATGGGAATCAAGGGTGATTGAATAATAGCATGTATATTCTTTTGCTGTGTAAGCATTAAGCTGGCCGCCGATTGCGTCCATTGCTTCGGCAATATCGGCGGCTGTGCGTTTATTTGTTCCCTTAAAAAACATGTGCTCAATAAAATGAGAAATGCCAGTATTTTTTTGGCTTTCATTTCTTGAACCATTTTTTATCCAAATTCCAAGTGCAACGGAGCGCACGAAAGGAATATTTTCAGTGATAACAGTCAGCCCGCTTGGGAGCTTAAAAGTATTAAACATTTATTGCCTCCGATTATTTTGGAGCGTTGTCGGAATTTAAAGCGGCTTTTCTAGAAAGATTTATTCTGCCTTGTTCATCAATTTCTGTAACTTTAACAACTACAACATCCCCGACTTTTACAACATCCTCAACGCTTTTAACTCTTTCTTTAGCAAGTTGAGAAATATGGACGAGCCCTTCTTTTTCAGGCGCAATTTCAACAAATGCACCAAAGTTCATAATTCTTGTAACTTTACCGGTGTAAAGCTTGCCAGGTTCAGGGTCGTTTGCTATTGCGTTAATAATATCAACTGCTTTTTGAACAGCTTCCATTTTATCACTAGCAACGAAAATTCTTCCGTCATCCTCTGTATCAATTTTATCAACGCCAGAATCTTCCATAATTCTTTTAATAACTTTGCCCCTTGCGCCAATAACTTCTGAGATTTTTTCAGGAAGTATTTGAACCATAGCAATTTTAGGAGCAAACCTGGAAATTTCCGTTCTTGGTTTTTCAATTGCTTTAAGCATAACTTCATCTAAAATATATTTTCTTGAAATACTTGTTTGCTCTATAGATTTTCTTATAATTTCAGGTGTTAGCCCGTCAATTTTAATATCCATTTGTATAGCGGTTATTCCGTCGTGAGTTCCTGCCACTTTAAAGTCCATGTCTCCGAAAAAGTCTTCAAGCCCTTGAATGTCTGTAAGAAGTACAAAATCTTCTGTAGATTCTCCTGTAACAAGCCCTACGGAAATACCTGCAACCGGCTTTTTAATAGGAACACCTGCTGCCATAAGGGATAAAGTAGATGCGCAAACGCTTCCTTGGGAAGTTGAACCGTTAGAAGATAAAACTTCGGAAACAAGCCTTATTGCATAAGGAAATTCAGATTCCGGCGGAATAACAGGAAGAAGAGCTCTTTCTGCAAGTGCACCATGGCCGATTTCACGCCTGCCTGGGCCTCTTGATGGCTTTGTTTCGCCAACAGAATAGCTTGGGAAGTTATAATGGTGCATATAACGCTTATTTTCTTCAAGCTCGTCTAAGCCGTCGAGCCTTTGTGCTTCGCTGATTGAGCCTAATGTTGTTATTGTAAGAACCTGTGTTTGTCCACGGCTGAAAAGGGCAGAACCGTGAGTTCTAGGCAAGTAATCAACTTCAGCAGAAAGCTTGCGGATTTCGTCAAGCTTGCGTCCGTCCGGCCGTTTGTGGTCTTTTAAAATCATTCGTCTTACTGTTTGTTTTTCAAATTTATATATTGAATCGTGTATAAGCCCATTGGGATTATCTACGCCTTCAAGCTGTGGAAGAAGTTCTTTTAAGGTTTCCTCTGTAAGCGCACTTATTTTTTCGTCACGCTCTTGTTTTAAATCTGTAAAAACGGCTTCTTCCATACGTTTGTCTCCAATAAAGGAAACAACTTTTTCATAAATATCAGTGGGTACTGAAGATTCTTGATAGCTATGTTTTGGTTTTCCAATTTCTTTTACTATATTTTCAATAAATTCTACAACTTTTTTGTTTTGTTCATGCCCAAACATAATAGCATCAACCATAACATCGTCTGGTATTTCGTTTGCGCCTGCTTCAATCATCATAACTTTGCTTTTTGTTGATGATACTGTTAGGTTAAGTGTAGAAACTTCTCTTTGAGCCGAAGTAGGGTTAACAACGAAATTTCCGTCTATAATGCCGATTGAGGAAGTTCCTACAGGACCTTTAAACGGAATATCTGAAATGGACAAAACTAAAGATGCTCCAATCATTGCTGCAATTTCTGGGCTGCAATCTTGGTCAACGGACATAACAGTCGCAACGACTGAAACGTCGTTTCTGTAATCTTTTGGGAAAAGGGGGCGAATAGGTCTGTCAATAAGGCGGGAAGTTAAAATTGCTTTTTCAGTAGGTCTGCCCTCTCTTTTTATAAAGCCACCGGGTATTTTGCCAACAGCGTAAAGCTTTTCTTCGTAGTCGATAGAAAGCGGAAAGAAGTCGATTCCTTCCCGTGGCTTGTCGGATGCCGTTGTAGCGACTAAAACAGCCGTATCACCGTAGCGGATAAGAGCTGCGCCGTTAGCAAGCTCTGCAACTTTACCAATTTCAGCAGAAAGCTTTCTTCCGGCAAGCTCCATATCGTAATTTTTTATCATACTGTGTGTTTCTCCTTTAAATCAAATTTTAAAAAAGGGGTTCTGCTAGGCAAAACCTTACATGAACCCCGAATTAATATTCTTACTTTCTTAAGCCTAATTCTGCAATTAGCTCACGATATTTAACAATATCCCTTTGTTTGATATAACCTAACAAACCTTTACGCTGACCAACCATTTTTAAAAGCCCACGTCTTGAATGATGGTCTTTTTTGTGTATTTTTAAGTGCTCAGTTAAATGATTAATTCTTTCAGTTAAAAGAGCAACCTGAACTTCAGGAGAGCCTGTGTCGTTTTCCTTTCTGCCGAATTTTTCGATAACTTCTTGTTTGCTTAACATAAATAATTTCCTCCAATTAAAAATATTATTCATAATCCACATGCCAAGAAGAAGGACGGAGCATCCATGAACCTCGCATGGGAAAATTTAATAAAAACAATTTTAACATAACAATATAAAATATACAATAATATTTTTATTTTTATTAAAAAAAATACGGATAAGTCATGTTATTATATTAAAAGATGATAAAGGCAAAGCATTTTTCGCATTGTAGCGTTTGCGATATGCTTTACCTTTATTGTTAGAACCTGTAATAAATAATGTGAGTTCGACGAAAATTATAAAAAACATAATTTTCATCGAACTTTGATTATATTCGCACAATTTGTGGCAAAAACCGCCGTAAATTGTTGCTCATAACATGAGAATTGCTCCGCAATTAAGCCGCTAAAGCGGC
>CAZJGG010000095.1:2725-7196 GCA_964545475.1 uncultured Eubacteriales bacterium | reverse complement strand
AAGTAGCATTTCTTCAACTGTCAGCTTACTTTTATGCCCACCTTTCCGCCGCTTTACTGCTTCCGCTATCTTTAGAGTCTCAACCATTTTATCAAAAGTCTTTCTCTTACCTCGTTAATCTACGCAAGGTTTCTTCGTTTAACTTCATTGTGTCTTCGTATCTCATAGTTATATTGTAGCACATTTTGGGTTATGCAGGAAGTCTAATCTCTGATAATAGCCTTGTTATTTTGGAGCACTGCCACATAAGGAAATTAGCCGTAGTGGAGATAGTCGTTAAATCTCCCTTTGATGTTGTCGCCATTGTCGTTCACAAAATAAAGGTATTCAGCAAAAGATAATGGAAGCATCCGAATTTCCACATATCTACCCGAAAGCAAAGTTTGTGAAATAAAGTCGAAATAGTGTTTTATTTATTATCACAGCCACGATATAATTTAAATGAATATTTTAGCACTACATTGGTGGTATTTCTTGATGTTTAAAAAAACTGGCGAATATTCGCAGCATAAATCTAACAATCGAACACAGACACAGTATTTTACATTCACCCCTGCCCCCTGTTCAATAACAACTTTATAACCTTAGACCCTGAGCTAATCGTCTTATTGACATCGGCACACAAGGCACTCGGTATTTTAGATAGAATGTCCATCTACTTGCCAGACAGCAAGATAATTAAGGAGCTGATGCTCTTAAAAGAAATCTGCTCTTCACTACATATTGACGTCAAAGGCCTACCATTTGAACAAGCTATCAATGGAGTGGCTATAACAGAAGAAAGAAAAATAGTTGGTAATACTATTTTGGCGATAATAATAGCACTGGAGAAATCCGTGAATCCGGATGAGTTATTCGAGTTTTATAACATCCTTGAAAATATAATGGTTGACCAACCAAGCATTTCATTTCGTGAGAAACAGTTCGCTTAACTGGATATTTTGAAATCAGATGCTTAATAGGGGTGAAGTTCTATCAATACGTTAGATCAAAATCTTGCCCTAGGCGCATCCAGACATCCGGTTGCTCTTAAAAAGGCAGTTCATAAGTTAGATAAACGCGTGTTTTGGCAGGATCATGTGTTTCACTCACTGGCAGCACGAAGTGTTGCTGTCCCCAATCTATATTTACCTAAGGTTAGGGAACTGACTATCCAAACACAAACGCCTTTGCGTATCCGTCGCAACGGGGTATTGCTTGAAACGATAGACTTTCCAACCATTATTCGCAACATCACAAATCGTATCAAAACACTTACCACTCGTTACGGCGGATGGAGTGATGCGGAAGAAATCCTGCATATTCAAAACCTTTCCACTAAAATATCCATTGCCAACAATCATTTGACTATGCAATTAATGCAAAGATATTCAAATCGGCTGCAAGAAAAGATGAGTTTTAACGGGTTAATGGGCACAATGCAGTTTACAGGTGAACTTACGCCATTTGTTCCATGGCTAAATGCTGCACAAATTTTACATATCGGGCGCAATACAACTTTTGGAATGGGAGCAGTTGATGTAGAATTTCTGTAATGCATTTGTTTCACAATAAAGATTATTACAGGAGAGAGCGAAATGGGAAAAAAATATAACGAAGAGTATGCAAAGGAAATTAGAAATATCATTGAAAACTACCTTGATAATGAACAAGCATTAGTAAAGCAATTATACTTTCACTGTAAGCATGGGACGACGATTGGGGGCTTTCGTGAGGATATCTGGCGCAGTATGTTTGAGCAAATCATACCCAAAAAGTTTGTTATTGAACAATCTGTGTTCATTATCGATTCTAATGGCAGCATTTCAAACGAAGTGGATCTGGCTATTTTCGATGAAACCTATACGCCCTACATTTTTCGGTATGGGAGATTGAAATTTGTACCAATTGAAGCGATTGCAGTTGCGATTGAATGCAAAAGTACTTCTTTGGATCAGGGAATTTTGCAAAACTGGGCTGAAAAAATTGCAGCTTTACATACTTCGCGAAAATCTTTTACCAGAATAATTAGCGGGGTTGTTGCCGGTGAAGATAAGCCAATCAGTCAAAACGCTAAAGTTGCACAGACGGCAACACGTCCTATACGCATTCTGTGTTGTTTAAGTGAGACAGCCGTCAAGCAACTACTTGACAATGGTGATTCCTTGTTTGATTTTGTTATACGAGCATCGGAAAAGGATGCCAAGATACATATCGAAACAGATTGTTCGAAAGATTTACAGGCATGGTATTTGGCACTAAACCATGCAGACCCATTGCAGTTACTGGAAAAGAAAGATATGGAAAATGGTGAGAGGGTTAAAGATATCTGTTTAGATAATTATAAGGTAAATTTTAAGACTCAACAAAACCAAAAGGACGAGTTAGTTTCCCTGCTGACCTTTAATATCCAACTAAACCAGCTTCTGATGCTTATTAATAACCCCATCCTCTTTCCGCATAAGGCCTATGCAGAAATGTTTAATCATTTTGGTTTGGAGGGACTCAAATGACGAAACATATTGTAGCACTTTCCATTGACAAAGTGCAGACGCTGTTATTCCAGATTATTCGGTCCCACGAGCAAGAAAAGCAAGTAGAAACAGCTACTCTCCGAGACATCACACATTCCTCTTATGAAATATCAAGGGGCTTTTTTAATGACATTCAAGAAGCATTTCCAGAACCCGGGAACGAAAAGTTGCTTGCTTGTTCCGGCGTGTATATTTTTGAATGCACATTGGAGCAGGATGAAATAAAACGTAGGCTTAAAGCACTGTTTAAGAAATATTACACTGCTTCGCAAGGGCAAAAAATTTTAAAGTATACCTTTTTTGACGCTGATGGATGTGACAAAATTACTGCCATTCAAAAGGCAAAGTATCAATTGAAGCAAGCAAAATGTCTCAATGAAATCATTCAAACCAATGAGGATTTTCTGTTTGATTTTCAACCTGCTCCGGCACCCGACAACCAACCAAATCTAACACTAGATAGAAAACAATATAAAACATTTGTGCAGGGCATGAATAAATTATATTCCTATGGAGAGCAAAATGAAGAAAATCCGTACAAAGACAACCATTTTCGTGTTGCCATCATCAAGGCAGATTTAGACGGCATGGGCAGTATGTTCCAGCAAATCAATAACTATGCGACTTATTCCCAAATAAGTGATCTGTTAAACGACAACATTTCACTCAGCGGACTGGATAAAGCAGCGAAAAATTTTGCACCCGAAAAGAAAGCCAAATGGATATTTCCATTTTATGCGGCCGGGGATGATATCTTCTTTGCCGTTTCTATTGCAAACTTTATGAAAGGTATAGATGTTTGCAGACACATGCTGCAAAGCATTAATAATCAGTTGAAGGAGTTTGGGGCAACCAAGCTCAAAATGAGTATTGGTGTGGACTTTACCTTTAACCGTGAACCCATCCGCTATTATATTGACAGGGTTGAAAGCCAGTTGGAGTGCGCCAAAAAAGCAGAATGCCCCGTTGAGTTAATGAAGTATCTGCAATCGAAAATCGCCATCAATAACCTTGCGTTTTTTGATGTAGATTATGACCAAATAAAGATATACAAAAAGTCTTTAGCAAACCATAAAAAAAAGAGTATTAACCAGGCATTAAAATGTGCACCCATATGGGGATTTTTCCTTAGTGATTTGAAAATATTGAATCGTGCAAAATCCGCTGACGCCAAAAAAGAACTTGGCAGCCATAGCTTTTTCTATTCGCTTTTGGAAAGGCTTACGGATGAAAAAATCTGCAATAATGATGTGCTGTACATGAATAACCTGCTCTACCATCTGCTGCCACAATATCTTGAAAGTGCAAATAAGCAGCTTAGAAAATCAGAGTTGCTTCTAAAAACAGCGATTATTTCTCAGTTGTATCAAAAGACTTCTTTAGGAGATGCGATCATTTTATGTGATGATACAAAACACCGTCTTGAGACATACTTGCGATTGATGCTATTGTTAACTGATACACGGTTTAGTATTGTTGAAAGCCAACAAAAACCATCTTCTTTTAATGCAAACGAGAAAAAGAATGTAAAAAAATATCTATTTACAAAACCAGCGGATTACTTGTATTCCAGCCTGTTAAAGCGTGGTAAATTATTTCTTAATACGCTTATTAAGAAAGGTTTTAATGGAAATATTCCCTATTTTAGGCGTGTAAAAATCGAAAAATCAATGTTCTTTCGCTTGCGGGACATAAAAAAATTTCCTATTGAAAAAGCGGCAATCATGATTGAAGCCTGCAATATACCATTGGAAGAAGCGGTGCGGCCAAAAAGCCCATATCGTTTAGATTTTAATAAGAATGCATTTTGCAGGCGAGCATTTGGAAAATGGACGCCGGACTTTGTGGATTCACTTATGCTGCTTTTTGCTTATATCGAGGCGACGATTCAATTTAAAGGGCGAGTTAAGGAGGAAAAATAAATGGCAAACAAAATTAAAGTGGAAATCACAACGCTG
>CAZJGG010000095.1:0-2625 GCA_964545475.1 uncultured Eubacteriales bacterium | reverse complement strand
AGTTAAGGAGGAAAAATAAATGGCAAACAAAATTAAAGTGGAAATCACAACGCTGTCTAATCTTTTTATAGGTGGTGCACCGACCCCCTTTGAAATCGGCGGCGTAGATCAATATACTGCCACAACTTTTGAAGATGCGCCCTATATTCCCGCTTCTTCTTTTAAAGGCGCACTGCGCAACATCGTGCATGAAGATACTTCCAAACAGCGCACAAAAATAGCCGCCTTTTATCAACACTTTCTAGATGTTGAAAAGGAAACCCATGAGGAATATATTAACCAGCTGGAACAGGGCGACAAAGATAAAATATTGCGACGATATAGTGAAATAAAAACAACCGAAGCGCTTTTCGGTATTAAAGGGCTGAATAATGCGCCTAAACTACTTTTTGGCGATATGCATTTGAAAAAAGAATACAATGATAAATCTAAGTGGTTTAGTATTGATGCAAAAACTGCTATTGAATCAAACTGCGATGAGGTGGTTTCTAATCCCCGTACATATAAAGCGGCACGTAGCGGGCTTGTTTTTGAGGGCGAAATTCTCTTATTCAAAATACACCAATTGGATGAAACCGCTGTGAAACTGTGCGGTGAGTATATTATAGATATGCTGAACAAATTCAATGACGGGTACTATCGCTTGGGCAACTCCAAAAGCCGTGGTTACGGAAGAATAGAAGTCCGTGCAAAGCTTGGTTGCGAGGTGACGCAATCGTGAAAACATATCAAATCCACCTCAAACTCCTTGGATCAATGACACAGATGCCTGATTCGCAGAAATTGTTTGGAGCATTGATGTACCTTTTTTCACAGACATACGGGCAGGATAAAACGACAGAGCTGGTACAAGCCGTAAAGCATCAGAAGGAGCTTCACCTGGCTTTATCAAATGTAATGCCGGAAGGTTATTTGCCTACACCACAAGATTATCTCATTGAAGAACTATCAAAAATCCAAGATGGAAACAATGATTTAAAGAAAGTACGCAGTTACATTAAGAAAATGAGTTATATTAAGGCGTGTGATTTACACCGCTTACTTGACAACCCGGCAGTATGGGAGGATGTGCTTTCCTATGTGAAGCTGGCAGACCGAAAACAGCTGCGAACAACGATAAACTGCCCACCAGACGAAACATCCGGCTTAGGAAATAATCTTTATTCCGTGCCCTGCACATTTCCTTTGGAGATCAATCACAAAAAGCCGGATGTTCGACCAAAAGAAAAAAGCATTTCGGATTTTTATTTTTATTTACAAGCAGATTGTCAAGGATTACTCCATGATTTAATACACATGCTCAACAGCGCCGTAGCTAACCAACAAATCCTTATACTCGGCAAAAGAGCATCTCAGGGGTTTAATACTTATAAACTCTGCAATGTAATTGTTGATGAGGAACTTTCTAAAACAAAACAAAGGGATTGCTTTTTAAGTACCGGCATGTTATTACCAAATGACATTGATTTTGCGCACTCATGGCTAAAACTATTTACTTCCGAACGTCGCCCCTTTGAAATGGTGGGGGGGTGGCACCAACAAGCAACAAAATATTTCATCAGCTTTATCAGTGAGGGCAGTGTGATTACTGCACCAAACAGTTTCAAGCTGGCAGGTCGTTCGCTGCCATCGCCTTACAACAAAGCGCAGAATATAGTCTTTGGCAATGCATTTTTGTATCCTATCACCATACCTAAAAGGAGGACTAAAAATGCAGAAAATGCAATTTAATATTACCACCTTGTCCACTTTAATTGTGTCGCCACGTAGCAGTCATTCGTTTTATATGGATTCGGACAAAGACGCTAAAAAATTTAAAGTCATTTATCCGTTTTTTCAATATGGCGAGTATGAAAACTATGCGCCGCAAAATGCTGCATATTATCTTCCAGGTTCTTCAATAAAAGGAGCACTCTGTATGGGGATAGCAGAAGCGGATAAAAAACAGCCACCATTAAGCTTATTGATTGACGATATTCCAATTCAAAATGAATGGATTGTGTTAAACCAGCTCTATAAGGCGCAGTATGTTGATGAACCCTCTCAAACAAGGTTTGCGGTGTTTTTTGATAATGTGCATGTAGAAATGTTAAAAGCGAACGTGCAGCTAACCGGGGAGTTATATACACATGAAAAAAGAACAGTGGAAGAATTGTTCAGACGGGCAAACGAAACCACACGCTGTAGGATGCTTCAAATGCTGGCATATTTGCAAAAGTTGCAAAGCATAGGAGGAAAAGAGGAATTTTTAATAAAAATTAAACAGATAGTTGAAAATCTCACCCCCTTAAAGGACTGCAATGATGTCCTATTGTTGGGGGGATACAAGGGACTGTTACATTCTTTGCAGCTACAATATGATTTAACTGAAATAAACAAGGGAAAGGGCATCTACGTGGATGAGGACACTACGTTGCCACATGGGCTTATTAAGTTTGAATTAATATAAGCCCAGGCTTAATTTTGTGATCATATTCTTATATGTAATGAAGATCAAAAGACTTTATGTTATTCTTTATTTTTAGCGTGGGCTTGACATACGGGTGGGGTATAAAGTATAATGAAGGTAAGAAAGAGAGTGCGCTAACACTCTCTTAATGCACAGTCGCTTAAAAGGCGGCAGGC
>CAZJGG010000094.1:0-7278 GCA_964545475.1 uncultured Eubacteriales bacterium | reverse complement strand
GAGATAGATTACTTTTCTTGTTTTCTTGTCAAATTGCTTTATTTGTCCGTTTTACCCTTTCTCCCATCATCAATATCACTGCTTATATTTTATTATAAAATTAGGGCTTCCCATCATGGGAAGCCCTGTATTTATTCACCCGAACATTAAGCATTAAACAATAACTCGGTAATCTCAACTTGCTTTTTACCGGTGACAACAAGGGTAATTACATAAGTGCGTCGTATCTTCTTTGCTGAGCATGTCATTTTTTACTATGCTTTGCAATCCTCTAGTACAACAAATATTAAAGAATCCGGCTGGTCGAGCTCTTTTTAATCGTTTTGAATTTTTATCATTCCAATTCCGCGATCACGACCGCCGACGCAGGCTTAACCTTCTTAACGGCGGCCGTTCTTACATATACACATTCAAAGCCGTCCTTAATTCTTATGCTTTCAGTTAATCCTGATCTGAATTTTTTAAATTTCAACTTGGTAAAGTCGGCGTTTTCATATACAAGCGCATATTCGTAAATTTTAGCCTTATCTTGAGTCAAAACACCCTCGCTGCCGATTATAGAAATATCTATCGTTCCGTCTTTTCTAGCACCTTTTGTAACAATAACGTCTATATCAGGTGCTTCGCCGGCCACTACTGCCTGAACAGGCTTTGTCGGCATTGATGCGGGATAATCTAAGCTCTCGCGCTGCCTTATGGTAATTTCGTACCCCTGTTCCGCATCAATATATTTTACTAAATCAGCTTTGTTATTGCTTGCAGGGCATGGCATCCAGTCGTAGGCCAAACCGGATGAGTCGGCGGAGGGCCTTATCGTATACTCCATGTTATCGTATGATTTACTGAATTTTAAAATCGTCTCATACTCCTCGGATGAAACGGAGGATGTCACCTTTGCGGAAGGAGCAAGAGCCGGTTTAATGTCATCGGTTGCTATTGTGCCCACACTCCAAATCCGGTAACCGTCATAAAAAAACAGAATTTTTCCTGCGGAGGCCTTAATGTTATCCATTTCAAGATTTTTGTTCAGCCTTACGGCAGGCCATTTTTTATATTGCGGTATTTTACTTCCAATTTGTTCCGGCTTTACGAGAATATATTTGTATTTTTTATACTTAAAATCAAACTTGTCATTAAACGTAAGTTTAACAGTTTTTGGTCGTGTACCCGGCGAAATTAAAGGCACAGGCAAATTCGGACCAACAGGATCGTCTGGGTCGTCCGGATCGTCCGGGTCGTCTGGGTCACCAGGGTCTGTAGGCTTTTTGTCTACAGACAGAAAAGTATCGCCCTCAGCAAAAAACACTTTGCCATTCTTGTCGGTAACGGCAACATCCGATCTGTACCCATATCCATAATCGTAATAGTATCGTTCCCCGTCTGTTAAATTGTAGTAGTAGTTTCTGCCGTAAGCAATATTATTTTGTTCACTCACGGCATATATATTATCATAAAATACTCTTTTTACATCGGATAAATCCGAGTTAAACTTATGCCCTCTGAATATAAACCCATCGCCGTATTGTAAAAATGGAACGACTACCGGCTCCATGGCAATCTTTACTGAATCGCCCGTCGGACCGTATACGTCTAAAATAATGGGAGTATCACCGGAAATCCCGTAACGAGTGATCCGGCTTGGGCTATATAAATGTGTCCAATCGCTCTGATACCAGGTGTATAGATGATCCCCAGTTGAGTCTATGATAAGGCCCCCGACCCCTTTATCAATTCTATTTTGAGGCTTATATTCCAAGGTTTGTTCATCAAAAATATACAATTGAGGTGTATACTGTCCGTCGACTATAAACAGTTTATCCTTGCCAGCGGCTATATGCCGGTGGGTCTGCGGACTAAATGAGGAAGAATAATTATACTCGTAGTTTTTTGGCACATTGTATTTTAATGTCCGTATTTTCTGCAATGTTTTTATGTCGTATTCGTCGGCTAGGTCGGCGTAGCTGTCGTTCACAATCCAAAGTTTGCTTTTGTCGAACGATAGGCATATGCCGTCAGGGCGCGTGAGCAAGTCGATTACTTTTTCGTTCTTTTCGGTATTGTGGTTGAAAATGATAAGCTTTTTATCCAGTTTGTTATACGCATAGGTTTTGTTATCCAGCGGGTTGTAAACCGCCCCTGATATTCCTTTCTTGTGGTTATTGTTTGTGTAAATGTTGTCAGTGCTGTAGGGATCACTTGTGGTATGCGGAACTCTTTCCAAGCTATACTTTCCGTCTTTATCGGTTACGGCCACAATATCAGGGCCGTTTACAAACAGCCATTTCACGTCTCCTGTCGTCACATTTAAGTTTCCGATTGGAGTGAACGTATTGTAGTCAAGGCGTGTGATAATACTACCTCCTACAGCCAGATACGCTTCCCTTTTCTGTGAATTAAAAGCAACGTCGTGGAACTTTATATCAAAACTCTTTACCTTTTTCAGGTCGTACGCAGGTTCGGATGTAGTCCTCATAGAAAAACCGTAACCGTCTAATATATAATTACCGTCGGGCGTTGTTTTAAAGAATCCGCTGCAGGCGAAATCTGTTTTAATACTTGGCCAAGGAATGTAGACACCGTCATGCTCGTTAAATAGCAGACCCTCTATTTCACTGCCTGGTTCGGCTACATAAAGCCTGTTTATTACTGGATTATAGGCTATTTTAGACCTTTGACGAACGGTTGGGAAGTTAAAGTATGGAGCCGTGCCACACGGGATCACGTCACCGTTTTCGTCAAACGCCATGACGTACGTCCACTGACCGGATCCGGAAGTTATGTATATGTTGTGATCGTTGGAAACCTCTATATCAAAGGCGTCTATATTGATTTCATGCTGTGCGAGCAAGGAAAACGACTCCGCATCCACGATCGCAATGTATGACAGCTGATCCTCATCCCGCCAGTACGAACTATGGGCTTGCGTGCATAACGATACATACAGCTTGCCATCCTTATAGCACATTGATTCGGGATAATAGTCGACATCAATTGTTTTTGTCTCCCATGTATTCGTATTTATGCGGTATACTCTTTTCAAATAATAAGAGGACAAAAAAATATAAGAGCCGTCATCGTTAGATACGGCATCAGCCGGCGTAAACGAAAGAGCGTATGTTTTTTGAGGCTCGCCGGCGTATACGGGCGGAGCTCCAATTGACAAAATGACAAATATCAGCGAAAGCAAAAAGCAGATTTTCCTTTTCATGCGTGTTCCCCTTTCAATTGTATATTATTTACAATTTTAATACAATAATTATAACCAGTTAAGTATAATTTGTCAATGTAAATACTGCATGACCCCACGCCAAATGATTGAAAGCGTAACTCAAACAAAAAACAGGGAATCCGTTTTTTTAAAGATTATAAAGCCAATATTTTTCTAAAAATTTAGACCCTCACGTACAAATGATAAATCTTTTTTTCTTTTAGCTGTATTTTTTGTATACATCAAGCAGTTTTAGTATAGAAAGTGGAAGTTTTCTAATGATATTCATATTTCTAACGCAAGTTTTTTCAAGTAGACCTCTTCTGAAACCTAAAACATGCCTAATTCAAAATTGCATATACCAGCAAGCAAAGTGAATCTGAGACCAAAACGCTATTTATATTTTTGCAAATGATGAGGAATTTCATAATAAGTCTATTTTTTATAGAATTTATTTTACCATTTATATATCTACAGTTAAATTTCCATTTTGTATGAGTGCCATTTGCTCAGCAATTAGAACTGTTTAAAGTAAGCAAGAAAAATCGTTAGATAGAGAAGTTTATTTAAAAAAGTCATATAGAGAACTGTTAATGTGCGGTTAGAAGGATTTACTTCTGACCGCACATTTTTTTATATAAAGTAGTATTGACAATTAAAATATATAATGCTAATATAAATTGTACCGACGGTCGGTATAAGGAGGTGTATAAATGAGATTAACAAAAAAAGCGGATGAGCGCAAAAATCAAATTTTAGATGAGGCGCTATTGCTTTTTATAACCAAAGGTTATAGCGAAACTACTATAAATGATATTTTGCAAGCTGTTGGCATAGGTAAAGGCACATTTTATCATTATTTCACGTCTAAGGAAGAGGTATTGGAAACATCAATAATCCGTTTTATAGACAGAGAAGTTGAGGATGCTTCCCAAATAGCTAGGCGTGAGGATTTAAACGCTAATGATAAGATATCAAAAATTTTGCTTCAAAATGCGAGCAGGACTGAAAAAAGTTTAATGATAGATGTTCTTCATAAGCCGGGCAACGCCCAATTAAATCAAAAAAGCCTTGTGGAAACTTTAAAAAGAATTGCGCCGGTTTTGGCGGAAGTAATAAAACAAGGTATAAGCGAAGGCAGTTATAGTACACCTTATCCTTTAGAAGCAGTTGAATTTTTACTTTCCGTTTCAAATTTTTTATTTGATACAGCTCTTTTCGATTATACCCATGAAGAAATAAACAAAAAAGCTGAATCTTTCGTATATTTTGCAGAAAAAATATTAGGAGCGGAAAAAGGAAGCCTAGATTACTTCTTAAACATATTAAAAGGAGAGTTAACTTGAAACTTTTTAACAGGAATTTCAGCTTAATGGTTATAGGGCAAATAATATCTATATTCGGGGCGGCAATTTTAAGGTTTGCACTATCAACTTATGTATTGGACATTACAGGGCGTTCGGATTTGTTTGCTCTTGTTTTTGCCGTTTCATCAATACCCGGCATTATTCTTTCGCCAATTGGCGGCGCAATTGCAGACAGGTTTAACAGGCGTAACCTTATGGTTATATTTGATTTTACAAGCTGTCTTATAGTGCTGGTATCCGGCATACTTTTTTGGCAAGGAATATTCAGTGTGTTAATTGTTGCGGTTATTATGACGCTTTTAGCCATAATAAGCTTTATCTATCAGCCTGCTGTTCATGCCAGTATCCCTGTTTTATCCTCAATGGAGAATATTGAAAGCGCAAACGGTATTGTTTCCGGGGTTGCGGCGCTTTCAAGCCTTGCAGCTCCTGTCCTTGGAGGGGTTTTATACGGAATACTGGGTATGAAATCCCTTATAATAGTAAGCTGTATAGCGTTTTTCTTATCAGCAGTTATGGAAATTTTCATTAAAATACCTTTTGAAAAAAGAGAAGTTAAAAAACATATTATTACAGATATGTTTTCGGATATAAAAGACGGGGCATTTTATGTATTAAAAACTAAGCCATATATTTTTAAAATAATGATGGTAGCACTTTTGCTTAACTTATTTTTAGTGCCGTTTTTCATTGTAGGCGTGCCATATATGTTAAGGATAACAATGTCCTCCAGCGACACATTTTACGGTATTGGGCTTGGTATTGTACAGTTAAGCAGCATAATAGGTGCATTAACAGTAGGTTTGGTTGCTAAAAAAATGCAGCTTAATAACATTTATAAATGGGTAATTTTAATAAGCATTTTGTTTTTCCCAATGTCGTTAGCAATGTTTCCTAAGGTTTTATCATTTGGATATTATCCGTCGTTTATTATGTTGTTTTTGTTCTCTGTGCCTATTATGATGGTAACATCGATGCTTTCAATTGTTGTTATATCATTGGTTCAAAAAGAAACGCCTAACGAGCTGATTGGTAAAGTTATGGCGATAATTGTTGCCGTTGCCCAATGTGCTGCGCCTTTAGGGCAAATACTTTACGGAACATTGTTGGAATTTTTCCGTAATGCAGTATATATCCCAATTATTATAATAGGGTTTATGGGGCTGGGAATTGCCGTTGTTACAAATAAGTTATTTAGAGATTATAACTAAAGTAAAAATTTATTATAAAGATGGAGGATATTATGAACCAACAAGGAGACTTAATACGTTTGCTGGATATGGACAGTGAATTTATAATTGATTTAAGATATGCAACTTCTAATAATTTTACAAAACAGAAAGTTTATAATTCCGGCGAATGTTACATAAACAAAAGCACAGCTGCTCTTTTAATAAAAGCTAAAAACATTGCAAAGGAAAAAGGATATTTAATGAAAGTATGGGATGCATATCGTCCTATAAGCGCTCAAGAAAGGTTTTGGGAAATTCTGCCTGACAATAATTTTGTTGCTTATCCGCCGGATATGAAGGTGTTAACCGTTTTCAAGCCATCTCATATGAATGGTCTTTGTGTGGATATAACATTAACAGATTTAAACGGAAATGATATTCCAATGCCCAGCGAATTTGATGATTTTTCTGAAAAGGCTTCTTTGTCTTGCCCTACACTTAGAGAAGAGGAGCGTAATAACGCCGTTTATCTTAAATCTGTTATGGAAAGTGTTGGTTTTAAGCCGTATTCTGGGGAATGGTGGCATTTTTACGATATGGTTACGCCCCCTTGTCCTTATTTAGACTTTAAGTTTTAATTATTAAAAAGTGAGTTCGGCGCAAGTTTCATTACGCTGGGCTCACTTTCTTTACGATTCTTTTAATAAGCTACTTTTTCATAATCGGAACTTGAAGCTCTGTTAACCAATCTGATTGGTTTTCTTTATTCCATATGCCGTCAATATAGCTTTCTCTTGGAGAATCTACAGCGGCATATCCGTTTTGCTCTATCCAGCTAAAGATAAATGAACAAGCTTTTGAAAGGTCGGAATAAGGACCTTTATGCATTATAGAAACGGCTTTTACGCTGTCTATTTTTTTGAAGCAAATATCATCGAAATCGGGTTTAATTTTGTCAACAGCTTCACAAAATTCGATATTAATGTCTTTTTCTTTGTACTCACCGTCGAGATAACAAGTAAAACAATACTCCGGCTGAACACATTTTAAATCTGGATATTTTTTTGTAACTTTTTCCCCAATAGCCGGAATAAGTTCAAAATATGAATCATAATTAGGAATTGTCATTTTTTTTGAATAAACAAAACATTCTGGTAAATCTTTAACTGTGGCAACATAACTCATAAAATAATCCTCTTTTTTTTCTTGTAACATAAATTCAAGCATAGAGAGCTGATTATTCGATTCAGAGAGTTGTGCGATAATTTCGGTTTTTCGCTTTTCCAAGATATTTCTCTTACAATGTCCGGACATTATAAGCTTAATCTCGTGGATTGATAAACCGATTTGGCGAAGAGATTGAATTTTGTGTATCTTGAAAAGTTGATTTGTTGTGTAAAAGCGATAACCAGTAAATAAATCAATTTCTTCGGGTTTTAACAATCCAACTTCGTCATAATACTGCAGTGCTTTAATTGTAGTTTTGCTCATTTTTGAAAACTCTCCGATTCGATACATAATTTTCACTCCT
>CAZJGG010000093.1:0-7295 GCA_964545475.1 uncultured Eubacteriales bacterium | reverse complement strand
AATGAATTTAGAAGAGGTAAGAAAGCAAATAGATTCAATAGACGATGAAATTGTAAAACTGTTTGAACAAAGAATTATTCTTGCGGAAAACATAGCTAGGGTTAAAAAAAGCGAGAATTTATCTATAACTCATGTTGAAAGAGAAAGAGAAATAATAAACCGCCTTACATCTGATAAAGATGATTCTGTAGCGGCTTATATTAAAACTCTTTACACAACAATTTTTGATATTTCAAAAACTCATCAGTGCAATTTGTTAAACGAAACAGCGGAAGTTGCTGAAAAAGTTAAACTTGCTTTGGAGCAAACACCTCAGCTCTTCCCTAAAAACGCTGTTGTTGCTTGCCAAGGTATTGAGGGAGCAAATTCCCAAGCGGCTTGCGAAAAGCTTTTTGCTCGCCCGTCAATTATGTATTTTAACACTTTTGAGGGAGTTTTTGGCGCAGTTGACAAAGGGCTTTGCCAATACGGCATTTTGCCAATTGAAAACAGCCTCCATGGCTCTGTTACAAACGTTTACGACTTAATGAAGCAACATAATTTTTATATAAGCAGAAGTATAAAAGTTAAAATTAACCATGTTCTTCTTGCAAAAGCCGGAACAAAGCTTTCAGATGTTAAAACGGTATATTCTCATGAACAAGCTATTGCCCAATGCAGAGATTTCTTGAAAAACGCCAAAGTTTCAATTGTTTCTTGTGAAAACACTGCAACAGCGGCGAAAATGGTTTCAGAATCCGAAAGCAGAGACTGTGCGGCTATATGTTCTGTTGCTTGCGCAGAGCTTTACAACCTTGAAATTTTGGCTGATAAAATTCAAAACAGCGATAACAATTACACTAAATTCATTTGTATATCCAAAAACCTGCAAATTTACCCTGGTGCAAAAAGAGTCAGCTTAATGATGACTGTACCTCACCGCCCCGGTTCACTTTACCACCTTATGGCTAAGTTTGCCGCTCTTGACATTAACCTTTCAAAGCTTGAAAGCCGCCCATTGCCCGACAGCGACTTTGAGTTTATGTTTTATTTTGACCTTGATATTTCCGTTTACGATGATGCAGTATTTAAGCTATTTTCTCAGCTTGAGGATTCCTGCGATAAATTTGTATTTCTGGGGTGTTATAGCGAGTTATGAAATACGGTTTAATCGGAGAAAAACTTTCCCACAGCTATTCCCCGAAAATTCATGCCCTTTTGGGAAACAAAGAATATGGGTTTAAAGAAATCCCTCGAGAGGGTTTAAGCTGTTTTATGGCAGAAAAGGATTTTATGGGGATAAACGTAACAATTCCTTATAAAAAAGATGTAATGCCCCATTGCGTTTGCGATAACCAATCCGCCAAAATCGGAAGTGTTAACACCGTAATAAACAAAAACGGAACACTCCACGGTTACAACACTGATTATTACGGATTTTCATATATGGCAGAGCGAGCAGGCATAACATTTTCCGGCAAAAAAACTATTATTCTTGGAAGCGGCGGAACGTCAAAAACCGCCGCCAGCGTTGCGGCAGATATGGGTGCTTCGGAAGTTGTTATAATTTCAAGAAATTCTAAAGATAATTATAAAAACTTGGAAAAACATGAAGACGCCGATATAATTGTTAATACAACCCCTGTGGGAATGTATCCCAACAATTCCGGGCTTCCTGTTAATCTTGATATTTTTCATAACTTGCAAGGGGTTATAGACGTTGTATACAACCCTTTAAAGACAAAACTTGTTCTGGAATCAATGGATAGAGGAATTAAGGCAACAGCCGGGCTTCCTATGTTAGTTGCCCAGGCGGCGTATGCAGATAGCCTGTTTTTCGGTAAGGATAAGCCGGATGCTGTTAGAATTGACGAAGTTATAGAAACTCTTGAAAAGACATGCAGAAACATTGTGTTAATAGGTATGCCGGGATGCGGCAAAACAACCGCCGGCAAATTACTTGCCAAAAACCTTGGATTGCAATTTGCCGATACGGATGTGGAAATATTTAATAAAACCGGGAAAACCGCCGAACAGCTTATTACAGAACACGGCGAAGATTATTTCCGGGGAATTGAAAGCCAAGTTTTATTTGAGCTTTCAAAACAAAACGGATATATAATCGCCACCGGGGGCGGCAGCGTTTTAAAGCCGGAAAACAGAAAAGCTTTATTGCAAAACGGAATAATTGTTTTTCTTGAAAGAGAACTTTCAGAGCTTGCCACAAACGGCCGCCCCCTTTCGGCAGACAAAGATAGGCTTGCCGCACTTTACAGCCAGCGACTGCCAATTTACCAAGCCCTTGCCCACCGAAAAGTTAAAGTCGTAAACGATGTTCTAAAGACAGTTGATATAATTATAGAAGAATTATAAAATTACTATGCTTTGAAAGACTTTGCGCATTCAAATTTTTCAGCCCCGATATGGCAATAGCCACCGGGGTTTTTTATTAAGTATTTTTGGTGGTATTCTTCTGCTTTATAATAATTATTTAATGGCAAAACTTCAATTGCAATTGGTTTTTCATATTTTATCTGCAACTCACTAATAGATCTCTCAATTATTTCCTTATCGCCTTCGTCGGTGTAATAAATTCCTGTGCGGTATTGTGTGCCTGTATCTCCGCCTTGGCGGTTAATAGACGTTGGGTCAATAACGTCATAATACATTTGTAGAACTTGGGAAAGCTTAATTAAGCTGTCATCGTAAAGAACTTTTACAGCTTCGGCGTGCCCAGTATTTTCACGGCAAACCTGCTCGTATGTGGGGTTTTCGGTGTTGCCGTTGGCATAACCAACTTCTGTGTGGGTAATGCCTGTAATTAGATGTAAATAATGCTCGGTGCCCCAAAAACAACCGCCTGCTAAGTAAATTTCTTTTGTCATATCAAAACCTCGCTTTTAGTTTTCAGTAAATAATTGGATTTGAGTCAATATAATCCCACATCTTTAGGTAAACTTCTTCATCTCTAATAATATGCTCATAATAATTCCGTTGCCAGATGTGTTTATAAAAAGATGGGCATAAACCGTTTTTAGCGCCTTTTATATATTCGTTTGTTGTTTTGTTTATTGTTAGGAGGAGGGTATCGGGCGCACACATAGGTGCGCCCGATTAAAATAGAGGCAGTGATCCCGCCTCTATTTTAATTGATTATTTTAGGAATTACTATAACTAACCTTCAACCTTTTTAAGCTTACACAAATGTGCCATAAATTTTTTAACGCCGATGCCTTCAAATTCCACGGCGACTTCATAATCCGGTCCGGTTTGTCTTATGTCGGTAACAACACCGATACCGTATTTCATTTGTTTAACTTTGTCTCCCACAGAATAGTTAAGGCTTGATTCTGCTGGTGCTGCGGCTTTGGTTGTGTTTGAATAGTTTTTGCCACCGAAGCTTATGTCTATGGCGTTTTTCATTTTGTTTATTTCAGCAAACTGGGAAATTCCGGTTCTTCTTTTTTCGCCTTTTTCGGAAATAGGCATTATTGCCTGTTCAATGTATTCTTCTGGAATTTCCTTTAAAAAGCGGCTTGGGTTGTTGCTAACAATTTGCCCGTGTTGCCTTCTTGAATTGGCGCATGTTATATACAATGTTTCTTTTGCCCTTGTTATGCCAACGTAAAGCAGGCGGCGTTCTTCTTCAATTGCGTGTCTGTCAGGGGAAACGGTGCTTTGGTATGTTGGGAAAATGCCTTCTTCAAAGCCTGTTATAAACACGCAAGGAAATTCAAGACCTTTTGCGTTATGCAAAGTCATTAAAACCACTGTGTCTTGACCATCGGTATAATTGTCAATGTCAGCAACTAAGGAAAGCTCCTCTAAAAACGCCGTAAGGCTCTTATCTTCCGCTTTATCTTCATATTCGGAGGCTTTAGACAAAAGTTCTTGAACGTTTTCTATGCGCCCCATTGCTTCGTCTGTGCCCTCAACCATATATTCACCGATATAGTTTGTATCTTCTAAAACTTTGTTAATAACTTCCGTAATAGAATGGTTTTTAGCATATTCTATAAAATCATTTATTAAATCTCTAAATGCAAAAACTTTTTTTGCTCTTTGGGCAAAATCTGGAATCTGCTCTAAATCCTTAAAAACTTCAAAAAGCGGGATGTCGTTTTCTACAGCGTATTCTTGAATCTTATCTGTTGTTGTATCACCAATACCTCGTCTTGGGACGTTTATAATACGCATAAGAGAAACGTCGTCTCTTGGGTTGTTAATAACCCGGAGATATGCCAAAACGTCTTTTACTTCTTTTCTGTCGTAAAAGCGAACGCCGCCGAAAAGCCTGTAAGGAATTCCTTTTGAAACAAGTTGTTCTTCTATTGTACGAGATTGTGAATTTGTTCTGTACAAAACGGCGTGGTCTGCATATTTTGCCCCTTTATTCACATAATCTGTAATTTTTTCCGTAATAAAATGGGCTTCTTCATAGTCGTATGTTGCTTTGAAAAAATATATTGGACTTCCGCCGGAATTGTTTGTCCAAAGCCTTTTTTGCTTGCGGCTTTGGTTGTTTTGGATAACGGCGTTTGCGGCATCCAAAATAAGCTGTGTTGAGCGGTAATTTTGTTCAAGCTTAACGGATTTTGCCCCTTTATTATCTTTCTCAAAATTTAAAATGTTATAAATGTTTGCTCCACGCCAGCCGTAAATGCTTTGGTCGTCGTCTCCAACAACGCATAAGTTTTTATATTTAGAAGACAACATTTTTATAAGCATGTATTGTGCTGTGTTAGTGTCCTGGTATTCATCTACCATTATGTATTGAAAGCGTTCCTGATACTTCTCTAATACGTCGGGAAATACTTTAAATAATTCAACAGTTTTAGAAATAATATCGTCAAAGTCTACAGCGTTGCTTTCGTATAGTCTTTTTTGGTAAAGGGTATAAACTTTGCAAATTTCTGATTGCCTGTAATCTCCCTCTGCTTCTTTTGTAGCTTCTTTCGGGCTTATAAGCTCGTCTTTGTATGCGCCGATTGCACCCATAACAGATCTTGGGGAGTATTGCTTTTCGTTAAGCCCTACTTCCTTAATGCAGCGCTTAATAAGTTTTTCAGAGTCATCTGAGTCGTAAATAGTAAAATGGTTTCCGAAAGATAACTTGCTTATTTCTCTACGCAAAATGCGCACACAAAAAGAATGGAACGTGCAAACAAGTACATCCCGGCCGTTTTCAACCAGATTGTCAACGCGCTCTCTCATTTCTCTCGCCGCTTTATTTGTAAAAGTAATTGCTAATATGTTATACGGCTGTATTTTACGCTCGATTAAATGAGCTATTCTGTGGGTTAACACGCTTGTCTTGCCGGAGCCTGCCCCTGCAAGAATTAAAAGCGGACCTTCGGTAATTTGAACCGCCTGCTTTTGAACAGGGTTAAGCATTGAGCCTAAATCCATAATTTCTCTCCTAAACTATTATCATAATGTGAGTTCAGCGTATAAAAGGGCTTGCTGAATAATCCTTATTTGGAAAATTTCAAATTTAAAAACCACCAGATTTGGGGGCGTTTTTACATGGTTCTGTTAATGCTTTGTCAAATTGCTCTAAGAGCCGCTGGCGCTGCCCACAAGCAAAATTCTCCGCAAGCCGGTGGTAAATATACACTTTAAAGAGTATAAATACAAAAAATGCGGCTTTATAGCAATTTTATTTAATGCTTAAACCGCACAAAATGGACTAAGACGTGTCGTAAATGTTAAAATTTTAAACATAAGCACGTCATTTAAAATTAATATGTATGGGGTAATTAAAAACCGGATATGTATGACTATTGCAATTTAATAAACTTGCTCAAAAACAAAAAGCGAGATTCTGAACAGATTCTAATTAGAGTTATCAAGCCTTTCAAACACGGTTTTATAGCCGTCAAGCCCGTAATGAAGGCTTCTGTTGACACGGCTTATAGTTGCAGTAGAAGCGCCTGTTTTTTCGCCAATTTCAACATAGGTTTTAGCTTTATCAAGCATACGGGCAACGCTAAAACGCTGTGCCATTGCTTGTATTTCGTTTACAGTACATGCATCACCAAAAAAAGCATAGCATTCGTCTACTGTTTCCAGCGTTAGCACTGCTTTAAAAAAATCATCTATAAATTCGCTTTTAAGCTTATCGTTCAAATCTATACCCCCCAAGGCGCATTTCTATCAATCCCATTATAACGCCGTATTAATAAAAAGTAAACAGCCTTTATAAAAAATTTATAAATAGTAAATTCCACAGTAAAACGAGCAATGGAATTTAGAGCGGAATAATCGCTTTCAAAGTCTGACAGCAGCTATACTATTTCCAGCGCACAAAATTTGCTGTGTTATATTTATTATTACAAATTTTTTTGGTATAATAAACATAAAATTAAAGGATGAGATTAATTTGAAATTTATACTAGACACACACATTCACACAGTTGCCAGTGGACACGCATATTCCACTGTTACAGAAAATGCAGAAGCCGCCATCCAAAAAGGGCTTGAGCTTATTGCCATAACAGACCACGGACCAAAAATGCCGGGCTCCTGTCATAAGCTTTATTTTACAAACCTTCACGCCATTCCTAAAAAAATAAAAGGTGTTACTATTCTTTCAGGGGCGGAAGTTAATATTATGGATACAACGGGCAAAGTAGACTTATCCGACAAAATACTTTCAAAACTTGATGTTGTTATTGCAAGTATTCATTCCGTATGTTATGAATGCCAAGGCACAGAGCAAAACACAAACTCCGTCATTAACACTATGAAAAACCAATATGTAAAAATAATGGGTCATTTAGGAGATCCTCGCTACCCTATTGACTTAGATGCAGTTGTAGAAGCAAGCAGCCAAACAGGCACAATTATAGAAATAAACTCTGCCAGCCTTTTGCCGGATTCCGTCCGGGTTGGAAGCGGAGAATTTATTATAAAGCTTTTGGAAAAATGCAAAAAAGCAAATTTACCTGTTGTACTTGGAAGTGATTCTCATTATCACAGCAGAATCGGAGATTTTGATTTGCTCCTGCCTTTATTAGCAGAAACCGGCTTCCCTGAAAATTTGATTATAAATACTTCACTAAAATTGTTTAGCAAATATATTAAATCTTTATAACTAGGCTTTTACAAGTAAAGTATGCTAAAATAATATTGCAATTATATGGGATATGAAGTATAATAAAAATAAGAAAGAGAGTGCTGAGAACACTCTCTTAATGCACAGTCGCTTAAAAGGCGGCAGGCTTGCCAGTTGAAATAACCAGTTTGCCTATTGCTGGGATGGCTGGTTATTTTCTTTTATAGAAAAATGTCAATACGACAATAATTAACTGTAG
>CAZJGG010000092.1:0-7389 GCA_964545475.1 uncultured Eubacteriales bacterium | reverse complement strand
CTGACGCAGCAATTAAGGGGCGTGTTGAATAATCCTTATTTGGAAAATTTCAGATGTAAAAACGACCGGATTTAGGGGCGTTTTTACATCGTTTTGAAATTTTTTAATCAATATTCAACACGCCCTTAAGAAAATTTGCCGAAAAGACACTGAAATGGAGACTTTGAACAGGCTCTAAGGATTAAGCTTTTAATATTCTTTCAAAATACTCCTTATTGTGAATATAGTTTGGGCTGTTTGGTTTAAATTTTCCGGCTTCTTCATTATAATAATAAGCTTTTTCATGGTCTCCAAGGCGATCATAGCAAACGCATAGTTGAATGTTTGGAATAAAGTCGTAACAGTCCAAATAAAGGAACCCACCTTCGGTGTCTTTAATTTTTGAACTAGCTGCAAGTTTATACCAAAATATTGCATTTTTATAATTTTTACGCTCTAAAAAATGACTGCCAATATCGCAGCATATTTCAGCCCTAGGCTCGTCGTATATAAAGCTTCTAAAAAGGCTGGTAATCTCCATGTATTCGTCGCCCTTTTCTTTATAACATTGGGACAAATCTATGCAGGCACTTATATTGTTTTCAATCCATCCCGTACCATCTTGTAATAATGCAATATATTCTTTTATTGCTCTGTCAACATATCCGTTGTTTTTTAATTCTCTTGCATAATAAAACTGATGTCTGGGTTCTAATATTTTCCCATCTCTTATCATTCGTTTGTATATTTTAAGGTTTCTATCCGGCTGGTTTGGTCGGGTTTTTTTATGGTTTATCCCAATGTCTTTATATAATATATTTCCGCTTGGTATTATAACCTCATGAATTTCACCAACCCATTTATAATTATTTACTCTTTTCAAAATCCTTTCTCTGTAATAGCTGTATGTTGGAATTTGGTTTTCGTCAAATGCAACGTTGTATTTCATCATAACAATATCCGTGCTTTCTTCTAATCCGTCTAAAAGTACTTTTAATAAATATCTGTTATTGTTATCTATCACATCGTCTGCATCCAGCCACATTATATAATCCATAGTTGCTTTTGAAAATGAATAGTTCCTTGCTGCTGAAAAGTCGTCTATCCATTCAAAGTCGTAAACTTTATCTGTAAATTGGGCCGCTACTTTTTTTGTAGAATCTGTTGAGCCAGTGTCCACAATAATAATTTCATCAACTATATTTTTAACGCAGCTTAAGCATCTGCCTAAAACATCCTCCTCATTTTTGACAATCATACATAAACTTAACGTCGCCATAATATTCCTCCTTAAGGTAACTTACTTAAATATATGTTGAATATTAGGTTTTTGCTCTTATAAACGGCGCACTACTCGTGTAGAGTAATTTGCAATTTAAACGATAGCATAACATGCAGGATTAATCAGTGCTTACTTATGTAATACAGTCACCTTTAAATAAATACAAGCATACCATGTCATAGGGACATGCTGAATATTAGGACGTATTTATACTCCTTATATCTATAATAAATTGACTATTTTTAAAATAAAGGAAAGGAGAAAAAAATGAAAGTAATAATTCTATGTGGCGGAAAAGGACAAAGGATATCCGGCACAAGCGAAAACCTTCCTAAGCCTATGCTTATTGTGAACGAAGAGCCTCTAATACAACACATTATTAAAATATATTTGAAATACGGCTTTAATGAGTTTATATTGCCTTTGGGTTATAGGGGAGATGCAATTAAACAATATTTTATAGATTACGAATGGCGTAATTGCGATGTTCTCAAACGAGTTGGAGAGAACACTATAGAGTTTTATAATTGCAAAGACAAGTTCAATATTATTCTTGCTGATACTGGGCTTGAAACAATGACGGGCGCACGTATCAAACTTGTTGAAAAATATATAGGTGACGACGACTTTATGGTGACATATGGCGACGGCTTGTCGGACATTAACATAACAAGCCTTATTAAATTTCATAGGCAGCATGGGAAAATTGGAACTGTTACAGGCATTGAAAAAAAGAGTCAGTACGGAACACTAAAGATTGAAGACGGTATTGCGGTGGATTTTAACGAAAAAAAAGATAGTGTCGGTATAATAAACGGGGGTTTTTTTGTTTTTAGAAATGAGTTTTTAGATTATCTTTCATATGATCAAAACTGCATTTTGGAAGATGAACCGCTTTTTAACTTAATTAACGATAGACAGCTTAGTGTTTACCGCCATAATGGATTTTGGATTTCTATAGATACAAGCAAGGACTTGGCTCTTGCTAATGAAGTTTGGAGGATGAAAAAATGATAGACGTGCCTAATTATTATGGTTTCAAATTTTGTACAATTGTAGGGCATAAGTATTTGCTTAAATTAATTGCTCTTTACAATTCCCTTTCAGCAACCGGAAGAGATTTTCATATTTTTATATTGTGTATGGACGATACAATATATTATTTTCTGCAAAAGGCAGGGCTTTCAAATGCAACAATTATCCATTTAAGCCAGATTGAAAACAACGAGCTTTTATGGGTCAAGCCAAGCCGTATGCAAAATGAATATTGTTGGACTTTAAAAGCTCCGTTTATGCTTCACATTTTGCAATATTTAGGGGCAAAAGACATCGTTTACTGCGACAGCGATATTTATTTTTTCTCCGATCCTCAATTAATATTTGATTCATTAAACCAACACTCAATTTATCTTTGCCCACAGCGGGACGCAGAAGAAATTGAGCAAAAATACGGCAAATTTCAAGCCGGCATAGTTGGTTTTAAAAACGATTATAACGGCATAGAAGCTTTAAAATATTGGTATTCCAGATGCCTTGCAAAATGCTCCGCTAACCTTGAACCAGACGATGATTCTTTCGGCGACCAGAAGTATTTAGAGGGCTTTCCCAATATGTTTGGCGGAGTTTATATAGAAAATAACTTAGGTGTTGATGCCGCACCGTGGAATTGCATTTATAGAAACAAAGACGATTTTAACGTTCAATATGAGCGACCTTTTTTAAAGGATAATGTAATAACTGCTTTTCACTTTGCTACAATGGATATTTTTAACGAGGATGAGTATGATTTATGGTCTTACGGCAGATTGGACGTGCCTAACAATATTATATCTTATTTGTTTTTGCCGTATATTGAGGCTGTAAGAAATGCCGTTTCGTTTGTAAGAGGCATCGACCCGTCAATTTTACCGTTAGTGTTTTGCCATAAAAACCCAAACGATGCTGCCACTTATTTTCAATACAACTTTGAAAAAAAAATTAATTTTACATTCGATGATTTTTATGAGCTGTGCAGTATAGTTTCAGTTGAATATATTACAAGAGCAATGGCCCTTTATTCATCACTAAAAAAACACAATGAAAACTTTCATATTTGGCTGCTTGCCGTAGAAGATAGTGCTTACGAAGCTTTAACTTCCCTTAATTTAAAAAATGCAACAATTGTCCGTCTTTTAAATATATTAACGCCAGAAATTGAAGCTATAAGCAGAGAAAGGAATATTAAAGAATTTTGTTGGACTTTAAAGAGTTTTTTTATAGATTACTTGTTCAAGAATGAAAAGTTAAACCGTGTAATGTATTTAGACAGTGACATGTATATGTTCACGAAACTAAAATTCATTTTTAAGGAATGGCATACTTTTTCATTTGTAATGTGTACCCAAAGAGCAGATATTGATACGGAAAGCCGATGCGGTTTTTATCAGGCAGGGCTTCTCGGTATTAAAAATGACATGTATGGAAGAAATGTTTTAGACTGGTGGAAAAACAGGTGTTTTGATTGGTGTTATGATTATTATGACAACTCTTTAAACAGATGGGGAGATCAGAAGTATTTAGAAGCAGTTCCTTATGATTTTGAAAATATTAAAGTTATAAACAATTTCGGCATTAACGCTGCCCCATGGAACATGATACTAAACGATTGGGGTTATGAACTTTACCTTGACAATAACAGAGTGTTTATAAATAACGCTATGCTTTGTGCTTATCATTTTGGCAGCATTGGCATTAATGATTTTGGTAGCTATCAAATTTGGGTTCACGGTGTTGTTGAACCGAGAAAAGAGCTTGTGGAGCTTGTATATAACCCTTATTTCTCTCAGCTTGAATATAACAAGGGGGTTTTAAACGGTAAAGCATCCGGCTGGTATTCAAAGGAGGTTTCCTATGACGACATGCTGTTATGGTAAAAAAGCCCTTATTACAGGAGGATGCGGCTTTTTAGGATATCATCTTATTAAAAATCTCCTGCACTTTGGCGCTAAAGTTAATATTTTAGATCTTAAAAATTGTAGTAAAAAAAAGATAGATGAATTTGCATCACAAGTAAATTTATATAACGCTGATGTTACGGATTTTAAAAGTGTAAAAGAGGTAACGGAAGAGGTAAACCCAGATTTTGCATTTCATTTGGCTGGTTATGGAATAGACTCTAAAGACACTGATATTGAAAAAGCTATAAAAATTAATGTTCTTGGCGGAGCAAACTTTGCAAAAGCCCTTTGTGATACAAACTGCTTAAAACTTGTTAACATCGGAACTTCGGCGGAATATGGCAACAGAGCGGATAAAACTGAAGAGACATTGCAGCCGGAAAATATTTACGGCAGCAGCAAGGCAGCAGCAACAGTAATAATGCATCAGATTGCCCGCGGCGGCGGCTTAGGGATTGTTACATTAAGACCTTTTAATATTTATGGAGAATGGGAAGAACCTCATAAGCTATTTTGCAACATAGTTTTAAATATTCTAAATAGTAAAGAGCTTAATCTTACCCCCTGCCAGCAGGAAAGAGATTATGTATATGTGGGAGATGTTGCAGAGGCCATGATTAGGGCGGCTTGCAGTAGCGTGACAGATGAGGTTATGGATGTTGCATCAGGAGAGCCAAAGCCGATAAAGCATTATGTAGACGCTATTGTAAAAGCATATGGCGGAAGCTGTAAAATTAATTATGGGGCTTTAAGTTACCGCAAAAACGAAGTGTTCAAGCATTACGCAAACCACGAAAAAATTTATAATCTTTTAGGGTGGAAAGCAAAAACAAGCCTTGAAGATGGAATCGGAAAAATGCTTAGCTGGTTTAAAAATAATATGCAATTTTATATATGAGGTGTATAAATGAACAGTAAAATTGAATACTTTGACAATTTTTACTGCGGAAAAAATATTTTTATAACGGGGCATACGGGGTTTAAAGGCTCTTGGCTTGCTCTTGTATTAGATGCTTTAGGAGCTAATGTTACGGGGTATGCAAAATTTTGTAAAACCCCTTTTGATAATTTTGTTTTAACAAATTTAGCCCAGCGTATTAACGATGTGAGAGGCGATATTATAGATGAAGAGAAGCTGTACAAAAGCTTTTCCGAAGCAAAGCCAGATATTGTTTTTCACCTTGCGGCGCAGCCTCTTGTACGGTATTCCTATGAAAATCCGTCAGAAACATATTTGACGAACGTTATGGGCACTTTGAACGTTTTGGAAGCGGTAAGAAAAACCGAAAGCGTTAAAGCTGTTGTTATAATCACATCTGACAAGTGTTATCAAAACAACGAGTGGCATTGGGGATACAGAGAGGACGACAAGCTGGGAGGGCATGACCCATACAGCTCCAGTAAAGCGTGTACGGAAATATTATCCGCGTCTTATAAAGATTCTTATTTTAATGAAAATGGAAAGTCAAAAACGGCTCTGGCGACTGTTCGAGCAGGCAATGTTATTGGCGGAGGAGATTGGGCTGCAGACAGAATAATACCGGATTGCATAAGAAGCTTTTTGAAAAGTGAACCGGTGGTATTAAGAAATCCTAATGCTGTAAGACCATGGCAGCATGTGCTAGAACCGTTAGCAGGATACATGCTTTTGGCTAAGAAAATGTTGGAAGAGCCAGAAAAATATTCACAGCCGTTTAATTTCGGACCGGACAATAATAGCTGTGTAAGTGTGGAAGAAGTTGTTAAAAAGTTTATTGATAATTACGGTGAAGGTTCATATGTTTACGGTGACTTAACCGGCTTACATGAGGCAAGTTTATTAAGCCTTGATATATCAAGGGCAAAAGCTGTGCTCGGATGGAGACCTGTTTGGGGGATTGATAAAGTTATTAAAAAAACAGCTGAATGGTACAAGAATTTTAAAAATTATAATGTGTATGATTTATGTATTAGCCAGATAGAAGAGTATTTTTCAGACTGCAAAAAAGATTATTAATCACATATTTTGATATTTCTCATAGATTATTTATAAGGACACGCCCTATTATATCTAACTATAGCTATAAATGAGTTTTTGTTTTTGTTGTTTTTGATGGGAGGAGAATTAATGTATAGGAATGTAAAGAATTATTCTTTTGACGAATTAATAGGGACAGCTCAATGGAGTGACTTTGTAAATTACAGAAGGCAAATGATTGATTTTTACAACTCGGAAGAAGGGTGTAAAATGCCTATTGAACAATTTTCTCAGCAGGATGACATAGTAATTACAAAGACAGAACCGGAAACCATAAAAAATCAAAATAAAAATGAAAAATATCGAAAAATTGATGAAAATGATTTTTATTATAATGAAAAATGTCATCACAAAAGAGCTAAACCCTGTAATTGTCATAATAAAATTCATATGGGTTGCTGTTGTTTAGTAAAAGGGGAAAAAGGGGAGCCAGGACCTCCGGGTTCAATAGATTACGGTTATTTTACCGGTGAAATTACAAGCTGTAGTGAAAGAAATTACGGCTTAGTTAATTTTAATTCTTTAAGACATACTGGAATTTTTGATTATTCAGCTGACGATTGCGCAATACGCTTTAGGCAAAGCGGTTTGTATAAAATTAATTATGGTATTGACCGTTTTCAAGAAAACATTGTTTTGGAACTTTATATAAACAACATACCGCTTAACGGCAGCCAAAACGGATTTTTAATAATTGAAACAAAAAAGGATTCGGATCTTTCCATTAAAGCTTTAAGTGAGACTGATACATCAAATATAAATGGTGCTAAAGTTTATTTATTAGTTGAAAAAATTTAGAGGAGTGTAATTAATGTATAAAAAAGAACGAAGACGTCATCATCATGACTGTTATGACTTTTGTGATTGTTGCGATTGTTGTGACTGTTGTGACTGTTGCGACTGTTGTTGCTGTATTGTAGGACCAACAGGAGCAACAGGAGCAACTGGAGCAACCGGAGCAACAGGAGCAACTGGAGCAACAGGAGCAGCAGGAGCAGCAGGAGCAACAGGAGCGACTGGAGCAACAGGAGCAACAGGAGCAGCAGGAGCAGCAGGAGCAACAGGAGCGACTGGAGCAACAGGAGCAACAGGAGCAGCAGGAGCAACAGGAGCAACTGGTCCAACAGGTCCAACAGGTCCAACAGGTCCAACAGGAGCAATAGGAGCAACAGGCC
>CAZJGG010000091.1:3914-7509 GCA_964545475.1 uncultured Eubacteriales bacterium | reverse complement strand
CTGTAGGGGCTGGGTCTCCCAGCCCGGAAATGTTATGTCCCAAGGGGTTCGGGACGTCGAGGACGCCGTCCCCTACGGACTAAAACAGGAATGAATTGCAATTTTGCTGGTGTTTTGTAGGGGCTAGTGTTTTGTAGGGGCTGGGTCTCCCAGCCCGGGCTTTAGCATAGCGTAGCGTTCGGTAGGTTTTATGCCGCCGTACCATAACAACCTTAGAAACAATAAGAAGGAGGAATATTATGAAAGTTATATTACTTGAAGATATTAAAGGTGTTGGCAAAAAAGGTCAGTTAATAAACACATCTGACGGCCACGCTCGGAACTATCTATTACCAAAGAAACTTGCGGTGGAGGCTACAAAATCTAATATAAACGAGTTGGAAGCAAAGCAAAAATCCATGGCAAACAAAAAAGAAAAAGAATTTGAAGCGGCAAAAGCTCTCGGAGATGATATTAGCAGCAAGCTTGTAAAAATTGCGGTAAAAATTGGGGATAACGGCAAGCTTTTCGGCTCTGTAACAAACAAGGAAATTGCATCTGCGCTTGAAGAACAAACCGGAATTATTATTGATAAAAAGAAAATTGTTATAGACGAACCTATTAAAACTATAGGTGAAAAATCGGTTGATATTAAGCTTCACCCGGAAGTAACGGCAAAGCTTACCGTTCATATAACAGATATTTTGGCGTAAAGGGTTTATTATATGGAATCTGAAAATATAGTGCGCATTCCCCCTCATGATGCAGAAGCCGAGCAGGCGGTATTAAGCTCCATGCTTTTCGACAGGGAAGCCGTTTTGTCGGCTTACGAAATATTAAAACCAGACGATTTTTACAACCCCGCCAACGGGGAAATATACGAGGCAATGCTTGAGCTGTTTTTAAAAGATTCCCCTGTAGACATTATAACAGTTAAAAACAGACTTGTAGAAAAAGGAATTTTGGAGCGTATCGGCGGCATAGAATATTTGTCTGTGCTTTCCGGTGGTTATTTAACCTCTGCCCATATTACCCATTATTCCAAAATTGTTGAGCAAAAATCTATATTACGTAAATTAATAAAGGCTTCAAGCTTAATTTCTAATGACAGCTTTGAAGCCAAACTTTCTATTGAGGCAATTATTGAGCGTGCAGAAAAGCTTATTTTTGATATAGCCCAAGACAGAAATACAGGAGAATTTTTTCACATAAAAGACGTACTTGTGGACAGCGTAACAAAGATTGAAGAAATTTTTACAACAAAACAAAAAGTTAGCGGTCTTGAAACCGGGTTTAAGGATTTTGACAATATGACGGCAGGGCTTCAGCCATCGGATTTTATTTTAATTGCCGCCCGTCCATCTATGGGGAAAACCGCTTTTGCTCTTAATATTGCCCAGCATGTAGCCATTAAAAAGAAGCTTACAACAGCAATTTTTAGCCTTGAAATGAGCAAGGAGCAGCTTGTTAACAGGCTTCTTTGCGCAGAAGCTAGGCTTGATGCCCAAAAACTTAGAACAGGAGATATGGACGACGAAGATTGGGACTGTTTAATTGAAGCAATTGAGCCCCTTTCCAAGTCCAATTTATTTATAGACGACACTCCCGGTATTTCTGTTACGGAAATAAGGGCCAAATGCAGGCGTTTAAAGCTTGAAAAAGGGCTTTCCCTTGTGCTTATAGACTATTTGCAGCTTATGACAGGGGGAGGCAGAATTGAATCCAGGCAGCAGGAAATATCAGAGATTTCCCGGTCGTTAAAAGCCCTTGCAAGGGAAATTGGAGCTCCGGTTATTGCTCTTTCTCAGCTTAGCCGTGCCTGCGAAACAAGAGCAGACCACCGCCCAATGCTTTCAGACTTGCGTGAATCCGGCGCAATAGAGCAGGATGCCGACGTTGTAACTTTCCTTTACCGGGACGAATACTACAACCCAGACACCGAGGACAAAAACAAAGCCGAGCTAATAATAGCCAAGCAAAGAAACGGTCCAACCGGTAAGGTGGACTTAACGTGGCTTGGAAAATATACTAAGTTTGAGTCTTGGCAGGGGTATTCTGTTGATTAAAGTATAGAAAGTCAGTATTAGTAAGTTGGTAATATCTTAGAGCCTATAGCAATTTAAAAAATTTGCGGTAATTTTTAAATTGCTATAGGAGAATTGATGGCATTGATTTCGGAAGAGGTCTTTATGATTTTATCCGTTAAGGAGTATAATTACCTCTTAGCAAACCAATCTCAATAAGCCTGTCAATAAGTTCCGGGGTAGAAACCCCCATGGCGTTCCAAAGCTGGGGATACATACTTATTGTAGTAAAACCGGGCAAAGTATTTATTTCATTAAAATAGACTTTATTAGTCCCTTCTTCTAAAAAGAAATCCACTCTGGCAAGACCGCTGCAATCGCAGCCCTTAAAAATTTTAACGGAGATATTTCTTATTTCGTCAGAAACTTCGTCGGGAATGTCCGCCGGAGCAACAGTTCTGGATTCGTTTGAGTTATATTTAGCGTCATAGTCATAAAAATCCGCCCCTGCTAAAATTTCGCCAACGCAGGAAGCTTCAGTGTCAGCGCCTCCCGAGCCTAAAACAGCGCATTCCAGCTCACGCCCTATAACGGCTTTTTCAACCATAATTTTATTATCATATTTAGCTGCTTCGTCTAGGCATTCTATAAGTATCTTTTTATTAGTAGCCTTACCTACCCCAACTGAGGAACCGGAGTTTGCAGGCTTTACAAAGCAGGGATAACCGATTTTATATCGTATTTGCTTAGTAACCTCGTCTATATCCGTTAAGTCCTGCCTTGTATACATTAAAAACTCTGTATGCCTTATAGACAATGAAGAGGCTACAAGATTCATAAAATATTTGTCCATGCATATTGCGGAGGATAATATGCCGCACCCCACATAAGGTATGCCTGCAAGCTCAAAAAGCCCCTGAACTGTGCCGTCTTCGCCGTTTAACCCATGAAGCGCAGGGAAAGCAATGTCTACAGGGATTCTTTTTGTTTTGTTTCCAACAATGCGCAAAATGGCTTTGTCCGTTCTGTCTGGGCTAATTATAGCTTCCGTACAAAACTTATCAAACTGAACAGTTTTAATATTATCAATACAACCGTCGTAAAGCAGCCACTTTCCTTGTGTTGTTACATATACGGGCATTATGTTATACTTTTCGTCGCTCATATTTGTAAGAATAGTATGGGCAGAAGCCTTGGAAACTTCGTGTTCGGTGCTCATTCCTCCGAATAATACGGCAACATTAATTTTTCTCATAAATATCCCCTACTTTGTTTTTTAACATTATATGCAAATAAGCCTTTATTGATATACTTATACTTGTTAAGCTACGACCCTATGTTTTAATTTAAGGAAGCCGCCGACATGCTTGCAGTAGGGGACGGCGTCCTCGACGTCCCGCACGCTCTTGCGACAAAACACTACGGGCTGTTGAGGACGCCAGCCCCTACAATTAAGCTAACAACCCAGTGTTATCAATTTAAGTAAAACGCCGACATGCTCACAGTAGGGGACGGCGTCCTCGACGTCCCACACGCTCCTGCAACAAAAGACTACGGGCTGTCGAGGACGCCAGCCCCTACAATTAAGCTAA
>CAZJGG010000091.1:0-3814 GCA_964545475.1 uncultured Eubacteriales bacterium | reverse complement strand
TCCCGCACGCTCTTGCGACAAAAGACTACGGGCTGTCGAGGACGCCAGCCCCTACTATTAAGCTAAAACAACCCGGTGTATCAATTTAAGTAAAACGCCCACATGCTTACAGTAGGGGACGGCGTCCTCGACGTCCCGCACGCTCTTGCGACAAAAGACTACGGGCTGTCGAGGACGCCAGCCCCTACAATTATGCCTCACTCTTTGCAGCTTCCAGCCTATAAATTGGCATACCAAGATTAAAAAATCGCTCTTCATATTCCGTCATTATATTCCCGGTAAATTCACTTTTATGCAAATCCAGTGTAACATTTTTAAGCTTCCAGCCTGTTTCAAGAAATTCGTTAATACTAAATTCAAAAAGCTGGGAATTATCGGTTTTAAAAAATATTTCCCCATTGGGGGCTAAAATGTTTTTATACATTTCAAGGAAGCCTCTATGAGTAAGGCGGCGTTTGCGCCATTTCTTCCTGTTAGGCCATGGGTCGCAAAAGTTTATATAAATTCTGTCTATTTCTCCCGGGGCGAAAATATCTAAAAAGCCTTGGGCATCGCAAGCGGCAAAAGCTATATTATTTAAATCGGGCTCAATGCGTGCTTTTCTTGCGCCAACAACAATAACCTCCATTTCCCGTTCAAGGGCTAAAAAGTTAACATCCCTGCTTATTTTTGCATTTTCAAAAATAAACCTTCCTTTTCCGCAACCAATTTCAACGTATAGAGGATTATCATTTCCGAAATAATCTTTCCATTTCCCTTTAAAGTCCTGTGGGGATAATAAAATCTTCTCGTTTGTTTCAACTTCTTTATTTGTCCATTTTCTTCTTCTTGCGCGCATAATATCCCTTTCAATTACATTCCGACTCCATCGTAAACAAAGCCCAGTTCTTCCATATCCGTGCGGCTATAAATGTTTCTGAAATCGAAAAAGTATTTATCACTCATTATTTCCATAAATTTATCAAGGTTTAAATTTCTAAATTGGTTCCATTCTGTTAAAATTGCAATTGCATCAGCTTTTTCCGCCGCCTCATACTCGTTTTGGCAATAAGTTATTTTGTTTGTGAATAATTCTTCTGCATTACCCATTGCCTGAGGGTCGTAAGCCCTAATTGCAGCATTTTTTTCTAGCAATAATTTTATTATAGCAATCGCCGGGGATTCTCTAATATCATCAGTGTCGGATTTATAAGCAAGCCCTAAGATTGCAATGGTTTTGCCATTTAAGTTGCCCATTTTCTTTTCCATTTTTTCAACCATATATTCCTTTTGGTAAGCGTTACTTGAAATAACCGTTTCCACAATTGAAAGGGGTGAACCTTTTTCTCTTGCAAAAAAAGCCAACGCCTCCGTGTCTTTTGGAAAACATGAACCGCCGTAGCCGGGGCTTGGGTGTAAAAATTTTGAACCTATACGGTTGTCCCTTCCCATAGCCTTTGCAACCGTTTTAACATCCGCCTCCATAACGTCGCATAGCCTTGCAATTTCATTTATAAAAGCAATTTTCGTTGCCAAAAAGCAGTTAGAGGCATATTTTATCATTTCAGCCGTTCTAAGGTTTGTAAAAACAAACGGAACTTCCGTAAGGTAAAGAGGTCTGTATATATTTTTTATAATGTCGTGAGGTCTTGTAGACTCACAGCCTATAATAACTCTGTCGGGGTGAAGGAAGTCATACATAGCTCGTCCTTCCCGTAAAAATTCCGGGTTAGACACAACGTCGTACTCATGCTCACAATCCTTTAAAATTTCCGCTATTTGCTCGTTTGTCCCAACAGGCACTGTAGATTTAGTTACAATAACTTTATAACCGTTTATAGCCTTTTTTATAACTTTAACAGCTTTAAAAAGCGCTGTCAAATCCGCCTCGCCGTTTTCCCCCTGGGGCGTGCCTACAGCTATAAAAATAACGTCTCCAAACTTTATGCCTGCCTCAACATCCGACGAAAAGCTTAACCTGCCAGCTCTAACGTTTGTGTCTAAAAGTTCTTGTATGCCTGCTTCAAAAATCGGTAATACCCCTTTTTGAAGCATTTTTATTTTTTCCTCGTTAATGTCTAGACACATAACATTACAGCCGAAATTGGCAAAGCCTATCGCCGCCGGAAGCCCCACATACCCCGTACCGATTACGCTAAGTTTAGTCATAACAAACCTCTCAATCATATTAATTTTACAAAGACTTTACAGAACTCATGTTCACTCAATTATTGCAAAAAAACGTTTTTCAGGTTCGGGCAACTCATTATGCAATAACCAGTTAATGATTCTTCGATAACACCACTATTATGGAGATAATGAATTCCATTAAGAATATCTATATCAGTAAAGCGACTTGATTTATCTTCAGACCACCCTTTAAATTTTGATACTATTATATCATCTTTAAGAGCGCCGTTCTGTTGAAGTAAAAATAATATTGTAGCAAGACATTCAAGATCACTATCATTAACAACTGCATTAACGTACTTGGCTGCTTGTTCAATTTTAGGTTTAAGCTGCTTAAGTTTGTTATCTATATGTTCACTTCTTAGTTTTTTATAAGCAATTTCATATGCTTCATCAGTTGATTCTACATTGTGAAATTGTTGAAATTCCTTAATTTTTTTGCTAATTATATCAATTGAATGGTCGTAAGGTCCATATTTATGTTTTACAAAGTTAAAGTATGGCTGTTCGCCAAAAATATTAAAAAAATATGCTGTCTTTTGAAGTCGCATTTTGTTGAACTTTATTAAATTAAGTTTTATTAGCATTAAGACCAAAGCAGATAATGATATATGTGGTTCAATAGTTGCTTTAGCGACATAATTTTTAGAAGGCTCATAAATAATAATTTTTGTAGCATCGGCAATTACAGAAAGCTTTTTTTCAATCAGTTTTTTTACATCAGCCCAAATGAGACCACCGTTTCCACTTCCCAAAGGAGGTATTGCTATTGATTTTATATTAAGACTTTGGATTAATAAAATAAGTTCATCAAGACCCTTTTCAACATATTCTATTTTTGAATTGGATCTCCACTTATCTTTTGTTGGGAAGTTTATAATTAGTTTCCCTTTTTCTGTAAAGTAATGAAGTTTGCCTATCCTCAATTCCCCTGATTTGCAAGACCTTACATAATCATTATTATTATTAGGGTAAGCAAGCTTAAATTGATAAGCAATTCCTTTACCCATATAACCTTCACAATTAACCGTATTAACCAAACATTCTGCTTCTGATAGTAATAAATCGCCTGCTATATAGGTAAACATACCTTCACCTCGCTTTTATACTCCTTAACCATGGCTGAGTATCAACATATGGTCTTTTACCTGATACATTATTAAGTTTAGAAATGACTAATGATTTTATTTCTTCGTCCTTTACAGCTATACTATGGAAACAACTGATTGGAACAACTTTTTCTGTTAAGCATTCAGCCATTCTTACATTTTTAGCATAATCTGAAAGAGTAGAGCTGTGCTCCATTGTATCCCAATCAATCTTTTCAATGCCATCGTCATATTCAAAAATTTGCACATCATCAACGCTTAACGGATGCTTGGGAAGTATTAGAAACTCATTATCCCTTGCAAGCGTTCGCTGGATGCAAACATAAATAAATTCTTCATCGTGTGAGTTTTTTACTGCAACGTCAAATGACGAATATGGATGAAAATGAAATGGAATATACCTATCAAGACCATATTCTTTACGTTTGTCGATAATACCTGAATCAGCCACATCAGAAAATATTAATTTATTGTCAATAAGAAACTTTCTGGAAGCTAATCCAATATTAATTATTGAGTCTAAATTTGATAATTTA
>CAZJGG010000090.1:0-7917 GCA_964545475.1 uncultured Eubacteriales bacterium | reverse complement strand
CCTTTGCCTGTCTCGAATACACTCACGTTCAAGTTCCGCTATTGCACCAAATATCTGTAGTAGAAACATTCCAGTGTGTGTATTGGTATCAATATTTTCCTTTTTGCTTACAAAAACTATGTTCTTTCGCTTAAAAATATCAATGAGTTCAAGTAAATCTTTAGTGTTTCTCGCAAATCTGCTAATGCTCTCAACAATTACAGTATCACCAGCGTTTACTTCATCAAGTAACGCTTGTAATTGCGGTCTGTCTTTTATATTCTTGCCCGACACTTTTTCTATATAAACCTTGTTAACGCCTAACTCTTTCATTAAAACTTCTTGACGTATAGTATTCTGGCTTGTAGATGACACCCTTACATATCCAAGTCTTTGTCCCATATTAACCCCTTTTCTTGCCAATAGGGTAATTTTAATTTTGACATATGCCAAAATATATAAACAAACCCTATTGAGGCTTAAACATTATAATTCATATAACTATACTCTATTGAATAACTCTAAGAGACACAAATTGTAAGAAATTAGCTATTGCTTTTTGGTATAGTTTTCTACCTCTATTCCTGGTTGCTCAATTGTATCCCAAAAACCATCATTGTGTTCAATAGTCTTATCTTCATCATATCTGCATTGTTTTGGTAAACCATCTGCATTCATTACGTCTATATAACCGCAATTCACAATTTTCCTTAACTCATCCAATTGGTCATATGACTTTTTTAATCTTAAATCAAGTTTACGTAATAAGTATTCTTTTTTGGCTTGAAGAGTGTTAATCTTCAACTTTAGAACCTGTTCTGCTTCGCCTGACTTAATAGCTTCTAGCTCTTTGTTCAACTCAAAAATTTTTAGCTCGCTTTTATAAATTGAATCAAGCAGTTGAAAAGCATCTTTTTTAATCATATAAATACGCCTCCTAAATTATTATTTATTTTATACACTGTCATGTCACAGCGGTGGCTTAATATCAAAATTTTAGATGAGCATTTACCACCTTGACCACTTATTAATATATTTTCTGACATCATCCCTTGTTGAATTTCCTGTTGCTAGTCTATAAAGAAAATTGTATCTTTCCTTGTCAGTATCCTCCAATAGAAAGTAGTTGTCTTTAAGATACATAAAATACCCTATTTGGCTATCTGACAAACTACCTATACTGATATCAACCATGCTTTTCATATATGGGTGTAATGTTTTTGCCATTTCTGAAAAATCTTCTTCGCTTAGTTCAGTTGAATAGTCTTTAATTGGTATGTCCACCAACACATTGTCATTCAAATTAAAATCAGATTCGTGATATTTAGCAAAAGCTTTATTAAATTTTGTAGTGTCTGGCATATTATTATTGTTATAAATAATAAGTTTTTGAAAAAACTCTAAGTCTCCAATATTTCTCACAATTTTCCCCATATCGTATGATATTTTATTTTTTATTTTTGTTTTATCAATTTCACCTGACGTATTGAAAATTCTATAGACATCGCTTGCCGTATGGTAGTAGTCGGAAAGATAACATTTTGTCTCTTCACTAATAAAACCTTTCGTTTTCATTAGTAAGAATACTATCTTTTTACACAAGAGTATTTTCTGTAGCGGTAATTTTACTTGAATATACCTTTTAATTGGATTATCCAATATGTTTCCCTCTAAGTAGAAACCTGAAACTAGCCCCTTTACTGCACTATTTATTCCCTTTTTCACCATATTAACAACTCCCCTAATTAAATTTAGTTTACTTTTCAAATATCAACTTTCTTTTTTAAAATATCCACACCACTTTATAACACCTTATTTTTTAACCACAATACCCCTTTATTTCCCTATAAATTTAATGAAAAATATGCCGGTGCATATTTTTTACTAACATATAAACTTTTAATTTTATAACCCTTTTGGCGCATATAAACAATATAAACTTTCTAATATATTTACTATTTCTAGCTTTTTTTGCAGTTAATCATTGAAATTGAAAAGCATAAAAAAAATAGCCCACCATACAGTGGGCATAAATTAATAATTTTCTTCTTTCAATAGAAAGAGCTTGGCTAAATGATTCAGCCAAGCTCTTTGAATAGTGTAATACTATTTAATTATTTAATGTATGGCTTATGACAGTAATTGTGGATTTGTAGAATTGCTCATTTGTTTAGATACCCATCACCACCCATAAGTGCTGTTAATTCCTCAATTCTTTCTATGGGGAACGGTGGACTACTTAATGGTTTTATAGCGATAGACATTAGCTTTAAGGGGTTATCATCAGCAGCACAGCGATTTGAGCTTAAATGTCCACAGCGTTTACAACGATGAATTATTGCCCATTCCCCACCTTTTCTTACCCAAACTCCTATCGGTTCCATAATTCCACCACAATCAGCCAAGCGGTCACCCGGCTCAATGTCAACATGAAGACTGGAAAGACAGTTAGGGCAGTGGTTTCTATGCTCACTTGATGCGCCTTCTGGAATTATTAAACGTCCACATATTTTACAGTTAAAGCATTCGTTACAAGCGTGACTACGATAATAACCCTTTGTATGTTGTATTTTTTTGTTTTCTCTGTTCAATTGAATTCCTCCTAAAAGTTGTTTTTATCAACTTATGAGAGGTATTGCCGACCCTATAGTATGCAAACCTCTCGGTCTCATACAATTAAATTTTTGAATTTATTATTCAAACAAAAATCTCCTTTTTTATTCGGTTTATTATTTTATTGGTGTCATAAAAAACATGGTCTATGCAACCGTGCCACATTACTCCGATAGCCGTAAGGCTGTCTGCTACATTCAACACAAACCTAACAGGATAATAAACCTTGTTAAATTATTGTCTGTAAATTATTTAATTTACAATCACCTTTAAATTTAAACGACACACATAGACAACCCCTTTCGCTATAAAATATCTTCATTATAAATTGTTGTAATGAGTATGTCAACTTATGCATTCGTAATATTATTCATATTACTTTCCACATATTATCCGTGCATATAATCAATATAAACTTTCTAATATATTTACTGTTTCTAGCTTTTTTTGCAGTTAATCATTAAAACTGGAAATCATTAAAAAATAGCCCACCAATAAGGCGGGCATAAATAATATTTATTTAATTTTTGTATTCATAAGCCTCTGAAAAGCCGTATGGAGATTTTGCCTTTATTCTTACAAAAATGGTTTTTCCCTCAGGTATATTAACATTTTTAATCACGTCAGAAGAAATACTTTTCCATTTCGTTGTTTTTGTGTTTATTAATACATCTGTGCTTGCTCCTTTGTCTGCAATGGCATATTGAAGCGATTTTACACTTAAAGTAGAATTTTGCGGTGTTGTAATTCTTACATTATATAGACTTACTCCTTGTTTATGGTTTGATGGTTCTTCTAGTGCAACGGTGACATTAGGGGCTTCCGGTGAAATAACAGCTTTAACAGTCTTTTTCGGTAATGAAGCTGGATAATATGTATTTACTCCTGCTCTTATAAAAATATAATCACCTGCTTTGCCATTTGCCGAAGCTGTTGGTTTGGTATCGCCAGTAGGGCAACTTACCCATTTTGCTTCTTCTAACACTCCTGCATTTTCTATTGAGTTTAGCTGATACTGGTAACCATCGTATGGCTTAGCAAAAATAAGGCTTGTAGCTCCTGCAACTCCTGATGAAACCGATTTTACGGTTGCAGTTGGGGCTTTTGGTGCGCTAATATCTGTAGTTAAAATTGTTAGCCTTTCCAAAATATTATCCGGCTCATTATATTTTGATAGTAAAATTTCATATCCTGCTTTTAATGAAATGCCTGTTACAGTGTTTTTGCTAAGTCTTTTCCATATGGTTTTTTTGCCCGAATTTGGTATAATAACAGCGTACTGATAATCCTTAACGTTTTCTCCTAAATCAAATGTAATATCTGTAGCCGCAACTTTTTTAAGTGCAGGGCTTACAGACATAATCTCATCACCACTAAACACAGGGGTTAAATCAATGTTCTTACCAATTTTAAAGCTGTAAGGATTTTTTGTAATTTTTTCACCAGTGCTAAGTGTCCAATACTTAAATGGCTTTCCAGATTCACTAGTAGCTAGAAGAGTTATCCCTTCTGAAAGACCCCAGAAGTAGTCTTCCCAGTAAAAATCTTTCAAGTAAACAGAAATACCAGGACTTAGATTAACATTATAGGATAAATCGTCAATTAGTTTTACGCTTTTGAGTGGATTATCATGACAAATTACTCGCCCCTCTCCATAGTTACGACGACTCTCGTACCAAATATTTGGACACATACTTAAATCAAGTGCTGCCAGTTTATTATTGTCACATTTTAAATCAACTAATTTTGTAAGCCCACTAACGTCAAGCTCAGTCAGCTGATTAGAGCTACAGTCAATTTCGACTAAGTTAATATGATTGCTAATATCAAGCTCTTTTAATTGATTTTCAGCACATTTTAATTCCTCTAGATTGATTAGTTTAATAATATCAAGCTCTTTCAATTGGTTTCCGCTACATTCAAGATTTACTAAGTTTACTAAATTACTAACATTAAGTTCTGTCAGTTGATTATCGCTACAGTCTAGCCTTTGTAAGTTTACAAGATTGCCAACATCAAGCTCTGTCAATTGATTGCCACTGCAGCCAAGACTTTGTAAATTTACAAGCCTACTAACATCAAGCACTTTTATTTGATTATAGTTACATGCAAGATTTTGCAAATTAATAAACTGACTAACATCAAGTTCTTCAATTTCATTGCCAAAGCAGTAGATACTTTGCAAATTATCAAGCCCTCTAACATCAAGCCCTGTTAATTGGTTATATCTACAATTAATCTCTTTCAAATATGAAAGACCTCTTAGGTCAAGTATATTTGAAAGCCTTTTATCACCCAACTCGAGTTTAGTTACTCTAAGCAAAGAACCATTTCGTGATTCCCATGTAACATTTCTCCCCCATGAAGCAGGGTCATTTTCTATAGCGTTCCAGCCGTTGTTCCTTATTATATTGTTTATAACCTCAATATCGCCGCTATGATATTGAGTAAGTGAAGCATTGTTAATCTCTTCTATTGTATTAACTACACTTGTGTCATTGTCGCTGTGTGCGTCTTCCTCATAATCTGCCGACACCATTGTAACAAGCCCAATCTGTGCAATAAGTAACATTAGGGCAATCGCTATTATTTTAGCAAAAGACTTTATCATATGTTTTCATTCTCCTCTTTAGCATAAATTATTCAATTGTAATTGTCGCTGTTACCGCATCCCAAGCAATTTTAAAACCAAGTCCCTCGGCGGCACTTCTAATAGGTATATAAGTGCGACCATTATTGATGAACGCACTCATTCCTTCACCTAATTTCTGCTCCTGCCCATTAATATAATACTTTTCAGAGTTTGTAATAAACGATACTGTTTTACCGTTCAAAGTTCCTGTAGCCATGTTCTTATCAGAATCCCAGCTTACAGTTGCTCCCATTGATTCAAGGCATTCTCGAAAGGGATAAAATGTTGTATTGTTTTTGCTTATAATAGGTAAGGCAAGTGCTATCTCTTTTCCCTTATAAACAACTTTAGTTTTATTTTGGCTAGCGGTCGTACTAACACTTGTATTTTTTAATGGATTAGCTATAAATCCCCACTTATCATTAACTTTAGCCTGCACCATGCCTTCACTGAACTTTTGGTCGTATCCATTTCCATAACCAATTGAATCAACATCAACCATTGATATAATATTGCCGTTTCTATCTAAAAACCCATATGTACCTTCTTTTCCATCACGTCTAAAAAATATAGAAATACCCTCTGAAAAGCCATTTGCACTTATGCCGTCAATTGTTTTTATTTCTTTTCCGCTTTTGTCAATGATTATAGATTTCATAGAAGAGCCATTATCATAAGCAACACATAAACCATCCGAAAAGTCGCTGTAATAATATTCGCTATCTCCATCAGCCCACGGCTTCTCAAACAAAACTTTTCCTGTTTTATCAAAAAAAGCAATACCCTTTCTAGTTTTACTTGTTCCATGAGCTATTCCCTCTCTAAAATTTGTACAACCATATCCACCATTATGAGGTATGATGTTTGATAATACAACTTTACCTTTGTTATCAATGAAACTAAAATAGCTTTCATCACCAATATAGGTACCAACCTTTGCAAATCCATCAGAGAAATAACCGTAATCAAAAACCATTTTTTCTGGCTCATGTAACACTATTTTTCCAGTAGTATCAATAAATATTTTTTCGTAAAGCCCTATACCATTCTTTAATTCATCAACATTTCTACCTCTATGCACTAACGCTAAGCCTTCATTAAATATACTTGCTATATCATATTGAGGTTGAATTGAGAAATTCCCGGTCTTATCAATAAATCCCCATTTTCTATCTGTTATAGTTTCATAGGCAGGAGCTAATCCGTTTTTAAACTGAAACTTTTTTAAATCATCATTGCCTTTTGAAAACGGAAGTTTAGGTTTAATGACCCAGTCGCCAGATTTATCTATATACCCGTATGTTTTACCATCTTCAGAAGCAAATGCTAACCCCTCTGAAAAACCTCCAACTGCAACAAATTTAGGCTCTATAGCCCAATTTACATCATCTGCATAAACTTTATGTACGCCAAAACTGCTGAACAATAAAACACCGCTTAAAATAAAACTCATTAATCTTTTCATACGACTTTATCTCCTTTGTATTTTTTATAAACTAATGGAATATGTGTCTTTGCGACCCTCCTTGTGCCATTTAATTTATTCCATTACTTTAATGTCGGTTTAGCAAAAGCTTCGGTTTTATCTAGTCGCTTTTTTATTGAAAAATATCATCCCCTCTATAGTTAAGCGTTTCCTTTATCCTTAAGGCTATTTCTAATGATGGGTTTTTCCTGCCAAGTTCAATATTAGTGTAAGATGCTCGATTAATTCCAATCAATTTAGCAATCGTTTCTTGCGTAAAACCTTTTGCTTTTCTTACCTCTCTTAGCTTTTCCCTCATAGTTATCCCTTTCCTTGTTTGTAGTGCCTATACGAAACAACTATTAAAATAATAACGCTAATATCGGTGGGTGTCAAGGTTTTCTGTTCCTTATCATAACATTGCGTTTCCAACAGACACAATTTAAATTAAAATTGTAATGGGGTGATTTTATGTCTTTTGGAAAAATACTAAAAAATCTAAGAATGTCTCGTAACATAACACAAGTTGAGCTTGCTCAGTTTTTAAATATCGGACGAGCCACTATAGCAGGATATGAGACTAAAAACAAACAACCAGACCACGACAAGTTAGTCGCTATTGCCGATTTCTTTAAAGTAACAATTGATTACTTGCTAGAACGCTCACCAGAGCCTAACGGCGCTGGTGATATTGAACAAATTTTTACCAAACTTAATTATGTAAATCAGATAAAGGCGAAGGAACGTATGTTAACTTTGCTAGAAGAACAAGAGCCTCCTAAGTCTAAATAATTCGCTTAACCCATTTAATCTGTAATCTTTATTTTGTGATTACAATAATACTGTGAATATTAATCATACGAATTAATGCCCTATAAATAAAAAAAGAAAGCCACATCAACAGCTTAATATTTGCTGAATGTGGCTTTCTTTTTCTGTTAATACTTAAAATTAAGTTTATTTGTATCTGTAAACATCAAATACACGTACATATTCAATAAAGAGTTCATGGTTTAATTTTATTATAGCAGACATACTATTTTCACTAGATGAATATTTGAATAAAATTCTTCTTAACTCTTCTCTTTTGAATTAATAGCAATATCAGATTTTCATATCGATAAACAAGTTATTTAAAAGCTGATTTTTTCTAACAATATATCTTTACTGTAATTATGATTTTACTGTTACCCTCAATACTGTAAACACCCTTACAACAAACTAATGC
>CAZJGG010000089.1:0-8036 GCA_964545475.1 uncultured Eubacteriales bacterium | reverse complement strand
AAAAACGACCGGATTTAGGGGCGTTTTTACATACTTTTGAAATTTTTTAATCAATATTCAACACGCCCTAATGAAAAGGGGATTTGTCATGATGCTTATCGATTATATGAAGAGAAAATATTTATTAAATGAATGACAGTAAGCCATCTCCTTTATTCAAAGCATTAATAGAGCAATTTGACAAAACATTCGCTAATAATCAAGGTTAAGGAGGTTCAATCATGCCGCAAGAAGAAAAGCAAAAAAACGAACCAAGCGTTGAGAATCCGAAAGATAAGGGCATTAAAAAAGGCAGAAACACGAATAACTAATTATTTTTTTGTAAGAGCCTGTTCAAAGACACCGAAGTGGAGACTTTGAACAGGCTCTTATATTAGTCTTCGTGAAATATCACATTTAAATCAACAAACTTCTGTCTGGCATCTATGCCTTCTAATCTCCCTCTGTTACAATACTGCCAAATAACAATTTTACCATTTGGTATAGAAGGCTTTTTGATTAAATCCCTAATCCAGAAATCATACTCTCCAAAATCATCTATTAAATATACATTGTAGCTATCATAAGTAGTATAAATTAATGGCTTGTTTCCTGTTTCTTCTTCTACTTTCAAAAGAAAGGCTTTTGCCTCATTGATAATACGTCGTTTTTCAGTATCATTTTTATTGTCAGCTATTTCAAAGTCCAATACAGTTGGCATTGTTAATATGTACTCACTGACTACATTAAGAAAGTTTTCAGCTTGATTATAACCTGTAGTTTCGGTGCTGAAAAAATGGTAGGCACCTATATTAATCCCTGCATCTTCAGCGTTTACAACATTACTATCGAAATATGGATCTTTATAAGAGCTTCCTTCCGTGGCTTTCGCAAAAGCAAAACTAATTCCCTGTTTTCTTAAAATTTCCCAATCAATATCCCCTTGATATCTTGCAACATCAACACCTTTTGTTTTGTAACCCATTAACATTGGGTCAATCGGCCACCACAAACCATTGTAAGCAAGAATTACTAAAGCCCCCATAACCATTATCACAGATAAGAACAAAACAATAATTTGCAAGTAGGTTCTGCCAATTGCTTCCCATCCAATCAACAGCAATGCTCCCATAAAATAGCATCCTATATCCTTGAAATCGAAAGTCGTACCAATAATAATACGAGCTATTGTATTTCCTTCCAGATTAAGTAAAGAAACAATATTTATCATTTGCATTATCTCAACAATTGTGGCAAAACCAAAAATATAAACAGGAAACCACTTTGAGTTGATGTTAAAAAAAGAGCGACACAAACAATACATGAGTACAACAACCAAAATATCGCCTACGTATGGTCGAACCACCGCATCATGAATGAATATTGCTATTATTATCTCAATGATTAAAAACATAATAAAAAGCAAAAAGTATTTTAAATTAAATTTTATCATATTAATTCCTCGTATAAAGATTTGTTATTCTGTATGCATAAATAAGTAAATTTTCAAGTATGGATACTCTAAATTGCGTTAGGCTACGAATCGCACAGCAGCTAAAATAGCCCACTATTATTCTTTACATTAAATTGGCTCCAAATTACATCTTCCTTTTGGTCTTGCATTCTATCAAAATCATCATATTCAGACTCAGTAACAGCTTTATTTTGTATATGGAAAGTCGATTGAATATAAGCCCCGTTTTGGTCAAATTTATTATCATGACTTGCAAGCTCTATAATTTTATAAACTATCCCATAAAACTGTATTTTAGAATATCCATAATAACCTGCGCTGCCAGACCAAGAGAACGAGCCATCTTTTTTAATGTTACCCATAGATCTAATTCCAAAATAACCATAACCATATATAGTCTCATTATCATAATGCAAAACTAGCATATGGTCTCCATAGCTTCTTATGGATAAAACCATCTCAGAAGTTCCATCTCCATCCAAATCTACTAATGTAAAATAGAGTTTTGAAAGAGTGTGGTATTATCAGAACCCTGAGTCCCATTTAAAGTTAAATTTTGTAATGGTGGTGGCACTTTATTTGCTTCTTCGGCATTACTTTTATCACTATTATACTGTATATTATTGGCAGTGTTTTTAACTATAGATTCAGTTTCTTTCCTATAAACATCTTCACTAGCACATGACGTAAAGATAAATAACATTCCAATCAATATTAGTAAACGCTTGATACTTTTATTCCGATTCAAATCTCCAGCCCCTGCTATAGTATTTAGTTACACGGTAATTGAATCAATTTTCTTGAAAAACCAATTATTTACTCGAACACTATAGCTGTTTGCAAAAACATAAACAGCTATATAAATCGTCCACACTGCGAAAACAGGGGATTCTACTCTTGGTAAATTCACTTACACAATAAAAAATTGATGTTTAACAAATTCTTTCAGTAACTGCATTATAATCTATTCAAAGAGTATTTTCAACATTAAACAAGTTCCTTACAACAAAAAAACCATGATGCGTAGTTACTATACTCCTTAACCATATAAAATAGTACCGAATTGCGAGCAAATTTTGCTTGTGGCAATGAAGAAACGACGCTGTGTGCTAATTTTATCATAATTGCACTTTTCCGCCTTTAAGCTCGAACGCATTGACAAAAACCTTTATAATATCGTAAACTAAATTAAATTGACATAACAGTTTGTAATTAGGCATAAAGAGCATCAACTAGTTCGCCCGAATATAACCTAAAGATTATTTATACAAAATTTTTGACGTGTTGATATGAGAAAGGAAGGAGACTATTGAGAGTATATTTAGATAACGGAGCGACATCATTTCCAAAACCGGAATGTGTCTATGAAGCCATAAACTATTTTATGCGAAATGTAGGCGCTAGCCCCGGGCGCGGCAATTATGCAAAAGCAATGGAATCTGAGCAATTAGTTTATGATGCCAGAAAAGCTATTGCCAGATTATTTAACGTAAAAAGACCGGGTGAAATTGTGTTTACAGCTAATGTAACAGAATCAATAAATTTAGTCTTAAAGGGGTTTTTGAATGATGGCGACAAAGTTCTAACCTCTAATGTTGAGCACAATGCGATGTGGCGTCCACTCAAAAACCTTGAGCATATGAGAAACATTTCTATAGAGCAATTTCACTGTTCTAAAAACGGAGACGTAGATTTACAAGAAATCAGGGAGAAATTATCAAACAATGTAAAATTGCTGGCTTTTGTGCATGGGTCAAATGTGCTTGGAAACATCATGCCTTTGCTGGAGATTATGGAAATTGCTCACGAATACGGCGTGCCTGTCTTAATTGATACTGCTCAAACCGCTGGTGCATACCCTATAGACGTTCAACAGCTTGATGTGGATTTTATAGCTTTTACCGGACATAAAAGCATGCTAGGGCCTACGGGAACGGGTGGACTTTACATAAAAGAGGGCTTGGAACTGGCTACATTTAAAGAAGGCGGAACCGGCAGTATGGCAAAATCCCCTTTCCAGCCAATTCATCCTCCAGATAGATTTGAAGCTGGTACTATGAATATATTTGGATTAGCCGGGTTAAAAGCTTCAGTTGAATTTCTGCTAGATACAAAAGTAAAGCATATTTATGAGCATGAGCAAAAACTTGCTAAACAGTTGATTGAAGGTCTTCAAACTTACGAAGAAATAAGTATTTACGGTTCTAAATCGTCAGACTGCCGCTTAGGTCTTATTTCTTTTAATATTTTTGGAATGAATCCATATGATGTAGCTTTGCGGTTAGATGAAGAATTTGGCATCATGGTACGTGCAGGGCTGCACTGCGCCCCACGAGCCCACGAGCTGTTAGGAACAGGCGAGACTGGCGCGGTTAGAGTTAGCACTAGCTTTTTCAACACTGAAGAACATATTGAGATTTTTTTATCCGCAATAGGAAAAATATTAAAATGAGGCGATAAAATGTTTTTAGAGTCTATCAAAATTGTAGAAACATCCCCATGCATTGCTGAGGAGGGTATGTTTAAAGCAATAACTAGAGCGCCGGTGTGTTTTGACGAACTGCTCCCATACTTGAATGCGGTTGTTGAAAAACCGAATTATCAACCAAATGCCAATTCATTAATGTTTAAGAGAGGCAAAGTTGGATTTACAATTAAGGGCAGTGAAATTAACATAACTAAATTTGTGAATAATACAGAGCTTCACGAAATTCTTGACTGGATAAAAGATTTAATAAGTGATATTTATGATAGTAAGGATGACATAGAGCCAAATTTTAAAGAGAAAAAAATTGTGCCAGCACTTACTATTTATAATTTGCTACCGAAAACCAACTGCCGGAAATGCGGTGAAAGTTCTTGCATGGCTTTTGCGACAAAATTGAATAAGCTTGATGTCGAATTAGACGAATGTGTGGAAATTGACGACGCAAAATATGCTGAACAAAAAACGAAACTTCTAAAACTGATGAAATAATAAACGTGGAGTGTGATATATTGTCAACTATAAATTGCAAGGAATGCGGGCTATTTTATCAAGAAAATAATATGGGATTCTGTTATGCAACAAAGAAACAACTTGAGCAGTTAGAACTGGAGAGGTGTTCAGATTTTATTACCATTCAATTTGACGGTGATTTGCCATTTTCGCCAGAACAACATATGTTTTTGTTTAATGATGTCAGGGATAAGCAGAAAATGAAAACAATGCAAGGGTTGCGTTTTCTATAATTTTAATTGAAAGGATTGGAAAACATGAAAAAAGCGTTGATAGACAAAGATAACTGTCAAAATTGTATACCATGTATGATTCAAGAGAATTGTCCTAAGACAGCAATCATTAGAGAAGAAGCTGCTGCTAAGCCTTGGGTTGATTTTTACAGATGCAGTGGATGTATGCAGTGTATGGACTATTGTGTAAATGGAGCGGTAATACAAATCTGTCATCCTTGCGATGGAAAGGCTCGAATAGGCTGGTAATATTGAGCCTATTTTGCTTTTGGAGACACATATGGAAACTAAGTGGAAAACAAATTTCTTCATAATCTGGAGCGGTCAAGCGATTTCGGATTTCACAAGTAACATCTTGCAATTCGCAATCGTTTGGATGCTCACCAAGCAGACGGATTCCCCTATGATTCTTTCGTTTGCTATTATGGCAGGTTTTTTGCCTGATGCGGTGCTTGGGTCTTTTGCTGGAGTGGCAATTGATCGTTTTAATCGAAAAACTGTAATGATTGTCTCAGATATTTTTATTGCTGCTACAAGTGGATTTCTTGCGGTTTTATGTTTATTTGGGTCTGCACCAGTTTGGGTTGTTATGGTTGTGTTGGTTGCTCGGTCTATTGGCACAGCAATTCATAAGCCATGTATTCAGGCTGTTACGCCTCAAATTGTTCCGAGAGAAGAACTGGCAAAGTGCGCCGGGTATTCACAGTCAATAAAGTCAGTTTCGTTGTTATTAAGCCCAGCTGCTGCCGCTTTCCTATTTAGCAGATGGACTATTAGCGCTATTGCATTTTTAGACATTCTGGGCGCTGCTATAGCTGTATTAACATTAATGTTTACAATAATACCGCTTCTACCACAAAACCAAAAAGAAAAAATAAGTATTATAAAAGATACAATTGACGGATTTAAAATTTTACAAAAGAACAAAGGGATGTTCGGAATTGTGGGTGTTGGTGCGTTATATACTGCGGCACTTATGCCAATAAGCGCCTTATTTCCTATAATGTGCCTGTCATATTTTGGAGGTACGAGCGGTCAGGCAGCATTCGTTGAAATTCTTTTTTCATCTGGTGTTTTAGGAGGGTCGCTATTTTTAAGTGTTACAGGTGGGTTTAAAAACAAAATTTATACGATTTTTGCGGCAACAATGCTCATGAGCGTGTGTTTGTTAGTTAATGGACTGATTCCAACTTCGGGTATATATATTTTTGCAGTGGCGGCGCTTTTTATGGGTATATGTGCGCCTTGCTTTTGGGGAAGCCAAACAGCTCTATTACAACAAAGCTTTCCGCATGAGTATTTGGGACGAATTATGGCAATCACGGGTAGTATTCGAGTAATCGCCTCGCCAATCAGTTTATCGCTTTCTGGAATTCTATCGGAAAAATTCGGACCGCAAATATGGTTTTTGATTGCTTGTACACTCACTTTTTCAGCAGGGTTGATTTGTATATTAATTCCCGTAATACGTAATTGTGATAAGAGACCAAACAGTTTGAATCCGGCTAATTTATAATAATTTTTTTATATTGAACTAAACACAAGGTGCCTATATATGGGGTTATATCATACTGAAAATGTTAAGAACCTGTATTCAATAAGCTGTTACCCGCCTTTTAAAGCGATTATTCCGCCATTCTTTGTTGCGGCGGCTTCAGATAATGAGTTTATTGAAATCATTAGATTAATCGAAGATAAAGCAAAATATCTAGCAATTAGCTGTAGTAATATAATTACGGTTAAAATGAGTTACGAAAGGAGAGTTTAAATGTCATTCATAATAGCAGTTGTTGGAAAAGGAGGCGTTGGAAAAACAACGCTTTCAGGGATGTTGGTACAGTATCTTGCTCACAGAGAAGGAACATCAGTACTAGCGGTAGATGCCGACTCAAATTCAAATCTTAATGAAGTGCTGGGATTAGAAATATCTGTTTTAAAGTGTACCCCTATGTCAAACACAAACTAAAAAATCTTAATGACCTTTCAACAAACCATCCATCATTTTTTGTCAGTCGTCGTCGTTGGCCTGTGGTAACTGTGGATTTGTGGGCAAATGCGGTTTTCATTTGTCCACAAATCCACGGTTACCATAGGCGGTCTTGTTTTTGGGCTTTCTAAGCCGCAAAACCTGCGCCATAAATTTGTGCCGGATATTGATAATTAAAGCTTTGGTGCGGTCTTTCGTAGTTGTATTCCTTTATGTAAACTGCTATGCCTTTGCGAAGCTCCCTTGGCGTTTGGTATTCGTTTATGTAAATATCATCGCATTTTAGACTGCGAAACCAGCGTTCGATTATAACATTATCAACCCAACGTGCCTTTCCGTCCATACTTTGACGGATTTTCTCCTCTTTTAGAAAGCTTATGTAATCGTCGCTTGTAAACTGGCTTCCTTGATCTGAATTAATGATTGCGGGCACTCCGTATGTGTCTACGGCTTGCCTGACTGCTTGTAAAACAGGCGTAGTTTCCAAAGTATCCGACAATGCAAAGCCAACGATAAATCGGCTGTACCAGTCAATTATGGCAGTCAAATACATATGTGTTCGTCCCATTTTTATATAAGTAATATCAATTGCCCAAACTTGATTAGGCATAAATATCGGCATGTTTTTTAACAAATATGGGAAAATGTTATGTTGCTTGCTTCGTTTTGATAGATTAGGCTTCGGATAAACTGCATAAATTCCCATTTCGCCCATGAGTCTCTTAACAAGCTTCCGGCCAACTGAAATGCCGTCCTCATTTCTAAGCTTAGCCGCAAGGCGGCGAGCACCTAAATAGCAGAACTTTGTGTGCCAAAAATCAAGCCTTTGCCGGACACTTTCTTCAAAGGCCATGGCTACATCGGTGGGGAGCTTCGGCTCATAATAAAAGCTGCTCCTGTTAACATTAACAAGCTCGCATTGCCGATTTATAGGCAATTTATCGTCTTTTGAAATCAGATTTTTCGCTTGGCTCGTATCCAAACACTTGTTTAGATTTTTTTTGAGCCAGTCATTCTCTATAGTGAGCCTGCCGACTTTTGCCATTAAATCCTGTTCTCGTTCTTGTATTGTTTTTAGCTCATTTTTAGCCTTTCGCTCATCTTTCGTGACTGAAAAGACACGGTATGAGTTTTCCAAAAATTCTTTTTTCCAGTTAGACAGCAGTTTTGGGCTTATTTCTTCCCGCGCCGCTATTTCGCTTGCCTGTTTTTCGCCATCCAAAACCTCTATAACGATTTTTGCCTTGTACTCAGCACTGAATTCTCTTTTTGTCATTTTGTACGACCTCGCTTCCTTGTTTTTTTATTATAGCAAGGTCATTTTGTTTTTTCAAATCGTGTCTAGTTTTATGGGGACATTATAGT
>CAZJGG010000088.1:0-8522 GCA_964545475.1 uncultured Eubacteriales bacterium | reverse complement strand
TTTATTTTTGTATACAATATTTTGTATGTAGTAATTGGTGAGATAATTTTCCGTTTGGTTTTCCTAAATAATCTTCATAAATTTTTACGATAGCTGGGTTTTCATGGGATTTTCTGTATTTAAGCTCTTTGTCATGTTCATAAGAAGCTTTGCTTCTAGCTTCGTATGCATTTGGCTTGTAGCTGTCTAAAAGAAGCTTAGGCTGCCCGCCGCCGCTGACACACCCAACCGGGCAAGTCATTACTTCAACAAAATGTAAGTCTAACTCTCCGCTTTCTATTGCATCTAAAACAGGGATAACGTTTTTAAGACCTGAAACTATGCCAACTTTAAGCTCAAGCTCCCCTACTTTCAGTGTGGCTGTTCGGAAGCCTTCGCCGCCTCTAACAGCGCTTATATCAATTTCAGGTACAGGTTCTCCGGTTATAAGTTCGTAACCTGTTCTTATAGCCGCTTCCATAACGCCGCCGGTTACGCCGAAAATCGCCCCTGCCCCAGTATATAATCCAAGAGGGGTATCGTAATCTTCTTCCGGCAAGCTGTTAAAATCTATTTTCATTTCTTTAAGAAGATACGCTAGTTCCCGAGTTGTTATAGCAACGTCTACATCTTTAAAACCGCTGTCCTTCATTTCTTCCCTGTTGCATTCAAATTCCTTGCATGTGCAAGGCATAACGGACACAACATACATATTTTCAGGTCTTAAATTATCAATTTTTGCCCCGTAAGTTTTGAAAATAGCGCCCATTTGCTGGGGAGATTTACAGCTTGAAAGATTGTCTTTAAATTCCGGGTAGTTTCTTTCTAAAAATGTTACCCACGCCGGGCAGCAGGAAGTAAACATTGGAAGTTTTCCCTTTTTCTTAGTCACTCTTTCAATTAATTCCGTACCCTCTTCCATTATTGTAAGGTCGGCTGTAAAATTTGTGTCATAAACTTTGTCAAAGCCTAATTTCTTTAAAGCGGCCGCAAGCTTCTTTGCCGCAAGGCTTCCCAAGCTGTTTCCAAATTCTTCTGCAATAGCAACTCTAACAGCAGGAGCGCACTGAACTACTGTATATATGTCTTTATTTGCAAGAGCAGTTTTAACTTTGTTTAAATTGCAGTTGTTGTAAGCCGCAAACAAAGGCTCTTTAAGGGTCTCCGGAAGATTCCTTTCCGCTCTTTTATAATTATATTTATCCGCTCCGTGGTCAATTATTGAAAGGTAAGATTTACACTTTTGAACACATTGACCGCACATTACACATTTATCATAATCTATTTCTTGGGGTTGCCCCTGCTCACCGTTTATTGCATATGCCGGGCATATCTCGGCGCACTCTCTGCAACCTGTGCATATATCCTTGTCTATATTTATAATCATGGAATTACTCCTCCTTTGCCTTGTTATACTGCTTGACTGGTAAAATTAGCACTGAATTGCGAGTCAATTTTGTTTGTGGCAAGGAAGCGGCGACGCAGTGTACTCGGGCAGTACATAAGGAGCCGCTGACGCTGTCCACAAGCAAAATTGACCACAAATCGGTGATGATTTTACCCGTTAAGGAGTATATAAACCGACAGTAAGCGTTAAAGCCATAGCGGCTTTAATGTTCTTTTCTTTGCGGTCGTCTTCAAGGTTCATTAATTTTAATACCTCGTGGGGGCAAGCTTTTACACATGCCGGACCATCTTCCGAACCTGCACAAAGATCACATTTATAAGCGGCTTTTCTTTCCTCTTCGCAGTTTACCTGTAAAACAGGTTTAGCGTTTTTAGCTATAGGCATAAGCTCTATTGCACCGAAAGGACATGCCAGCATACAGTTTTTACAGCCTATGCAAAGCTCCTCATTAACGGTAACTGTACCGTCAATTCGTGATATAACCTTTGCAGAACAGGAGTTTAAACAAGGAGCATCTTCGCATTGCTTGCACTGGATAGGCAGGCAAAAACTATCAAGTTTTGTTAAAAACAATCTGGGGGTTACAGGAATTTCAACAGTTCCCACTGTAAAACCTACATTGTTTCGTTTATTATGCGCCGCAAAACAAGCAACTTCACATGCCCTGCAACCTGTACAGCCGCTTTTGCTCGCCGCAACAAACTGGCTAATATTATTATTCATAAAAATCCTCCAATACTAATGGTATGAAAGGTATGGCTACTTATTTATGTAGATATGGATAAATTGCTTTAACATGTTTTACTCGTTTTTTTTTACAATTTCCTTAAAAGCTTCATCGCCTAAATCAATTCTTTCAGGATGAGTGTAAACATTCATACGCTCGCCCCTAATAAAACCAACTAAAGTAATACCAGCTTTTTCCCCCTGCTCAACGCTTAAACTAGATGGGGCGGATTTGCTTAAGACCATAGTTATTCCGGCTTTCATTGCCTTAGAAAGCATATCATATGAAAACCTTCCGCTAACAGCTAAAATTTTATCTTCAAGGCTTATGCCGGATAAAAGGCAAAACCCAATAGCTTTATCAACGGCGTTATGCCTTGCAACGTCCTGCATAACAACAACAGGCTCTCCCTGCTCATATATCCCCACGGAATGTACTCCTCCTGTTTGCGCAAACAGTTCAGAGGGCTCAATATGTTCTTTCATTATTTTATAAATAGTAGGGATTTTAACAATTAAAGACTCTTGTTGCTGTTGGATTTCAGTTTTATTGTTACTTGCTGAAATTTCTATATAAGCTATTGTTAAATCTTTTGATAATTCCATAGAAGCAATATCATTAATGGAATTAATTTTTCCGCAATCTAACAGATGCCCCACACAAAGCTCCTTTAAATGCTGGGGCGTTGCAAACAGCGATTTAAAAAATTCGCCGTTAATAAAAAGCTTAATTTGATGCTCCACAATTAAAACATCTTCTTCAAACCTTGCTTGCTCTCCCGAAACTTTTATAAGTTCCATTTTTAAAAAAGGGTCTAAGGAAACCATAATTCTGCTCCTTTAATTTTGTTCCTGCTTAAAACGCTGATTATAAACCTATAATCAGCGTTTTCTATTTTATTTTATTTGAGCCAAAGAAACTGCCGCCGCTGTGCGTTTGTTTGATACAGAAGTCTGAATGTCTTCTTCCGTAACTAAAGTAAGGCATGAAGTTGGGCATACTTTAACGCACATTGGACCGCCGTCAAGACCGCTGCATAAATCGCATTTATTTGCAACAATACGCTGGCTGTTATCAGCCTGTTTTGTCCCTGCGCTGTCCCCAACCATATCTATTGCGCCGTAAGGGCAAGCAATCATACAAGTTTTGCATCCAATGCATTTTTTAGTGTCTATTATTACGGCTTCATCGGTTTTAGAAATAGCCGCCGTCGGGCAAGCATTCATGCAAGCGGCATTTTCGCAATGCTTGCACTGAACCGGAACAGAAATCGTAAGAGTTTTAACAATATCAAGCTTAGGGTTGAAAACATATTCGTCATTGTTCATGTAAAATATTTTTGTGCCTTCATGGGCAACTACGCATCCTATCATACATGTTCTGCATCCAATGCATAAATCCGGGTTTCCTTTAACAAAACGTGTCATGCTTCAACACCCCTTTTTGCCTTTTTAACACCCATATCATTTTTTAATTCATCATAAGATTCCTTAATATATTTTTCCGCCCATGCCTGATCTTTTAATTTTTCAAGCCTTACAGCGCAGTATTTATATTCCGGAGTACTGCTAATAGGGTCTAAATGCGATGTTGTAAGTTCATTACATGCTCCAACCCACCATTGGTATGTCATATATGTTGCGCCTGGTTTAACCCGTTCTGTGGGCAAAGCTCTTGTTATTGTGCTTCCTCGTTTAGATATTACTTTAATAAGTTCACCTTGTTTTACCCCTAATTTTTCGCAGTCATCAGGGTTCATTTGAATATAACCGGGTTCTTCTTCAAGGTTAGCTAAAGTACGGCAATTTCCAGTCATTGTACGAACGGAATAATGCCCAACTTCACGTACAGTTGATAAAGTAAACGGATATTGGTCGTCTTCAAGTTCACAAGGTGGTCTCCATTCTGCCGAAAAGAAGTTAGCTTTGCCGTTAGCCGTTGCAAACTTGCCGCCTTTATGGAGGTATTGAGTTCCTTTATCTTCAGGAGATTCGTCTCGGCAAGGCCATTGAACACAACCCTGGGCCTCAATTTTCTCGTATGTAGCTCCTTTGAAAGACGGGGTAAGGCTTCTCATTTCATCCCAAATCTCTTTTGTGTTGTTATATTTCATTGGGTAACCCATGGCAGTGGATATTTCACAAATAATTTCCCAGTCTGTTTTAACATCGCCCTTAGGCTCAACAGCTTTTCTAAATCTTTGGAAACCACGGTCTGCACAGGAATAAACCCCTTCGTGTTCTCCCCATGATGTTGCAGGCAACACCACATCTGCAAATTTTGCCGTTTTGTTCATATAAATGTCTTGAACTATTACAAATTCAAGTTTATCAAGGGTTTCTCTTATTTCGTGCAGGTCAGGGTCGGATTGAGCCGGGTCTTCTCCGAAAATATAATAAGCCCGCAATTTTTTGCTCTCATCTTCTTCATGTAAAACACGGCTTGGAACACGGGTTATAGTGTTGCCCACAGTTTTTGAAAGAGAAACGCCCCATGCTTTTTCAAATTTTTCCCGAATAACATCGTCAGTAACGCTTTGATAACCGGGATAATATGTCGGCAGAGCCCCCATGTCACATGCGCCCTGAACATTGTTTTGCCCTCTTACAGGGCCTATGCCGCAGTTTGGCTTGCCGAAATTTCCCGTCATTAATGCAAGGCTTGCAAGCCCTTTAACAACGTCAACTGCCTGAGCAAACTGGCAAACGCCCATACCGTAAAGTATCATTGACGTTTCGGACTTTGCGTAAGCTCTAGCGGCTTCCCGAATAACATCCGCAGGTACTTTACATATTGTCTCTGCATATTCCGGCGTATATTTTTCAACTATTTGCTTATATTCTTCAAAGTTTAACGTGTTGTCGTCTATAAATTTCTGGTTTTGCAACCCTTCGGAAATAATAACGTTTCCGATAGCATTTACAAGAGCCATATTTGTGCCGCCTTTAAGCTGCACGTGTATATCCGCAATTCTCGCAGATTCTGTAACCCTTGGGTCACAAACGATGATTTTTGCACCTTTTTGTTTTGCTTTAACAATTCTTGCGGCAACTATTGGGTGAGAATCCGCCCCATTGTAGCCAAAAATAAATAAAAGTTTTGCATCTTCAATTTCCGGCAGACTCATGGACATTGCTCCGCTGCCTAATGAATACAGTAGACCCGCTACCGAAGGTGCGTGTCAAACACGGGCGCAATGGTCAACGTTATTTGTACCAATGCACGCCCTCATAAATTTTTGCATTATGTAATTTGCTTCGTTTCCAGGACCTCTTGCAGAGCCTGTGCCCATAATAGAATCTGCGCCGTATTTTTCTTTAATTTCAGCAAGGCGTTTAGCGGTATAACTTATTGCTTCGTCCCATTCAACTTCTGCTAAAACTCCGTCCTTGCGAATCATTGGTTTTGTAAGACGTTTTGTCAATATTTGAGGGTCGTTAAGAAAATCCCAACCGTAATGCCCTTTAAGGCAAAGCTTGCCTTCGTTGGTTCTTCCGTTTGCCGGCGTCGCACTTACAATTTTTCCGTTATCAACATTGAGGTGAAGCTGACATCCTGCACCGCAGTATGGGCACGTTGTCAATACCTGTTTGTTACCCATAATAAACCTCCTTTTTATTGTATACTTCTTAACGAGCAAAATCACTTAAAACTCGTTATAGTGCTTATTTTATAATTGTAAATAATTCCAAAATAATAATACGCTGTTGCTATAATAATTATAATAATATACTATATATATGTCAACATAAACATGAAAGAGGTTTTTTTATGTATACAAAAGAAATGTCCTTTATAATATTAGCCGGAGGAAGAAGCAGCAGAATGGGAACAGACAAAGCGAATCTTGATTTTGGCGGCAAAACCTTTTTAGAGACAATAATTTCAAAGGCTGTAAATTTAGAATTTAATGAAATTATTGTTTCCGGCAGTAATTATAACGTTAAAAAAGTTAAATTCGTGCCTGACGAACTTGTAAACAGAGGCCCATTAGGGGGATTATATTCCGGCTTTAAAGCAGCTAAAAATAAGAATTGTTTTGTCGTAAGCGTTGATACTCCTTTGCTTAAAGAAGCCACTATATCGGAAATGATTTATTTCCATCATATAGAAAAAAAACCTATAACTTTATTAATCCAAAAAAGAAAAATTGAGCCTTTAATCGGTATTTATCCATCTTGTATATATAGGGATATTTTAACGATAATCAGTGAAAAATCCGCCCCTGTGTTTAGGTTACTGGACAAGTATGATTATGCCGTGTTTGAATTAACTGAAAGCAGTGATGAAACAAAAAACATTAACACTCAAGAGGATTATGTAAAATACATAAAGAGCAACAAGTGAATATATAACTAATTTTTGCTTGTTTATAAATATTATTTATGTTACAATCATACATAAATGCAGTTGGAGCACTAACTTGCATTAACAAAATTGCAGAAGGGTTGATGTTATGGTGAAAAGGTTTATAAGCATCGTTTTAGTACTGGTTTTATTCATGAATTTAACTGTTTACGCACAAATAGGCACAAATGTTAATGATGAACTTGTGGACTTTACTGTTGAAACATACAGCAAAGAGAAGTTTACGTTATCCAGCTTTAGAGACAAAAAAGTTGTTATCCTTAATTTTTGGGGAGAAGGCATAAAAGATTCTGACAACAAACTTATAAACATAGCAAAAGCTTTTTTTCCAGAAGAGGAGGAAGAAGATGACGAAGATGATTATGATGAATATGACCCTAATAACACACACAAAGTAGAAGAAGAGAAAGAAAAGACAAACGCTTATTTAATTGAAGCCGATGATTTGCAAAAAATACATAAAAATTATGGCAACGAAGTTGAGGTTATAGCTTTATTTAAAAATCTCCCTAATTTAAAAACAACATCTTTCGATAATAGCTTTACATACTCCTTTGGCGGAAGTGAGTTTATATTTGGCTTAAAACTCGGCCAACGAGATTTAACAATGGAAGAACTTAAAAAATTTATTAAACTTTATATAAAAGAAAATAAATACGACTTTAATATAGGTATAGATAACGTAAATACAAATAGCTCATTAATTTATATTAACGATTTATTTAAATATAATGAACCTCCATTTTCAGTCGTAATTAATAAAAAAGGCGTTATTACAGATATTCTTGTCGGTTATTTACCTGATGAAGGTGAAAATTATAAAAAATATGAAAAAGCTATTGAAAAGGCATTAAAATCTACAGACGAACCTGCACAAGGAAAGCAAGAAACAAAGCAGGAAACTAAAGAAACACAAGAAAAACAAATAAATATAAACATATTAGACCCATATACAGATGATACAGAAACTTCGCTTCCATATGAGCTTTTATTTAATATTAAAGACAAAACCTCTGCTATTTCTGCAATAAAAACAGCGGCAGAACAGATGAGCCTGGAACAGAAAAAATCTGATACAGGCATAGACAAAATTACTGCTTTTGCCGAAGAGGCCATAGCACAAGCTTCCTTTAAATCAATAGATACAGACGAGTTTACAATTGATAACAAAACCGTGCAAAACCTTAATTCAATTGCCAATTCTACTAAAATTGAGGCACAAAAAGTATTGTCTGATGCGGGAATTTCTTTAACCCGGGAAATCTCAAAGTATATAAAGTTAATGACTCCAGATTCCAGCTCAATAAACGTTAAATATGACAATATACCTGCCAATTTAGATTTAGACTTTATTAAAATTGAAAACGCTTCTTTTGGTCTATCTTTACCAAAGCAGATGCTTGCAGAAGCTAACTCTGTTAAAATAGAAAGCAAAAATGCTTCTTACAGCGTTAACTTTGCTGTTAATCCTTCATCAAACGCAACAGTATTAGTTAAGCAAATTAAAGGAAACCCAGTTTACCAAGTTGCATCTAATGCTCAAGGCACTTTGTTTGGGGGAAAATTTAATACAGCAACTCAACAATTTGAATTTAAAACAAGGGAAAGCGGAAGTTATTTCATTAAAAATAACGAAAAAGAATTTGCCGATATTTTAACAAAATCTCCGGAAATGAAAACAGCAATAAAAGTTTTGGCTTCTAAAGGTATTGTAGGCGGAACGACCGATACCACCTTTTCCCCAGACAGCCCTATTTCTAGAGCAGAAATTTCTGCTTTTGTTATTAGAGCTATTTTTAAGATGGAAAAAAACATTGACGGCGGATTTTCAGATGTTAACAAAAGCGACTGGTATTTTGACGTTGCCGCTTCTGCTAAAAAGCATAAAGTTATGTCCGGTTATCCCGACAACACCTTTAAACCCACTTTGACAATACCAAAAGACCAAATACTTGTAATTGCCGCAAACACTCTTAAAAACGAAATGAAATATAAAGAGCCGGCTAATTCCAACGACTTTTTGAACTATGCTGATAAAGA
>CAZJGG010000087.1:0-8623 GCA_964545475.1 uncultured Eubacteriales bacterium | reverse complement strand
ATTACTTATAACATAGCTTTTCCGCCTGTAATTCCTTTTCTGGAGTTTAAATCACCTTGCCTTACAAGCTTTGCCGAAACAACAAGCCTAAATTCCGCTTCGCCGCTTGAGCATGTTGAAAGAGTTAAAACTCTATCAGTTGAATCAATTTCCACTCCGGTATCATAATAAGAAAGTTGCTTCATTTTTGATATTATGTTATAAAAATCCGGCTCTGTGGCAAAATTTACAGTAGTATAAGGAAAACGAATGTTGGGTTTGTAAAATGAAAATATTTCGTAAACATTGTCTTCAAAAAGGGTTTGGTAATTAACAAAAGGATGTTCTTTAAAAAAGCTTTCATCTTTATAATACCTAATGGAATGGAACATAATATCTTGCTTCATGTTGTGGCCGTATATTATTGTGTTTTTGTCTGTATTGTAAACGCTGTTTTCATAATCTGCAAAAATTGTTCCGGCGGAATCCGGCTGTTTATTATAATTTACAAGCAGGTAATCATCGTTGTCTTTAGACTGGACAACCGGATAAGAAATGCTTGTGTTTTCTATTTCTAAAAAACCTATAATGTCCGGGTTTTGGTATTCATCCACATATTCAAGGATATCCGGAGACATAGGGGTTATGTCGGTATTATCAGGTTCTGCAGCTATATCAGTAGCCGGACGGTCTGTTACGTATAGTTCATCTGCAAAGGTTAATAATTCAGGTTTTGGAGTAGCTTCCGAGGTATTTAAATCGGTAATATTTTCTTCCAAGACTGCATCTATTATTGGAGCATCACTTTTACAACCTGTAAAGCAAAACGGCGAAAGCCCACAAATAATTAACATAACAGCCATATTAACATTTTTTTTATTCATATCTCACCTGTTTTTATAATCATTAATCATTATATTTATCGTCAAAAAATAGAATTTCTTTAGGGAAAAGAGTTGATATTGTGGACAGAATGCAAGAGCTAATTAAATTATTAAATGACGCTTCAAAATATTACGAACAAGGGCATGGGGATGTTGTATTAAGCGATTATGAGTATGACAAGCTTTTTGACGAACTTGAAGCCCTTGAGAAAAAAACCGGGACAATTTTGCCGGAAAGCCCTACGCAAAAAGTAGGGTATACCGTTCTTTCGGAGCTTGAAAAAGTACCTCATGAAACCCCAATGCTCTCCCTTGACAAAACAAAAGACATAGGGGCGCTTAAAAGTTTTTTAGGCAATGAGCAGGGGCTTTTGTCTTGGAAGCTTGACGGACTTACTATTGTTTTAACATATGATGAGGGTAAACTTTTTAAAGCAGTTACAAGAGGTAACGGTGAAATAGGGGAAGATATAACCCATAACGCAATGGCTTTTAAAAATGTGCCAAAGGAAATACAGTATAATGAGAGGCTTATAATTCGTGGGGAAGCAGTTATACCATACGCTGAATTTGAAAAAATAAATGAAGCTTTAGAAGATGAAGAAAAATATAAAAACCCTCGAAATTTATGTGCAGGAACTGTGCGACAGCTAAGCAACAAGGCAACGGCAAGGCGCAACGTTTTGTTTTACGCCTTTACAATAGTAAGCGAAACTTCTTTTACAGATTCTAAAGGGGAAGCTCTTAAATGGCTTGAAGGATTGGGCTTTTCTGTAACGGAAAATGTATTGGTTAATATAAGCAATATTGAGGAAACTGTAGAAAACTTTAAGCAAAAAGTTATAAACAACCATATAGCAACAGATGGTCTTGTTCTTACATTTGATTCTATATCTTTAAGTAAAAGCCTTGGGCAAACGTCTAAATTCCCGAAAGACTCTATAGCGTTTAAATGGGCAGACGAAACGAAAACCACTAAGCTTTTGGAAATTGTATGGAATACATCAAGAACAGGGCTTATTAACCCTGTGGCAGTTTTTCAGCCGGTTTTGCTAGAGGGTACAACGGTTTCAAGGGCAAGCTTGCATAACGTAAGCGTTTTAGAGGGGCTTATGCTTGGTATTGGAGACGAAATATCTGTATATAAAGCAAACATGATAATTCCTCAGGTTGCTGAAAACCATACAAAATCAAACACGGCAGAAATACCAGAAAAATGCCCTGTTTGCGGATATGAGACGGAAATTGTTAAGCAAGTTGAAGGAAAAGCCTTATATTGCAAAAACTCTGCTTGTAAGGCTCAAGTTATAAGAGGGTTAAGCCATTTTTGCGGCAGAGACGCTATGAATGTCGAGGGAATGTCTGAGGAGACTATAGAAAAGTTTGTTGAAAATGGTTTTCTAAATGATTATAGTGATTTGTATAAGCTTCAAAGATTTGAAAACGAAATAAAAAGCATGAGAGGCTTCGGGGTGAAATCTTACGATAAGCTTATGAAGTCCGTTGAAAAATCCAGAAAGGCAGGCCTTGCTAACTTTATTTACGCCCTTGGAATAAACCAAGTTGGGTTAAGAAACGCAAAACTATTGTGTAAACATTTTGATAATGATATAATGGAAATTATTAACGCAAGCCAAGAGGATTTCGTTAATATAGAGGGCTTCGGAGAGGTTATTGCGGATTCTTTATACAATTATTTTAACAATACAAGAAATAGAGAACTGCTATTATCGTTTTTGCCTGAAATAAGCTTTAAGCAAGAGGAAAAAGCCGAAAGCCAATCGCTTTTAGGAAAAACATTTGTAATAACCGGTGATGTTAATATATTCAGCAACAGAAAGCAATTGCAGGAAGTTATTGAAAAAAACGGCGGAAAAGTTACAGGCTCTGTTACAAACAAAACTAATTATTTAATTAATAACGAATTGGAAAGCAACTCTTCTAAAAATGTTAAAGCTAAAGCTCTTAATATACCTATTATAAACGAAGAGCAGTTTATGAAGCTGTTTGAAGGGTAATATTTATTAAAATAATAACTTTATTAAAATGGAGGAAATTTTATGAATGAAATTACTTTAAATATTTCTGGAATGTCTTGCTCACACTGCCAAAATGCAGTTAAAAATGCTCTTATGGGAGTTTCCGGCGTTGAAAAAGCTGAAGTCAGCCTTGAAAAAAACAACGCTGAAATAACTTATGATGCAACTAAAGTAACAGTGGAAATGCTAAAAGAAGCCATTGAAGACGAGGGCTACGATGTTATGTAAAGTGAGGTTAAGAGCTTGTGTTTCAAAATAGGGCTAAAGCGTTTGCCGTAATTTTTTTGTGTTTTGCAATTGGAATATATATTTACGACCGTAAAAATGGGGTGACAACACCAGTTGCTTCCCAAAACAGTACAACATTTACGGATACAGGAGTTAAAATAAGCTACAATAACGACAGTACAACGTCTTTTTATGCCGCCCCCGACGGCGGTATCTTTTTATGCACTAAAGACGGGATTAAATTCATAAATTCTGAAGGTAAAATCGTTTGGGAAGATGTTTTTACGCTAACAACTCCTATTATGTCCGGGCAAGGGGAGTATGTGGCTGTAAGCGAGCCAAAAAGCAGTATGATAAACGTTTACAGCACAAAGTCAAAAATATACTCAAAAACCTTTGACGGACAAGTTATGCATTATAATGTTAACAAAAACGGTTTTTGTACAGTGTTAATTAGAAATAATGATGATTATGAAAGACTTATTTATAATAGTAACGGCGAATGTATAGATGACTTTATCCATGCGGATGTTAACTTTTTTCCCATTTGTTCCGCAATTTCAGGGGACGGCAGAATAGCGGCTGTCGGGCTTGTGGATATTAATAACGTTGCCTTAATGTCTCACATAACCCTTTCTTATGTTAAAAAAGAAGAGCAAAAAGGCTTTACAGACGGTATTTTTTCCTGGCTTCCCATTGAAAATGATTTTATAATTTCAACAAATTTTATGCTTGGTAATAATCTTATTAGTTTTACAGACAGCTCCATGCACTTTTTAAATATGGCTGACGAAAACAATTTGGACAGCGGTGTTATAACGCCATTTAACAACAGAATTGATTTTGTTGATATAGTCGATGAAAGCGGATATTTAATTGTGTTTGGCGATGTTGTTGCCGGAAAAGACGGTGTTCCTGTTGGCAGAGCTGAATTTTACAATCATTTGGGAGAAAAAATTAGCGAGCATGACTTTGGCAAAAAAGTTACTTATGTAAACGCTAACGGGCAATATGCTGTAATTGGCATAAACAGAAGTTATTATGGATTTAACGCAAAAGGCAAGCTTTTGTGGGAATATAACGCAACCCAGGATTTTAATGAAATAATTCCTTTGGGTAACGGTAATGTGCTTATGGCTACAAATACCGAGGCGTTTGTTATGAAGAGAGGAAACTAATATGCAATTAATTATGGATTATTTCAAAGCGCTTAACCCGCTGGATATAATTATTGTAATAACAGTTTTGGTTTGTGTTTCGGCAGGGTATCAAAAAGGGCTTATAAAATCCGTTTTCGATTTATTTTCTTCAATAATCGCAATTATTCTCGCCCAAAGCTTTTATCCAATTGTTGCAAATACTTTAAAGCAAAATTCAGCGATAACAGGTTATTTAAGGCAGATTGTAATAAATGGTCTTAACATTAAAGGCTTTATAGAAGAGCAGACAGTTTACGCTCAAAAACAATTTATTGAATCGCTTCCGGCCCCGGGAAGCCTTACAGAAAAGCTATTATCCAACAATAACTCCGAGGTTTACCGCTTTTTTAACGTAAATACAGTTGAAGAATATGTTACAAATTATATTTTAAATATATTTATTAACTTTATTTCAGTTATAATTGTTTTCATTCTGGTCGGGTTTATATTAAAAATATTTGGAAAATCTTTAAGAATAATTAAAAAACTGCCTATAATAGGGTTTATAGACAGAATCGGCGGAGGCGCTTGTGGCTTTGTAACTGCCACAATACTTATTTGGTTTTTCTTTATAATTGCCACAATATTTTTTATGCAGCCGTTTTTTGCGGAAGTTTTAAAATCTGCAGAAAACTCCAGCATTGCAAACTTTTTTTATAAAAATAATTTAATTATGGATATGATTTATCAAATTAGTACCTAATATCCATTAAGCAAAGCCCTTGGGGTGGAGCGGTTTTTCCGGCATTAGCCCTAATGCCGGATTTTATTATGCCCTCAATTTGCTCCGGCTTAATTTTGCCTAAACCAACTTCATGCAGTGTACCCACAATTATTCGTACCATATTATATAAAAATCCGTTTCCTGTAATTGTTATTTCAATTATATCTCCATGTTTTGAAACATTCATATCATGAATTGTGCGAACTGTTGATTTTACTATTGATCCCGTTGAGCAAAACCCCTTAAAATCGTGCGTGCCAATAAAATGCTTAGAAGCTTCATTCATAAGTTCTACGTCAAGAGGGTGAAGCACATGCCAAGATGTTAAGCGGCATAATGGGTCGTATACTTTTGCGTTATGAATTAAATAACGGTATGTTTTCTGCTTTGCATTATAACGGGGGTGAAAAGTGCTCGGCACTTCTTCCGCTAAAATAACGGCTATATCTTCTGGGAGATGTCCGTTTAATATTACAGGAAGTTTATCTATTGGATAATGGTTTATATCAACTTCGTAAGTAGCTTTTTGGCAAACTGCGTGAACGCCGGAATCCGTCCGGCTTGCACCTGTAATTTGGATTTTTTTGTGATAAAGCTTTTCTAAAGCGTTTTCCAATGTTTTCTGAACAGAAATTCCGTTTATTTGGGTTTGCCAGCCCACATAATTTGTGCCGTCATAAGATATTGTAAGTAATATTTTCATTTTATTGCCTTTCGATTAAATAAATTCATTAAAATCTTTTAAATATTCAACCACAGAACGGGTCATTTCTTTGCTGAAATCGCTGTTATATTTACGCTTGCAAAAAGCTGTCATATATTCATCAAAAGGTTTTATTTCTGCTTTGCCATCTCGTTTTTGCTGGTCTAAATAACATTCCCGGATTTGCTCATCTGTAAGTTGGGGATAGCGGTTTTCACCAACAACATATTTTGTGTCAATGCGAGTTGGCTTTTTACGTGCTTTTTGCTCCGTAGTGGGGTAGCCTAAAACAAGCATACAAGCCGGTATACAATGAGTTGGAAGCTCAAGAAGTTGCCTGTGGGTTTCGCACTGCTCTAAAATATCCCCTATGTAACAGCTTCCAAGACCAAGGCTTTCCGCCGTAACAACCACGTTTTGGGCGGCAATACAGGCATCTGAAAAGGCAAGCATAATGTCCCCAACACCCATAGGGCGGGGGTTTGCACCGGCAAGATCAAAACTTCTGAACCAGCGGCGGTTATCTGCCACAAAAATAAAAACTAGGGGAGCAGTAGCTATAAAAGGCTGGTTATCGCAAGAATTTGCCAGCTTCTCTTTTAAATCATTATCAGTAACATCAATTATGTTGTATAGCACTTGATTTCCGGCAGTGGGGGCTTGTAAGGCGCACTCAAGCAAAAGCTGTTTAATTTCAGGTGAAACTGAGGTTTGCTCAAAAACCCGTGTAGAACGGCGGTTAAACAGGCTGTTAATTATTTCATTCATAATTTTCCTCCCAATAAGTTTTTAAACAGCCCCGAAAACAAGAGGGCATTTTGTCCTGCAAGCATTGCAGCTTGTTGTGTTAAAACCACGGCTGTTTTTACCATATGTATATTCCCTGCAGAGCTTTTGGTTTACGCCGCTTTGGGATATTGCTCCGGCAGGGCAGTATTTAATGCAGGTTTGGCAGTTTTCAAGGCATAATTGTTTAGCCCTGTTGTCTGATGCTAAATCCAGATTTGTTAAAACAGCACCAACAGCTAATAAAGTGCCGAAGTTTTCGTTAATGAGCATTGTGCTTTTACCAAGACTCCCAATGCCGGCTAAGACAGCTGCGTGTTTTACAGATAAAAGACCTTTACCCTCTAAACTTTCAGTATCCCAATATTCGTAAGGGCCATCAGAAGGCATTGGAACTGTTATACAATCAAACTCTCTTTGGATTCGTACCCCGGCATTTAATGATATTTTGTCAAGTTCATTAACTATAAGGCTGTTATAATGATTATAAATTAATCTGGGATCAATTAATGCAAGACCTTTGGGAAGCGCCTTTCCGATAACAATAACAGTTTTACAGTCATTATAAATATCCGTAGGGCTAAATCCTTTCGGAGCTTCGGAAAAATCGGCAATGTTTGCAAAGCCGCAAACATCTGCGCCAAGGGACATAAAAATGTCTTTAATTTTCTGTTTCACAGCTAGACTCTCCTTTTATCAAAAAAACAGTATAAACCGAAAGGCGGCCGCAAAGTTTTCTGCGCCGCCTTTCCCATAATTAACATGCAGAAATCTTTTTGCTTCTGCGTTTTTTGCGTTTTTTAATTAATGTTTGTCTGTTTTCAGTGTAAGTAATTGTCGGTTGTTGCTTGCTTTCAACCGTCTCTTTAGTAATTACAACTTTTTCGATTTTTTCGTTAGAAGGGATGTCATACATAATTTTACGCATGAAGTCCTCAACTATAGCTCTAAGCCCTCTAGCGCCGGTATCTCGTTCTATAGCCAAAGCCGCAATAGCTTTAAGAGCATCGGTTTCAAATTCAAGCTTAACATCATCAAGCTCAAACAAATATTTATATTGTTTTGTCAAAGCGTTTTTAGGCTCTGTTAAAATTGATAAAAGGGCTTTTTCGTCTAAGGATTGTAATGTTACAACAACCGGCAAACGCCCGATAATTTCGGGGATAAGACCGTATTTGTGTAAATCCTGAGTAGATAAATCTTTTAAAATATCTTCGCTTAAACGCTCTTTTTTAGTTTTTGTGTTTGAGCCAAAGCCAATAACGTTTTTATTAAGCCTTTGCTCAATAATTTTTTCAATACCGCCGAAAGCACCGCCGCAAATAAACAAAATATTAGTTGTGTCTATTTGGATAAAATCTTGATGTGGGTGTTTTCGTCCGCCTTGAGGAGGAACGGAGGCAACTGTGCCCTCTAAAATTTTAAGAAGAGCCTGTTGTACGCCCTCGCCGCTAACATCACGGGTAATAGATGGGTTATCGGACTTTCTTGAAATTTTATCAACTTCGTCAATATATATAATTCCTCTTTCAGCTCGTTCAATGTCATAATCTGCCGCTTGAATGAGCTTTAAAAGTATGTTTTCAACGTCTTCACCAACATAACCTGCTTCTGTAAGGCTTGTTGCATCCGCTATTGCGAAAGGAACGTTAAGCATTTTTGCTAAGGTTTGAGCTAAAAACGTCTTACCAACACCTGTAGGACCAACAACTAAAATGTTGCTTTTTTGAAGCTCTACATCGTCTGAAAATTCGCCCATAGCCACACGCTTATAATGATTGTAAACCGCAACGGAAAGAGCGATTTTCGCTTCGTCCTGACCGATTACATATTCGTCAAGAAAAGCATGGATTTCTTTTGGTTTTGGAAGCTTGAACTCTTCGTCAATTGTTTCTGCGGAAGTATAACCGTCCTCGTCCAAAAGGTCATAACATAAATCTACGCATTCGTTGCAAATATAAACATTTGGCCCGGCGATAAGCTTTCTTACCTGCTCTTGAGTTTTACTGCAAAATGTACACCGAAGCGTTTTTCTATCATCAATTTTTGTTCCCATTACATTTCTCCTTATAAAGTGTGTT